>DATFXD010000109.1:0-11899 GCA_035258605.1 Hyphomicrobiaceae bacterium | reverse complement strand
CGCTGCCGCTGGGCATGGATCCGATCCTGCGCAGCGAGCCGGACATGGCAACGCTCGCCTTGTACCTCGCCTCGGCGCGCGGCAAAGGCCTTTCCGGCTTGCTGTTCGAGGCGGAGGCGGCGCGGATGAGGTGCTAGCCAGCGCGTAAATCGCCAGGCGGTTTCAGGCATATCAATATCTTAGCCGAATAGTCGTCCCTCGATTGGGTTGGGGGGCAGGCGCTGGCAGCGAACAGCTCGTGTGCGCCAAGCCGCATGCGCTTTGGCGATGCCAAGCCAGTTGCGAAGTGCGGCCTGAGCGGCATCGGGTCGCGTGCGGCAGCGCCGGCGGATTTGGCCCATGACGAGCGGTCGGCAACCCGACGTCGTGCGATTGAATGCCCGCAGAGCGCTTCCATGGCCGTTGCCTTCCGGCCGCTTTGCGTGGGCGGGCGGCAACGCCGTTAGTGCATGGCGGGGTAGCGCCAAAACCTGCCCTTGCTCGATTCGATCGGTTCGAGAATCGGGATGCGCTTGTCGGGCGGGCGTTCCCCGGTCTGCAGCAGCAGACCGATGTCGTTGATGAGCGCCGATTTTTCCGCGTAGATCGAGTGATTGAGCGCCAGGTAGTCGAGGCTCGTCTGCGTCACGTCGATGGTGTCGATGCCGTCCAGGATGACCGGGCCGTCGACGGGAACGTCGCCGGCGCGCGGTATGCCGCCGGCGACGCGGCGCGCGGCCTGCATGGCGCGGTCGTTGGCGGAGGCATAAAGCGTGACCCCCCGCCCCCACTTCTGCAGATCCGCCGCGATATTCTCAAACACATTCCGATCGACGTCGGGCGCGGCCATGATGATCTGGTTCAGCCGCACGTCGGGTGGCAGGCTGGGGCCCAGATCGCGCAACACCTGCAGCAAGGGAAGGTTGCCCATGCTATGGGCGATGATGCTCACACCCTTAGCGCCGGTGTCCTTGACGACGAGTTCGAGAAACTGGCGCAGATAAGGCTCCGCCTGCACCGAGCTCTCGCGGTCGTAGCCATAACCGCTGAAGTCGCCGAGCGACGGCCAGCTGTAGAGAAAGGCGGCGCCGTCGAACTTGAGGTCGTAGGCCATTTGCGCCGTGCGATAGAGGGCGTAGTCAAAAGAATTGTTGTAGCCGTGTACGAACACCACCGCCTGATCCTTGAAGGCGCGACTGCCGTTGACGCGCTCGCGCGCCTTGGCGAGGAACTGATCGGCGGTCAGGACCGTCATTTCCTTGATGGTGAAATGGTTCTTGGGATCCTCTGCGCCTTCGTAGACCGTGACCTGGAAGTAGGGGATGCGGATGGCGAACGGGCGCTCGATGTTGGGCACTTGATGCGTCTTGGGGACGGTCACCAGCGCGTGGCCGAGTTCGAGCCGCCGCGCCCGCTCGGACGTATAGATGATGCGCTTGGGCTCATCCTTGCGGGTCCGATCGGTGCCGTAAAGCACCGGCACCACATCCCACTCGTCTTGTGATTGGGCGGGCACGCCGGGTGGCGGGCCGCCGAACGAGCGGCTCTGGCCCTTCTCGGCGCCGGTCGGTGCGGCCGGCGGCGCACTGTCGGTGGCCGGAGGCGAGGGCGCTGCCGGCTGAGCAACCGGCGGCGGCGGACTGGCGGGCGCCGGCGCCGAGGTGGTCGGCGCCGTCGCGGGCGGCGCGCTGGCGGGCGGCGGCTCCGGGCGTGCCGCCGGGGGTGGTGGCGCGGTCGCGACGCGGGTCCTGAGCGGGGAATTGTGGTCGGACAGCAGGATCATCGCCGGCAGCACCAGGCCCAGCGGCAACAAGCGCGCCAGCACCTTGGCAAAGCGCGGCAACCCTCTCGTCAAGTACCAGATCAGCGCGTAGAGAAAGAGGCCGCCGGCCAGAATGGCAATGTTGATGGCTGCCGGCGAAAGTTCGCGCATGGTGGCCTCCCCTGATCCCTCGTCCGCCTGGCGGCACCCAGCTTACGGGAAACGACAGCTCGGTCGCAATCACGGTCCGCAGCGGACCGCTTCAGACGCGAGCCGGCATCGGATGAGTGGCAACGAGATTTGGCAAACGCATGACAGAACCGTCGTCGCTCGCGCGCCGGCTTGCCGCCCTATCGTCGCTTGCCGCCGCCATGGTTTTAACCGGCGCCAACGTGGTGCTGGCGAAAGCCATCAGCGCCGAACTGCCGGTCTACATGGTCTTGGTGTTTCGCTTCCTGCTGGCGACCGTGGCGCTGGCCGTGCTCGCCCGTCACGAGCCGGGGCCGCGACTTAAGCACATGACCGCGCGGCAAGGTCGCGACCTCGCGGCGATGGCGGTGGTGGGCATGGTCGGCTTCACGGCGCTGCTGTTTGAGGGCTTGAAGCGCACCTCGGCGGCGGACGCCGGCATCATCACGGCGACGCTGCCCGCGGTGGCGGCGCTGTTGGGCATCCTCGTGATGGGCGAGCGCGTGCGGCTGCCGCAGATCGGCGCCGTGGCGCTCGCCGTCGCCGGCCTGCTGGTGGTGGAGACAACCGGGGCGCAACGTGGCAGCGCGACCGTGGTTGGCAACCTGCTGGTGGTGGCGGCGGTATTGTGCGAGGCAAGTTTCGTGATCCTCGGCAAGCGTCTGGCGCCGCCCTACCAGCCGCTGCGTCTGGCGCTCGGCGCCAACGTGGTGGCGCTCATTTTTGCGGCGCCGCTGGCATTGCTGGCGGCGCCCTTCGACCTTGCCGCGGTCTCCGTTGGCATGTGGTTGATGGCCACCTGGTACGCGCTGTCGGCCAGCGTGTTCTGCCTGTGGCTGTGGTACCGCGGGTTGCCCGAGGTCGAAACCTGGCTGGCGGGCCTCACCACCGCCGCCGTTCCGGTGACGGCGCTCGCCGCCTCGGCGCTGATCCTGGCCGAGACCATCGATGCCTGGACGCTGGTGGGCGGGGCGCTGGTGTTGGCCGCCATCGGCCTCGGTGCGGTACCGCCAAGCCCCCCGTCCAAGCCGCGGTCCACGCCGCGGCCTTGAACCTTGCCGGCAATCGAGCGCTTGCCGAGTGCGTGCTTTTTCCCGATCTTGCGACGATGACAGAAGACGGCGCCCAGATGTCAGCCACCGGCCGCCAGGCCACGGTCTCGCTCGATGCCTACGTCGCCGGCGTTACCGCCGGCGACCGGGCCATGCTCGCGCGGGCCATCACCCTGATCGAGAGCTCGAAGGCCGAGCATATGGCGCTCGCCGAGGCGCTGCTGCAACGCCTGCTGCCGCTTAAGGGTCAGGCGTTTCGCGTCGGCATCAGCGGCGTGCCCGGTGCCGGCAAGTCGACCGCCATCGACCAGCTCGGCAGCAACCTGATCGCGGCCGGCCATCGCGTCGCGGTGCTGGCCGTCGATCCGACATCGACCCGCTCCGGCGGCTCGATCCTGGCTGACAAGACGCGGATGGTGCGGCTGGCGCTGAGCCCGCAGGCCTTCATCCGGCCGTCGCCGACCTCCGGCACGCTCGGCGGCGTTGCCCGCAAGACCCGCGAGACCATGCTGCTGGTCGAAGCCGCCGGCTTCGATGTGATCCTGGTTGAAACCGTTGGCGTTGGGCAGTCGGAAATCGCCGTGGCCGGCATGGTCGACTTCTTTGTCGTGCTGCTGCTGGCCGGCGGCGGCGATGAGTTTCAGGGCATCAAGCGCGGCATCAGCGAGATCGCCGATCTCATCGCCATCACCAAGGCCGACGGCGACAATGCCGCGCGCGCCACCAAGGCGGCGGCGGTCTACCAGGCGGCGCTCGCCATCCTAGTGCCGCCATCGCCAAACTGGACCCCACCGGTGCTAACCATCTCGGCACAGGAGAACCGCGGGCTCGACGAGATTTGGCGTAGCATCCTTGAGCATCGCCGCATCATGCAGGCGAGCGGCGAGTTCGCGGCGCGACGCGGCGCCCAGGCGGTCGAATGGATGCGCAGCTTGTTGCGGGAGCGATTGCTGTCGGCCTTTCAGCGCGATGCCGAGGCGCAGCAGCGGTTGTCGGCGATTGAGAACGACGTCAGATGCGGCCGCCTGACGCCGGCGCTCGCCGCCGGCCGGCTCGCCGCCCTGATCGGCGTCGGTGCCGCGCCGGCTACCGGTCCCAATGCGCCGTTGCCATGCCAAGAGACGCCATGCGAGCCTTGCTGACCGGTTTTGCGCCGTTCCCGGGGGTCCCGGTCAACGCCAGCATGCGGCTCGTCCGCGAGCTGGAAGCGGCGGCCAAGGGTGTCTTCCCGGGCACCACGCTGAGCGTCGCCGTGCTGCCGACCGAATGGCTGGCGGCGCCGCGCCAGCTTGAGATCCTGATCGAGCAGGCACGGCCCGACCTCCTCCTGCATTTTGGCGTCTCCAACGGCGCCCGCGGCTTCGAACTCGAGCTGCGCGGCCAGAACCGGTGCGTGCTTGAGCCCGACGCCGCCGGCAGCCTGCCCGCAGCCGAGGCCGTCGACGCCGGCGGCCCCGAGGTCATGCGCGTCACCGTGCCGGTGGCCTGGATCGTGTTCAGGCTGCGCCAGCGCGGCATCCCTGCATTCCTGTCGCACGACGCGGGCGGATATTTATGCAACGCCACGCTCTATCATTCCCTCGCCAAGGCCCGCCACGCGCCGGGCCGCCGCGTCGGCTTCATCCACATTCCCGCGGGCCTGGCAAACCCCGCGACCAATCGGCTGGGCCGGGCGAGCGCCTGCCCGCTGACCTGGTCGCAGGCGATCGACGGTGGCCTCGAAATCCTGGCGGCGTGTCTCAACCGTAGTGGCTTGCCGGCTCGGCCGCGCTAGCGCGGGTATGGCACGCGCCGCCCGGGAAATTGCGAAGCCCAGGCAAGAGCTCAAGCGAGCTTGTGCAGCAACCCGGCGAGCGCCGCTGCCGGCCGCATCTCCCCAACCGTCAGGCCACGGAAGTTCTTGAGCGCCGTCGATGGTGGCAGCCCGGGCACGTCGCCGCAGGCGCAGGCCACCAGGCTTGCCGTCACCAGGTCCGCGGCACGCTTGCCACCGTCGTCGATCTTGAGCGCGAACCCGAGCCCGCGCTCGACAAGGCCGCCGCAGTGAACACCCTCGGCGCCGGCCTTCAGCAACACCCTGCCGGGCAGGTGCGCCATCGCCATCGTGTCGAGGCGGCCGGCGCCGGCGACCAAGGTCGGTTCGGCCCAGCAGGCCTGTGCCACGCGCCGGCAGGTCTCTGCGCGCGCCGGCGAGAGGCCCTCACCGGAGACGAAGCGCGCAAAAGCGGTGGCGAGGCGGGTCAGCGGCATGGCCCAATTCGGCACCGAGCAGCCGTCGATGCCGCAGGCGTCGGTGGTCAAGTCTTGACCGCTGATCGCCTCCAAGGTGTGGTGGATGCGCAGCTGCACCGGGTGCGTCGGCAGCCAGTAGGCGTCGATGGCTTCGGCATGGTGGCGCGCCGTCGCCAGCATGGCGGCGTGCTTACCCGAGCAATTGTGATTGAGCTGGGTGGCTTTGCGGCCGGCGCGCACCAGTTGACGGGCGGCCGTGCCGTCCAGCGGCTCCTGCACGCCGCAGCCGAGCGCGGAGGCATCAAGCCCCACCCGGCTCAACATGCCGCCGACTACGGCGGTGTGCTCGGGGGTGCCGGAATGCGAGCCGCAGGCAATGGCTAGCTCACGGTTCCCGAAACCGTAACGGTCGGCCGCCCCGGTCTCCAACAGCGGCAGCGCCTGCAGCGGCTTGATCGCCGAGCGCGGAAAAATCGGCCGATCGACGTCGCCGACGGCGGCCAGCACCTCGCCATTGGCGCGCGCCAGCACCAGGGCACCGCGGTGCACGCTTTCGAGCCCGGCGCCGCGCGTCAGCTCGACCAGGATGGGATTGTGCATGGTCCCTCGCCTGCTGGCGCGAACGTTAGATCTTGCCCAACGCGCTCAGGATGCGCTCGGGCGTAATCGGCTGCGAGCTCACCCGCGCCTGGAACGGCCGCAACGCATCGTTGATGGCGTTCATCACCGCCGCCGGTGCGGCGCCGGTGCCCGATTCGCCCACGCCCTTGGCGCCGAGCATGCTGAGCGAACTCGGCGTCTCGACATGCGCCACGTCGATATCCGGCATCTCGACGGCCATCGGCACCAGATAGTCGGCCAGGGTGCCGTTCACGAGCTGTCCCGAGCGATCGTAAATCAGGTGTTCATAGAGTGCCCCGCCGATGCCCTGGACACAGCCGCCTCTGACCTGCTCGTCGGCCAGCTGCGGGTTGATCACCCGACCGCAATCTTCCACCACCCAGTGCTTGATTAGACTGACAAAGCCGGTGTCGACGTCGACCTCGACATGGGCCGCGTGAATGCCGTTGGTGAAGATATAGGGGTCATCGAGCAGCCGGAAGCGGCGGCTGTGCGACAGACAGGGCTCAAGATCGTTCGGCAACTCGCCCTGTTGAAAGTGGCAGATGCGGCCGATCTCGGCCAGCGCCAGGCGCCGGCTGCCGCCGCTATCGACCACGATGCCGTCGACTATGTCGAGGCTCGCCGGCTCCGCCTGCAGCAGCGCCCCGGCGATGGTCAGGATTTCGGCTCTCAAGTCGCGCGCGGCCTGATAAACGGCCTCGCCGCCGATGGCGGCGCCCCTGGAGCCGAAGGTGCCGCCGCCATAGGGTACGGCGTCGGTGTCGCCCGAGATGACGCGCACCGCGTCGATCGGCACGCCGAGCGCGCTGGCGGCGATTTGGGCCATGATGGTGTCGGTGCCCTGGCCCTGCTCGGTGACGCCCACGGCACAAATGATGCCGCCGTTGGGCTCGAGCCGGATGACGCAGGCGTCCTGCAGCGAGATTGGCGCGCCGCCGCTGCCATAGTAACCCATCGGTCCGGGCGCGGTGCCCTTGATGAAGGCGGCGATGCCGATGCCGCGCTGGATGCCCTGTTGCCTCAGCTCTGCCTGCTCCTGACGCAGCTCGGCGTAGCGCATGCGCTCGACCAGCACGTCGAGGCAGCGCTGATGCGACAGGTCCTTGAGAATGATGCCACTGGCGCCAACCACGGGATAGGCGTCATCGGCGATGAGGTTGCGGCGGCGCATCTCGATTGGATCAATGCCGAGCCGATCGGCGGCCTGGTCGACCAGGTGCTCGGCCACGGCGTTGCCGATCGGGTGGCCGACCGCGCGGTATTGTGAGCTTGGCGGCTTGTTGAGGTAGACCACGCTGGCACGCGCCCGGTAGTGCTTATGCCGATAGGGGCCACCGGTGATGTTGAGGACCTGATTGGCTTCGAACACGCTGGTGCGTGGATACTGCGAATAGGCGCCGGCGGCGGACAACACGTCGAGATCGAAGCCAACGATCTCGCCCGAACGCTTGACGGCGATGCGCGCCTTCACCCAATTCTCGCGGGCGTGGATGTCGGACACGAACGACTCCAATCGGTCGGCGATGAACTTGACGGGACGGCCGAGCTCGATTGCCGCCGCCGCCGTCGCGAGCTCGTCGCCGTAGCTGTGAATCTTGAGCCCAAACGAGCCGCCGACGTCGGGCGCAATGATCTGCACGTTGTGATCGGGGAGGCCGAGGGTGGCGGCGAACACGCGCTGGATCATGTGCGGGCACTGGCTGCTGGTGGTAATGCTGAGCTTGCCGGTGGTCGGATCGTAGTGGGCGAGCAGCGAGCGCGGCTCCAAGCTGACGGCGGTGTGCCGACCAAACTCGAAGCTCTCCTCGACGATCAGGTCGGCGGCGGCGAAGTGGGCGTCGACCTCGCCGGTGTCGATGCTCCGGCGAAATGCCAGGTTGTCGCCGAGCTCGGCATGGATCACCGGCGCGCCCGGCGCCAGTGCGGCATGCTTGTCGACCACCGCTGGCAGTTCCTGCCACTCGATGCCAATGGCCTCGACGGCGTCTTCCGCTTCCGCGCGCGTGCGCGCCACCACCATCGCAACCGGCTCGCCGGCCCAGCATGCCCGCTCCACCGCCATCGCATACTGGGGGGCCGACTTCATGCCGGCAAATGTGCTGAGGGTGCCGATCCAGGGACCGGTGCACAGCGCCTTCAAGTCGGCCCCGGTGAGCACCAAGGCGACGCCCGGCTGCTGCCGCGCCGCCTCGACCTCAAGACCGAGAATGCGCGCATGCGCGTAGGGACTGCGCAGGAAGGCGGCGTGCAGCATTCTGGCCAGGACGACATCGTCGGTGTAGCGCCCGCGGCCGGCCACCGCGCGCTTGGCGGCGGTGCGCGACAAGGTCTGCCCGAGGTAGCGCATGGATCGGGTGGCGGGCGAGCGGGTGCTGCGGTTCATGGCATTTTGCTCATCGGCTTTGAGGCGCATCGGCTCTGAGCGCATCGGCCCTAAGCGCATCCGGTTGGGCAAGCGCGTCGGGCAGTGTCAGACATGGCCGCCGCCTTCGCTCAACCGTTTGTTAAGCGTCGCCGACACGGCATCGACAATGGCTTGATAGCCGGTGCAGCGGCAGAAATTACCGGCCAGGTGGGCGCGGATCTCCGCCCGCGTGCGCGGCACGCCGGCGCGCACCAGATCCGCCGCCGTCATCAGCATGCCCGGCGTACAGAACCCGCATTGCAGCGCGTTGCGTTCGACGAAGGCCTGCTGCAGATCCGCGATCTCGCCGCTGGCATCGAGGCCCTCGATGGTGACGACGTGGGCGCCGTCGGCCTGCACCGCCAGCATCAGGCAGCCCCGCACCAAGACGCCGTCGACCCGCAGCGAGCAGGCGCCGCAGACGCCGTGTTCGCAACCAAGGTGCGCGCCGGTCAGTCCAAGCTCGAGGCGCAGGAAGTCGACGAGATGTTGCCGCACCGGCACCAGGCGCGACACGCTTTCGCCGTTGACGGTGAGGCTGATCATCAGCCGCTCCTCGCCGCTCATGCTGCCCTCCCCAGCTGGCGTGACCTGGTGAGCGCCAGCGCCAGCGCCCGGCGGGTGAGCACGCGCTGCAGATGCAGGCGCATGCTGGCGCTGGCCTGGGCGTTGTCGATCGGGCTGAGGTCGCCGGCAAGCGCGGCGACCGCGGCTTCCGCCAGCGTTGGGTCCAGCGCCTTGCCGGTGATCGCCGCCGACACCGCACCGGCCAGCACCGGTCGCTCGTCGCTGCCGAAGTAGGCAAGCCGTGCCTCGGCAATGCGGCCGTCCGCGAGCAACAACTCAGTGGCGAGCCCGGCCAGGGCAAAATCGCCGTGGCGGCGCGCCAGCTCCATGAACACGGACACGGTCTTTGCCTTGCCCTTTAGCGGGATTTGCGCCTCGACCAGCAGTTCGTCAGGCCGGCGCGCGGTACGATAGAGGCCGGTGAAGAATTCCGCCGCGGCGATCTCGCGCCGGCCCGCAGCGCTGAGCAGCACCAAGCGTGCCTGGAGCGCCAGTGCGCACGCCGGCAGCTCCGCGGCAGGATCGGCGAGCGCGATGCTGCCACCGAAGGTGCCGCGATTGCGGACCGCCGGATGGGCGACATGCGGCATCGCCTCGGCCAGCAGCGGTAGGTGTTGTAAGATCAGTGGCGAGGCCGCGATCTCGGCGTGGCGGGTAAGGGCGCCGATGCGGATGTGGTCATTGCCAAGCTCGACGCCGCCGAGCCGATCGAGCCGGTTGATGTCGATCAGGAGCTTGGGCTGCGACAGGCGCAGGTTGAGGGCGGGCAGCAGGCTTTGCCCACCGGCGAGGATGGCGGCATCCTCGCCGTAGCGCGCCAACAGCTCGAGCACGTGTTCGACGCTGCCGGCGCGCAGATAGCTGAACTTTGGCGCCTTCACGGCGGTTCCCCCTCGGCACATGCCGACGATGGTAGCTAACTGGCGGCCAGGCTGCCATCAGGCTCGCGCGCCGGCAAGGCGGCGGTGGCCGGCTCTGCGGCAACGGTGCTGGCCGCTTGCCCGGGCTCCGAACCGGGACCAGCCCTGGCGCGGGTTTTACCTGGCGTTCCCTCCGAGGGGTGCACTGGCCGCGCCGGCGCGTTATCCTCTGCGGGGCCGCGGTTGCGCGCGCAGGCGCCGGTCGGGCCGCCGCGCGAGCCACCGGTTCGCCCGGGCCCATTGGGGGAACAGATGCCGAAGATTACGCTCTATACCACGCGCTTTTGCCCCTATTGCGCCATGGCCAAGCGTCTGCTGGCTCAGAAAGGCGCCGCCTTCGAGGAGATCGACGTCGGCGGCAACGCCCAGTTGCGCCACGAGATGACAATCAAGGCCAATGGCCGCCGCACGGTGCCGCAGATTTGGATCGGCGAGACCCATGTCGGCGGCTGCAGCGAACTTTATGAGCTCGACGCCAAGGGCGAGCTCGAGGCCCTGCTGGCGGGGTGAGACGCTTGACGAGGCGGGTGCGTTGCGGCCGATGATGATGCCGCCCGATGCCATCGGGCTCGCGACCCGCGGAGAGTTTGGGGAAGGCGTTGCGCGCCGATGTTAGGGTTGGCGTGCCGCGAAATAGGCAAGGTCGAGGATCTCGGCATCGCTGATGCGAGCCAGCACGTCGGCCATGGAGGCGTCGTAGCCCGGGCGGGTGTTCGATTTGTACTCGCGCAGCGCCTTGATCAAGTAGTCCTCGCGTTGTCCGGCCAGGCGCGGAATGTTGTCGCGTCCGGCCAGATCCGGGTTGTGACAAAAGTCGCAGCGGTACTGGTGCACGAGGGCTGCTGCGCGCGTCATGCGCTGGGCATCGGTCGGCTCATTGGCTGGCCTGGGCGACGGCAGGCGAGCGATGAAGTCGGAAAACGTCATCAGATCGTCGTCGGAGAAGTCCTTGGTGGCCTCGTTCATCACCTCGATGAGCCGCTGGCGGCCGCGAAACAGGTAGAGCTGGATCAGGACGTAGGGCGCCGGCTGGGCGCCCAACGAGGGTACCTCCGGCGCGCTCGACTGGCCGTTTTCGCCGTGGCAGGCAAGGCAGGGCGCAACGCGCTCGGCGAAGGTCTCGGCCCGAGCACCAACAGCCAGCGCCGGTATCAACAGGATCGCGACCAGCCGGCGGCGCATGCCTTGCCCAATTGCCATCGCTCAAGGAGAGCGCAGGCGGTCGAGGCGTCCGCCCCTGGCCGCCTGCCGCCCCGGCTACTTATTACCGGCAACGCGCGAGCTGCCTTTGCTCACGCGGTAGATGGCGCCATTGAAGTCGTCGGACACCAGCAACGAGCCGTCCGGCATCGGCAGCACGTCGACCGGACGGCCGACGTAGTTGTTGTTCTGGATGAAGCCAGTGAGGAAGGGTGCCATCGACTTCACGGTGCCGTCACTGTTGAGCTTGATCACCACGACGTCGCCGCCAAGCTTCGTGCTCTTGTTCCAGGACCCATGCCGCGCCAAAAAGATGGCATTGCGGTATTCGGAGCCAAACGCCTTGCCGGTATAGAACTTCATCCCGAGCGCGGCCGCATGCGCGCCAAGCAACGTCAGCGGCTTGGTGAATTCGCTGCAAGAGTGGCCCCAGCCGAACTCCGGATCGGGCAGGTTGCCCTGGTGGCAATAGGGATAGCCAAAGTTGTCAGCGCCCGGTTTGGTGACGCGGTTCAGCTTGTCCTGCGGCATGTCCTCTGACAGCCAGTCGCGGGCGTTCTCGGAAAAGTAGAGCTGGTGCAGGGTTGGGTGCCAATCCATGCCGACGATATGGCGCACGCCGCTGGCGTAGACCTCAAGATCCTTGCCGTCGAGGCCAACCCGGTAGATCTTGGAGTGCCGCTCGGGGGGCATGCAGATGTTGCACGGCGCGCCGATGTGGAAATAGAGCTTCTCGTCCGGCCCCACGGTCAGATACTTCCAGCCGTGCGCTTCGTCCTTGGGCAGATCGGCGAGAATGACCGTCGGTTTCGGCGGGTTGTCGAGATTATCCTCGATGTTTTCAATCTTCGAGATCTGCGACAGCTCGGCGATGTAGAGCGTGCCCTTGTGCACGACGATGCCGTTGGGCCGATGCAGACCCGAGGCAATGACCTTGATCTCGCGCTTGCCGTCCTTTTCGACGATGGCG
>DATFXD010000108.1:0-7195 GCA_035258605.1 Hyphomicrobiaceae bacterium | reverse complement strand
CAGTTCGCCGTGCCGAGCCTCGGTCTCGGCTGGCGCGCCCTCCTCACCATCATCACCATCATCACCCCGGCGCGCGTCGGCGGGCTCGAGATCCTCGTCGGCAGGGTCGAAGTCCTGCTCGCTGGCGGCGGCCTCGGCCCGCGCGTCGGCTTCCGCCTCGGCTTCCGCTTCCGCTTCTGCTTCCTCGCGCAACAGCGCCTGCCGGTCGGCGACCGGGATCTGATAGTAGTCGGGATGAATTTCGCTGAACGCTAGAAAGCCGTGTCGGTTGCCGCCGTAATCGACGAAGGCCGCCTGCAACGACGGTTCAACGCGCGTGACCTTGGCGAGATAGATGTTTCCCCGCAGCGGCTTGCGGGCGGCGGACTCGTAGTCGAATTCCTCTACCCGGCCATTGCGCAGCACCACGACCCGAGTCTCCTCGGGGTGCGTGGCATCGATGAGCATTTTATTCTTTTCCATGGGGCAAAATTCCTGGCGCGGAGGCGGCCTAGAGGGGGCGCAGCAGGTGAGCCCGTCACTAGCCAATGCCTCGGCTGAGCGCCGTTTTTGGTTGAAGGGGTCGGACCGCGAGAGCCGCAGCGCTTCCATGCCGTCGGGTGGGAAGGCACACCGTTCGCGGGCAGGAGGGCGGCGCCCGCCGGCCACACCGGGCCTGGGCGGGGGTCACCATTCCTGCACGGTGAACGAGAGGCTGCCATGGTCCACATTCAATCTGCGCGGGAGCACGTGAGCTTCACGCTCCGGCTCCAGATGATGCCCGCTGACCGGGCAAACCGTGTCCGGACTAGGGTGTCAAAACCGGCGTCCGCTGGCCTTACCGCGCCGACCTTGCTCGGCGTGCGCCGGGGGTTCGGGCATTGAACGAGCCCACCGCCTGGGTGCCCTTGGGCAGGGCCGGTGGACCCTTAAAGCCTCGCTCTCCCGAAACGCGCCGTCGCACCAAGCGTCCGATGTTGCCCGAAACTTCACTGCGTTCAGAACAGGCGGCGAGCACACGCTCCGGGCCTGTTGCGACGCACGATTGGGCTAACCGGCGGGCAGACGCGGCAGTCACGTCGAAAGCTTGTAGGCTGTCGCCCTGGGAGTGGCAAGAAAGTTTTGCTGCCCACCAATTGCGCAACCAGCCCGTTGATTTAGCCTTCGATTCGGCAAACAAATTGTTAAACTCCCGCCCGCCTACGTGGAATTGAAGATGGGGAGGGGGATGCGAGCGGCCAGCCGCACATGGGGCCGCAGGTGGGCCGCCGTTGCCCGCCTAGCCGCTGTGACGAGCGCGCTTTTCTGCCCCGCAACGGGCTCCGCGCAGACCGACATTGCCAAGACCCCGCCACCGGCACGGCCGGCACTCAAGGAGCGGGTAACGCCCTCACCAGCGGCGGCGGCCGACACCAAGGCCCACGCCCGGGCCGAAGGCTGGGTAGCGGAGGTGTCAGGGCGCCGCGTCGGCGCCTTGGCCGCCGAAATCTTCCTGGAGCGGTCGCGCACGCGCTTTTCGCTGGTCTTGTCGGCGGCGGTGCCGTTTCAGGTGTTCACCCTGCCCGATCCCTATCGGGTCCTGATCGATCTGCCCGACGTCGTCTTTGAATTGCCGACCGGCGCCGGTCAGGCCGGCGCCGGCCTGATCGCGGCCTACCGCTATGGCCAAATCGCCCCCGGCAAGACGCGGGTGGTGATCGACGCCACCGGACCGGTCAAAGTCGAGGCGGCCGCCATCACCCCGGAGCCCGCCGGCACCGTGCGCTTGAACCTCGAGTTGGCCGCGACCGCGGCCACCGCCTTCCTCACGCGCATGCCACCGCGGCCGAAAGAGGCCGCGCCCCGGCCCGCGCCCAGCCAGCCCGCCGAGGCGCGTCGCCAGGCGGATGCCAGACCGCAGATCGTGGTCGATGCCGGCCACGGCGGCGTCGATCCCGGGGCCATCAGCGGCGAGGTGGTGGAAAAGGACGTGGTCTTGGCCGTCGCCCAGTACCTCGAGGCGATCCTGATCGCCAAGGGCCGCTACGATGTCCACATGACGCGCGGCTCGGATATTTACGTTGCCCTCGACAGGCGCGTCGACATCTCGCGCGAAACCGCCTCCGATCTGTTCGTTTCGATCCACGCTGACATTGTCGGCGCCGCGGCGGCGGAGCGCGCTCAAAGCGTGCGCGGCGCCACCGTCTATACCCTATCGGAGAAGGCCTCGAGCCGCGAAGCGCAGCGGCTTGCGGACAAGGAAAATGCCGCCGACGTGCTGGCCGGGGTCGACACTGCGGCCGAGGAAGAGGAAGATCACGTCAAGGGCATCTTGATTGACCTGATGCGCCGCGAAACCGCCGACTTTTCCGCCGACATTCGCGGCCGGCTGATTCAGCATTTGAAGCGCCGCATTGCACTTTCCCGCGATCCGGGGCGATCGGCAGCGTTCAAGGTCCTCAAGCAGTCACAATCGCCGTCGGTGCTGATCGAACTGGGCTATATGAGCAACGCGCAGGATGCCAAGTTGCTCATCTCTCGGGAGTGGCAAAAGCAGGTGGCGGGGTCGATCGCGGCCGCCATTGATGAGTATTTTATCAAGCGGCGCGCGGAACGCCGCTAAGGCCGCGAGAATCAGTGTTAAGTCGATTGTAAAGCGAGGAAATTCGGCCTCGTGCTGCCACATTCCGTGCTAAGGTGCGCGAGCCGCACCAGCCGATTTGCTGCGGCGGGCCGAGATGCCGAAAGACGCGGGATAACGACGCGGCACGTGCGGACTGAGCGATGAGACCAACGCCGATACTGCCCCCACCCGCTCCAGCCAAGAAGCGGCGCAAGCGCCGCAGTTGGCTGTTGGGCCTGTTGGGGTTCGGCTTTGCCTCGGCCGTGGTGATGTTCCTTGCCGTCGCCGCCGTCGCCGGCTTCTTCTTTTGGCAGGCTTCGCGTGATCTGCCCGACTACGAGAGCCTCGCCAAGTACGAGCCGCCGGTGATGACCCGGATCCATGCTCACGACGGCAGCCTGATGGCCGAATACGCGCGCGAGCGGCGTATTTTCGTGCCGATCAACGTCATCCCGAAGCTGGTGATCGCCGCCTTCCTGTCGGCGGAGGACAAGCGCTTCTACGAGCACGGCGGCTTGGATTTCGCCGGTATTGGCCGCGCCGTGATCAACAATTTCCAGAACTGGGGCAAGAAGCGGCCGGAGGGGGCCTCCACCATCACCCAGCAGGTGGCCAAGAATTTCCTGTTGTCGAGCGAGCAAAAGCTCGATCGCAAGCTGAAGGAAGCCATCCTGGCGATCCGCATCGAGCGCGCCTACTCCAAGGACAAGATCCTCGAGCTCTATCTGAACGAGATCTATCTCGGCATCGGCAGCTACGGCGTGGCGGCGGCGGCGCTCAACTACTTCAGCAAGGAATTGAGCGAGCTTTCGATCGAGGAGGCGGCCTATCTTGCCGCCCTGCCGAAAGCGCCCAACAACTATCATCCCTTCCGCAAGACGCGCGAAGCCACCGTGCGCCGCAATTGGATCATCGATCAGATGGCGGAGGTCGGCTATATCACCGGCGAGCAGGCCAAGGCGGCCAAGGCCAAGCCGCTGACCGTCAATATCCGGCCGTTCGGCACCCAGATCTACGCCGCCGACTATTTCGCCGAAGAGGTGCGCCGCCGGCTGATGGACATGGTCGGCGAGGATGGCCTCTATGGCCGCGCCGAGCGCACCGCGATCGGCGATGGCAGCGTCAACGGTGGCCTGTCGGTGCGCACCACGCTCGACCCCAAGCTGCAGCGCATGGCGCGCAAGTCGCTGATCGACGGGCTGGTCGCGTTCGATCGCGAAAAAGGCTGGCGCGGGGCGGTGCAAAGGATCGAGATCGCCGGCGACTGGGGTGCTGCCCTCGGCGCCATCGACATTGCCAATGACCTGGCGCCCTGGCGTCTGGGCGTTGTGCTCGATGCGCAGCGCGGCAAGGCGGTGGTGGGTTTGCGACCTCCGCGCCAGGCCGACGGCAGTTTTGTGGCCGAGCGCGAGGCGGTGGAAATACCCTTCGAGGAAATGAAGTGGGCGCGCACCAATCGCGGCGTGCCCAAGGCGGTGAACGACGTCTTGAGCAACGGCGACGTGATCTGGGTGGCGCCGAAGGACGCCGGCAATGCGGCGGGCACCTGGTCGCTGATGCAGGTCCCGGAGGTCGGCGGCGCCCTGGTGGCGATGGACCCGCACACCGGCCGGGTGCACGCGGTGGTGGGAGGCTTCTCCTTTGCCACCAGCCAGTTCGACCGCGCCATCCAGGCCAAGCGCCAGCCCGGCTCCTCGTTCAAGCCCCTGGTCTACGCCGCCGCCATCGACAACGGCTACAAGCCGACCAGCATCATCCTCGATGCACCGATCGAAATCGACCAGGGACCGGGCAAGGAAGTCTGGCAGCCCAAGAACTACGACGGCGTTAATTCCTATGGCCCCTCGACCTTGCGCATCGGCATCGAGAAGTCGCGCAACCAAATGACGGTGCGGCTGGCCCAGGACATGGGCATGCCGCTAATCGTCGAGTACTCCAAGCGGTTCGGCGTTTACGACGATCTGTTGCCGGTGCTGGCGATGTCATTGGGCTCCGGCGAGACCACCTTGTTGCGGATGGTGGCGGCCTATGCCGAACTCGCCAACGGCGGCAAGCAGGTGCACGCGACCTTGATCGATCGCATCCAGGATCGATGGGGCCACACCATCTGGCGGCACGACAATCGCGAATGCACCGACTGCAAGGCCGACAGCTGGCAGGGGCAGCCCGAGCCGGTGCTGAACGACGATCGCCGGCAGATCGTCGATCCTCACACCGCCTATCAGATGACCTCGATCATGGAAGGCGTGGTGCAGCGCGGCACCGCCACCGTGATCAAGAAATATATTCCCAACATTCCCGTCGCCGGCAAGACCGGCACCACCAACGAAGAGAAGGATGCCTGGTTCATCGGCTACACGCCCGACCTGGTGGTCGGCGTATTCATCGGCTACGACACGCCGCGGCCGATGGGCAAGGGCATGACCGGGGGCCATGTCGCGGCGCCGATCTTCGGTGACTTCATGCGCATGGCGCTCGCCGACAAGAAGGCGGTGCCGTTCCGGATTCCGCCCGGTATCAAGCTGGTACGCGTGAGCTTGCGCACCGGCATGCGCGCTCAGGGCGCCGAGCCCGACTCGGTGCTGGAGGCCTTCAAGCCCTACGAGGAGCCGGACGATCCCTACTCAATCGTGGGCTTCACCAACGAGAACGGCGGCTTTTTCATGGGCGATCAGCAGGACGCCCCGCGCAGCCTGAGCAGCGGCCGCGGCGGCCTCTGGTAGGGGCGGAAGCGTTTACAGCCCCGCTCGCCGTGCCTATATCAGCAGCCCAGCGCCGATTTCGTTAAGGAAGCCGCCATGCGGGCCGAAGCTGAAAAACTCGTCGATGCCATCCGCCAGTCGCTGGCCCTGTTGCGGAGGCATCTTTGACTTCGATACCGCCCCGGCGCGTCTCGCCGAGCTCAACAGGCGGGCCGAGGATCCCAAGCTGTGGAGCGAGCCGCAAGCGGCGCAGAAGGTGATGCGCCAGCGTCAGGCGCTGGAGCGCGCCATCGCCGGCTATCGGCGGCTCGAGCGCGAGTTCGACGATGCGGTGACATTGGTCGAACTCGGTGAGGCGGAGGACGATCAGGCCAGCGTCGAGGAGGGCGAATCGATCCTGCGCAAGCTCGCCGAGGAAGCACGCCGCCAGGAGGTGGAGGCGCTGCTGTCGGGCGAAGCCGACGGCAACGACACCTATCTGGAAGTGCATGCCGGCGCCGGTGGCACCGAGAGCCAGGACTGGGCCAGCATGCTGTCGCGCATGTACATCCGCTGGGCGGAGGATCACGGCTACAAGGTGTCCCTGGTCGAGGAGAGCGACGGCGAGGAAGCCGGCATCAAGTCGGCGACCTTGCTGGTCAAGGGTGGCAACGCCTATGGCTGGCTCAAGACCGAATCGGGCGTGCACCGGCTGGTGCGGATCTCGCCCTACGACAGCAACGCCCGCCGACATACGAGCTTTGCCAGCGTCTGGGTGTATCCGGTGGTGGATGACAACATCGACATCGAGATCAAGGACAGCGATTGCCGCGTCGACACCTATCGCGCTTCCGGTGCCGGCGGCCAGCACGTGAACACGACCGATTCGGCGGTGCGCATCACGCACATGCCCACCAACATCGTGGTCGCCAGCCAGCAGGAGCGCTCGCAAATCAAGAATCGCGCCATTGCCTGGGCCATGCTGAAGTCGCGCCTTTATGAGCTCGAGCTCAAAAAGCGCGAGGAGAAGGCCAATGCGGCCGCGGCCAGCAAGACCGAGATCGGCTGGGGCCACCAGATCCGTTCCTACGTGATGCAGCCCTACCAGATGGTCAAGGATCTGCGCACCGGCGTGCAGAGCAGCGATCCGCACGGCGTGCTCGACGGCGATCTTGACAGCTTCATCGAAGCCGCCTTGGCACAGCGCATGTCCGGTGCACCTGCCGCCAAGGTGGAAGACATCGACTAGGGCGGCGTGCTTTTATGCCGGGCATCCCCGGCCATTGAAGATGAGGAGCGGCCGTCATGACCCGCGTGCCGTTGCTGGCCCCAAGCGATCTGCCACCCCCCTACGCTGCCACCTACCGTGCGTTTGTCGACAGCTATGGTCCGTTCCGCAATCAGGCCGCGGTGCTGGCGCATGTGCCGCCGGCGCTCGAGCATCTGAGCCAGCTGCTGATGGAGCTGAAGCAGCGGCAAGGCCTCAAGCCGCGCTACCTCGAGCTGGCCATCGTCGTCACCTCCAAGCTCAACCAATGCGCCTATTGCGTCAGCCATCATGCGCCCAAGCTCGCGGTTGCCGGCCTATCGTCGGCCGCGGTCGACGCGTTGCCGGACACGACGCATGCCGAGCTCGATGCCGTCGATCGGCTGGTGATCGACTACGCCCGTGCCGTGACCGAGCGCCCCGGGCGTATCGAGGAGGCCATGTTCACGCGGCTGCGGCAGCAGTTCAGCGATGCCGAGATCGTCGAGCTGACCTTGCGCATCGCGCTGTGCGGTGCCTACAACCGTCTGGCCGAGGCGCTCCAGATCGACAACGAGCTCGTCGGCGAGCCAGGCGCTGCCGCCGCCGAGTGACGCTGGGCGCCGCCGATGGGAGAGACCGCGCCACAGGCCCGCACCGACGCCGCGCAACCGGTGAGCGCCGGGG
>DATFXD010000107.1:0-33969 GCA_035258605.1 Hyphomicrobiaceae bacterium | reverse complement strand
CAGGCCGGGCTGCCGTTTATCGTGCTGATGGCGGCGCTGATTTTCGTCAAGCACCAGGCCAATATCCGCCGGCTGTTGAGCGGCGAGGAGACCCGGATCGGCGCCAGGTCCTAACCCCCCGCGGCTTGGCACGGGGCCGCGCATCGGGCGGCCCGGCAGCGACGTGGGGCGATCGCCCGGCCGTGCCGGGGCGCCAGCCCGCCACGCTGAAGCCCAAGCAGCGGTCGCGGGCCTCCCCCACCCGACCGGGCACCCCCACCGCCGGTGCCCCGGGACCCGCGTTGTGAGCCCGGCGGTCGCCGCGCTCTATCCTACAAATAGCGGGCAGCACCCCAGCACTGACCGCCGCCTTTCAAACGAACAGTCGCTTATCCTACGTAAAATAAGATTATTGGGCCAAATTCTTCCGGCCTGGCGTTTGACACGCCCCCTGCCATCCACCATGTTCCTGGCCGCCGATTGGCAGAAGGACCAACAGCGCAAGCATCGAGCGGCCGCCCAGAGGGCTGGGCCGGCGCTGCCGCAGAGACCCTTTCATGAACGTTGTCATTGTCGAATCGGTCGCCAAGGCCAAGGCGATCAATAAGTATCTCGGCTCCAGCTACAAGGTGCTTGCCTCCTACGGGCACGTGCGCGACCTGCCGCCAAAGGACGGCTCGGTCGAGCCCGACAAGGACTTTGCCATGCACTGGGACGTCGACGGCAGGTCGAGCAAGGTCATGCGCGAGATCGCCGATGCCGTCAAAAAAGCCGACAAGGTGATCTTGGCGACCGACCCCGACCGCGAGGGGGAGGCCATCTCCTGGCATATCTTGCGCATCCTGGAGGACAAGAAGGCCCTGAAAAAGGGCGTACCGGTCGAGCGGGTCACCTTCAACGCCGTGACCAAGCAGTCGGTGATCGATGCCTTCAAGACCCCGCGCACCATCGACGCGCCGTTGGTTGAGGCCTACCTCGCCCGCCGGGCGCTCGACTACCTCGTCGGTTTCACGCTGTCCCCGGTGCTGTGGCGCAAGCTGCCGGGCGCGCGTTCGGCCGGGCGCGTGCAATCGGTGGCTTTGCGGCTGGTGTGCGACCGCGAGGCCGAAATCGAGGCGTTCAAGAGCGAGGAATATTGGACCATCGAGGCGCTGCTGGCGACGGCAAAGGCCGAGGAGCTGCGCGCCCGCCTCACCACCATCGCCGGCCGCAAGCTCGATCGGCTCGAGATCAAGGATGCCGCCACCGCCAACGCCATCAAGGCGGCGCTCGAAGGCGTGCCCTATCGGGTCGCCTCGGTCGAGAAAAGGTCGGTGCGGCGCAACCCTTATGCGCCCTTCACCACTTCGACCCTGCAGCAGGAGGCCTCGCGCAAGCTCGGTTTCTCGGCCAAGCAAACCATGCAGGTGGCGCAGCGGCTCTATGAGGGGGTCGAGATCGACGGCGAGACCACCGGCCTCATCACCTATATGCGGACCGACGGCGTCAGCATCGTTCCCGAAGCCATCCAGCAAATTCGCCGGCTGGTGGAGGAGGACTATTCACCGCGCTATCTTCCCCCCTTCGTGCGCGAATACAAAGCCAAGGCCAAGAATGCGCAGGAGGCGCACGAGGCCATCCGCCCGACCGACGTCAGGCGCCGGCCCAGTGCCGTGGCCGGCCACTTGCAGCGTGATCAGGCGCGGCTCTACGAGCTGATCTGGAAGCGGGCGGTGGCAAGTCAGATGGCCTCGGCCGAACTGGAGCAGACCACCGCCGAGATCGATGCCAGCGGCAAGGACGGCAAGGCCTACGGGCTCAGAGCCACCGGCTCGGTGGTGCTGTTCGATGGCTTCTTGAAACTGTACGAGGAGGGCCGCGACGACCGGGCGCGCAACGGCAAGGCCGAGGAGGCGGAGGAGGACGACAGCCGCCGCCTGCCGGCGTTGGCTGAGGGTGATAACTTGCGCTACCGCGCCATCGAGGCCAAGCAGCACTTCACCGAGCCGCCGCCCCGCTTCACGGAAGCCACCTTGGTCAAGCGCATGGAGGAGCTCGGCATCGGTCGGCCCTCGACCTACGCCTCGACCTTGGCGGTGCTGCAGGAGCGCGACTACGTACGCATCGACAAGAAGCGCCTGATCCCGGAGGACAAGGGCCGGTTGGTCACCGCCTTCCTGGAGAGCTTCTTCCAGCGCTACGTCGAATACGACTTCACCGCCGATCTCGAAGAGAAGCTCGACCTTATTTCCGACGGCAAGCTCGAGTGGAAGGACGTGTTGCGCGATTTCTGGCGCGAGTTCACCGGCGCCGTCAATGGCATCAAGGATTTGCGCGTCGGCGAGGTGCTCGAGGCCCTGAACGAGATCTTAGGCCCGCACATCTTCCCGCCCCGGCCCGAGGGCGGCGACCCGCGCCAATGCCCCAACTGCGGGGCGGGACGGCTGAGCCTCAAGGTCGGCAAATTCGGGGCCTTCATCGGCTGTTCCAATTATCCCGACTGCCGCTACACGCGCCAGTTCTCCGACGCCCAGAACGGCGCGCCGGAGGCCTCGACGCCGGAGGGCAAGCTGCTTGGGCAGGATCCCGAGACCGGGCTCGCCGTGACCTTGCGCAGCGGCCGCTTCGGACCCTATGTGCAGCTCGGCGAGGCGGAGGGCGATGAGAAGCCCAAGCGCGCCTCGGTGCCGCGCGGCATCGACCCGGGCAACCTCGACTTGGAGCGCGCGCTCAAGCTGTTGGCGCTGCCGCGCGAGATCGGCCTGCACCCGGAAAGCGGTAAGCCGATCACGGCCGGCATCGGCCGCTACGGCCCGTTCATCCTGCACGACGGCAGCTATGCCAACCTGCCGACGGTCGAAGAGGTGTTCTCGGTCGGCATCAACCGCGCCGTCGCCCTGCTCGCCGAAAAGAAGGCCGGCACTGGGGGCCGCTTCCAGCGCGCCGCTCCGACCGTGCTGAAGGAGCTGGGCGAGCATCCAAGCGAGGGCGGCAAGGTGCAGGTGCTCTCCGGTCGCTACGGCCCCTACGTCAAGCATGGCGACGTCAATGCCACACTGCCGCGCGCCAAGGACCCGGCCGCGCTCACGATTGACGAGGCGGTGACCCTGATCGCCGAGCGCATCGCCAAAGGCCCGAGCAAGCCCAAGGGTCGTCGTAGCAAGCCGGGCAAGACCGCCAAGGCGGACAAAGCCGCACCCGGCGACAAGCCTGCCAAGGCCAGCAACGCCCGGCAAAAGCCACAGCCCGCCGGCAAGAAGACACCCAAGCCGAAGCGCAAGAAGGCGGGCGGCACGCGCGAGGCTGCGGAATAGAAAGGACCGGCAACACGGTGCCGCGCAAGCGCAAAGAACCTCGACCCGCCGCGGCACTGCCAAGCCAACACGACATCCTTGAATTCATGCGCGGCGCCACCGGCCAGGTCGGCAAGCGCGAGATCGCGCGCGCCTTTTCGATCAAGGGCGGCGATCGCCAGGCGTTGAAAAAGATGCTGGCCGAAATGGCCGACGCCGGCCTGATCCGCGGCAACCGCAAGGCTTTTGCCGAGCGCGGCCAGCTGCCACCGGTGACCGTGCTCGAGATCGTCGCCCGCGATGCCGACGGCGAACTGGTCGGCGAACCGGCGGTGTGGGATGCCGCCGACGGAGACAAGCCGCGCGCGCTGGTGCTGGTTCAGTCGCGCGGGCGCGCCAGCGGGCAACCAGCGCTCGGACAAGGCGACCGCATCCTGGCGCGGCTGACGCGGCTCACGGACGGCGATGTCTCCGGCTATCGCTACGAGGCCGAGCCGATCAAGCGCCTGCCGAAAGAAAAACGGCGTCAGCTCGGGATCTTTCACCGCCGCCCCAACGGCGGCGGCGTCATCGATCCGGTCGACCGCAAGGAGCTCAAGGAATGGCCGATCGCGGCTGGCGATGACGCTGGCGCCAAGGACGGCGATCTGGTGCGCTTTGAACTGGCGCGCGCTGGCCGTTACGGCGTGCCGCAGGCGCGGGTACGCGAGACGCTCGGCAATCCTCACGACCAGCGCAAGGTGAGCCTGATCGCGGTTCACGCCCATGGCATTCCCGACGAGTTTCCCCCGCACGTGCTGGCCGACCTTGCCAAACTCGAACCGCCGAGCCTGGCCGGCCGGACCGACCTGCGCGGGCTCTCCCTCATCACCATCGATCCCGCCGATGCCCGCGATCACGACGATGCCGTCCATGCCGCCCCCGACACCGATCCTGGCAATGTCGGGGGCCATGTCGTGCACGTGGCCATTGCCGACGTCGGCCATTACGTGCGTCCCGGCAGCCGCCTCGACCAAGAGGCGCGGCTGCGCGGCAACTCGGTCTACTTCCCCGACCGCGTGGTGCCGATGCTGCCGGAGAAGATCAGCAACGATCTGTGCTCGCTGAAAGAGGGCGAGGAGCGTCCCTGTCTCGCCGTGCGCATGGTGTTCGATGCCGACGGCAACAAGCGCCGCCACGGCTTTCAGCGCGCCGTCATGCGCTCGGCGGCCAAGCTCAGCTACGAGGAGGCGCAGGCCGCCATCGACGGGGCGCCGAGCCAGCGCTGCCGGGGGCTGGTGGACCCGGTGCTGCGACCGCTGTGGGCGGCCTATGGCGCCGTCGCCGCCGCCCGCGATCGCCGCCAGCCGCTGGCCCTCGACCTGCCCGAGCGCAAAGTTGAGCTCGACCGCGGGCGGGTGGCCCGGGTCGTCATCCCCGCGCGGCTCGAGGCGCACCGCCTGATCGAAGAGTTCATGATCCAGGCCAATGTCGCCGCCGCCGAGACCCTGGCCGAAAAACGCGCCGCTGTGATCTATCGCGTGCACGAGCCTCCGGCCAAGGAGAAGCTGGTGGCGCTGCGCGAATTTCTGACCAGCGTCGAGCTGAAGCTTCCGGGCGCAGCGCACTTGCGCGCCGGCGATTTCAACCGCGTGCTCGAGCGCGCCAAGGCGTTGCCGGCCCGGGATCTCGTCAACGAAGTGGTGCTGCGGACCCAATCGCAGGCCGTCTACCAAGCCGAAAACGCCGGCCACTTCGGGCTCAACCTCACCCGCTATGCGCATTTCACCTCGCCGATCCGGCGCTATGCCGATCTTGTGGTGCACCGTTCGCTGATCAAGACCCTGGCGCTTGGTGCCGGCGGCATCGGCGAGGACGAGGCCCGACACTTGCACGAAATCGCAGCCGCCATCTCCGACACCGAACGCCGGGCGATGGCGGCCGAGCGCGAGACCATGGACCGGCTCATCGCCGAGTACTTGAGCGAGCGCGTCGGCGCCGAGTTCGACGCGCGCGTTTCCGGGGTGACGCGCGCCGGCCTGTTTGTGCGGCTGGCAGAGACCGGGGCCGACGGCTTCGTGCCGGCCGCCAGCATCGGCCAGGACTACTATCGTCACCAGGAAAGCCTCTACGCCTTGATCGGCGACCGCAGCGGCGCCGGCTATCGGCTGGGCGACGCGGTCAGGGTACGGCTGATCGAGGCGGTGCCATCGGCGGGCGCGCTGCGCTTCGAAATGCTCTCGCCCGGCCGCCGCCTCGGCGGCGAGGGCAAGGGCCGGCGGCGGCGACCCAGCCTCAGGGCGGGGCGCCATAAAAGCCCATAAGGCGCGGCTCCGCTGCCACCCGCTCGAGAACTGACGAGCTTGACGCCACCGGGAGAGCGAGAGACGGTGTGGCGCTCAAACTCAGGGATGGCATGACGGAACATGGGGCCAGGTCCGCATCCCAAGCGGCGCCAAAGGTGCGCGCGCTGCGGCCGCGCGATGCTGCAACGCTGATCATCGTCGACATGACCTCGGGAGAGCCGCGCGTGCTGCTCGGCCGCCGCCGCGCCGACATGGTATTCATGCCCGGCCGCTACGTGTTTCCGGGCGGCCGGGTCGAGCGCGCCGATCGCCAGATTGCCGTCGAACACGACCTCAAGGCCGGCGACCTCAAGAAGCTGATGCTATGGATGAAGGGCACCCCGAGTGAGGCCAGAGCCCGCGCCCTGGCGCTGGCCGCGGTACGCGAAACGTTTGAAGAGGCGGGGCTTTTGATCGGCACGCCGCTCACGACCGCGATTGCCCCCAAGGCGCCGGACTGGCAGCCGTTCTACGCCACCGGCTTTGCACCAGCGCTGGCCTCGCTCACCTTCTTTGCCCGTGCCATTACGCCGCCGGGCCGGCCGCGCCGCTACGACACGCGTTTTTTCTGCGTGCCAGCGCAGGCCATCGTGCACCGGGTCGCTGTCGCCGATGGCGAGCTCTCCGATCTGGAGTGGCATTCGATCGCGCAGGCGCGGGCGCTGGAGCTGCCCAACATCACCCGCGTCGTCCTTGAGGACCTGGGGGAGCGCGTCGCGGCCGGCGCGCTGGTGGCCGGGGACTTCCCGGTGCCGTTCTATCATCGCCGCAGCGGCAGCTACCGCCGCGACCTGATCACCGCCGAGGCGGCGCTTGACTAACCGTCCCGGCGGAATAGAGTGCCCGCGATCACTGCAGCGGAGACCTTGCCATGGCCAAACCCGTCACCCAAAAAATAAAGCTGCTGAGCACGGCGGGAACCGGGTTTTTCTATGTGACCAAGAAGAATCCGCGCACCGCGACGGAAAAGCTTGCCTTCAAAAAGTATGATCCGATCGCGCGCAAGCACGTCGCCTTCAAAGAAACCAAAATCAAATAGCGCCCCGGCCCCTGTCCGCGGCTAGGGCCTGCCGGCGGCGGTTTGCCGGGGGTGTTGGCGTGGTTGCCGGATGCCGGCCCGCGCTGGGCGGAGGAACCGCGCGGCTTGAAAACTCAAGCTTTGGGGGAAGATGTGGCCGGGTCCGTGACTGACATCGGCAGCGGGGTAGAAGTCCGAGCAGCCACGAACACCGGCCTGCCAAGTCGTGGACCAAAGAGGGCGTTGGCCAGACCTGGCGTTCGATCGTCCGCGTGCGGCATAACAAGAGGAGGCCACTCCTAGCCGCCCCAGACGATCACACCTCACGGGCCTCAGGAGATGCGGCGGACCTGAAAATCCCGCGAGGATTCCAATTGTATGCTTAAGCGATGCGACGCCCGTTGGGCGCGCGTGCACCAAAACCCGCTAATCCCCTCCTCCCGCGATTACCCCTGGGCAGAAAAGCAGATCAGCGGCCAAAATGCAATCCTCCCAATAGCTTGGTCCTCGTGCTTAACTGACAAGGTGGTAACTGCGCCGCAACGGCGCGGCCGCTGGGGTCTCGGGACAGCTCGAGACAGTCAACAGAAGCACTTCTGTTCCAACGGCTTAAAGCCGATATGCGCAAATAATTGGCAGCCATGCGGCCGCCGCGGCCACCGGGGTTGGCGAGCCTCCGCGATGGCGGCGTCGGCGCCGCGCCGGCCCCCGGGCCGCAGCCCCCGTGTTGCGTATCGGCTTCGGTTCGAGGCCGGCGCTGCCCGAGGATTGCGGGTGGCGCCAAGGTTGTGCCGCGCTTGCCGGGCGATCGCCTGGCGCAAGTCGGTCGCGCAAGCCTCGGCCACCCGGTTGCCGTCGCATCACCGGGTCTTCCCTCTCGAGCCGGCAGGGGCGCTTGTTGGTTGGCGGGTTGCGCCACCAACTGCCGCCGCGCGGGTGGCACCGGGGGGTGCGACCCGGTGACGATCGTCGTTTGGTCTTGAAGGCGTCGACGTCGGCCACCGCGCTGTCGACGGCTCGACGCCTCCAGCGCGTTGCGATGCGTTTATGGCAAGTGGTGATCGCACCCGGTCAGGGCGCGGTCACCGCTTGCAAGTTAAAGTCGAGCCGGCCGCGCAGGTAGTCGCCATGGCGCTTGCGCATAATCTGTGTGCGGACGCGGGCGGCAAGCTCGCTCAAATCGATCGGGCGGGTCAGGTAGTCATTGACCCCCAGCTTGAGCGCGCGTACGAGGCGCGCCTCCTCGCTTGCCTCCACCAGCACGATGATCGGCAGATCGCGGCTTTGCTCCAGTGAGCGCACCTGGCCGCACAGGCACAGGCCATCGGCGTGGGCAAGGCTGAGGCTGACGATCAACAGATCGTAGGGCTCTGCCGTCAGCCGCAGCATCGCCGCCTGCAGCTCGGGCTCGATATCGATCGGGTTCAGAGGCTCCAGGCAGGCGCGCATGCGTTCCCCGACGCGGGCTGGTTCTTCGACCAGCAGAATGCGACCGCCGATCAGGCCATCGCTGGCGGCGATGTCGCGCGACTCGGTGGCCATACGCGCCATCACCTCCTCGCGCACGGTCTTCAACCGCACCAGGTTCTTCACCCGCGTCATCAGCGCGATCTCACCGACCGGCTTGCTCAGGAAATCGTCGGCGCCCGCGCTTAGTCCGCGTACCTTGTCGGAGGGCTGGTCGAGCGCGGTGACCATGATGATCGGCAAGTGTGCCGTCGCCGGCGCGCGCTTGAGCTGACGGCAAACCTCAAAGCCGTCCATGCCCGGCATCATGACATCGAGCAACACCACGTCGACCGGGCGTGAGCGCACGCGGCTCAGCGCTTCCTCGCCGCTGCGTGCGGTCTCGACCTCGAAGTTCTCGGCCCGCAGCCGCGCCTCCAGGAGCTTGACGTTGGCGAGGATGTCGTCAACGACGAGAACGCGCGCAGTCATGTAGGGGCACCTTTAAGCGCGAGAGACCGTCGGCTCTCAGGCCTCTCCGAGGTAGCGGCGAACGGCGGCGAGAAACGTCGCGACCGAAATCGGCTTGGAGATATAGGCCTCGCAACCACCCTGGCGAATGCGCGCCTCGTCACCCTTCATGGCGAAAGCGGTGACGGCGATCACGGGAATCTCGCGCAGCTCCTCGTCGTCCTTCAGCCACTTGGTGACTTCGAGGCCGGACACCTCCGGCAGCTGGATGTCCATCAAGATCAGGTCCGGCCGGTGCTGACGCGCCAGCTTCAGGGCTTCCATGCCGGTTCGCGTCTGCAAGGTGCGATAGCCGTGGGCATCGAGCAGATCGTGGAAGAGCTTCATATTGAGCTCGTTGTCCTCCACGATCAGCACGGTGCCTGGCAGCTGGCGGGCTCGCGCCGGCCGGACGGTAATGGCCGCACTGGGTTCCTGGTAGGTCATGAGGCGGCCCGCTCTCCCGCTTCCCGCGTACTCCTGCACCGATTCTACGCGGCTCTGGCAGCCGAGTTTGCTTCGAAACAGCTAACCAACTGTTTAAGATGGCCCGAGCACTGCTGTTAGTGCAGGCCCAAATATCGACATGCTTAAGTCCGCCCAAACCCCACGCCGGCCCGACCGGGAAACCGCGGAAACGATTGCCGCACAAGGGCTTGCGTTCCTGGCAGCGGAGCCGCACCGGCTGTCGCGCTTCCTCGCGGTGACCGGCCTTGAGCCCGGCGATCTGAAGGCCCGCGCCGCGACGCGGGAGGTGCTCGCGGCGGTGTTGAGCTTCGTGGCGGCCGACGAATCACTGCTGCTCACCTTCGCCGCCAGCGCCAACCTTGCCCCCGAAGGTATCGGCGCCGCCCTGGCGGTGCTGGATGTCGCCGATGCCCCTTGAGCCCTCACGCTCCTCGTTGCGCATCGGCATCGACCTTGGTGGCTCCAAGATCGCCGGTGTCGTGCTGGGCCGCGACGGCACCACGCTCGCCAGCCAGCGTGTGGCCTCCCCGCAGCACGATTATCAGGCGACCATCGCCGCCATCGAGCTGATGGTCGGGCGCCTCGAACAGGCGGTAGGTGGCACCGGTACCGTCGGCATCGGCATGCCGGGCTCGATCGCAGCCGGGGGCCAGGTGCAGAACGCGAATTCGACCTGGCTCAACGGCCAGCGGTTCGGCCACGACCTCGGACGCCGGCTCAACAACCCGCTTCGGCTCGCCAATGATGCCAACTGCTTTGCGCTGTCGGAGGCGGTTGACGGTGCTGGCGCCGGCGCCCGTTCGCTGTTTGGTGTGATCCTCGGTACCGGCTGCGGCGGCGGTCTCCTGGTCGACGGCAAGCTGATCGACGGGCCGCGGGGCACCGGCGGCGAGTGGGGTCACAATCCGCTGCCCTGGGCGGAAGCGTCGGAATATCCGGGCCCAACCTGCTGGTGCGGTCGCAAGGGCTGCATCGAGACCTGGGTGTCCGGGCCGGGCCTCGAGGCCGACCATTTGCGCCACACCGGCGTGGCGCTATCCGCCGCCGCCATCGCCGCCGCCGCCGCCGGTGGGCTCGCCGCGGCCGGCGCCAGCTTGGCACGGCACGCATCGCGGCTGGCACGGGGGCTCGCGCACGTCGTTAATATTTTCGATCCCGAGGTGGTGGTGCTGGGCGGCGGCCTGTCCCAGCTCGAGTACCTCTATGCGACCTTGCCCAAGCTGATGGCCCCCCACATCTTGGCCCGGGATTCGAGGGTCAGCATCAAGCCACCGCGCTGGGGGGATGCCAGTGGTGTGCGCGGCGCGGCGCGGCTGTGGCCGTGAGCGGCCGCTGGGCGCCCGGCGCCGCTACTTGCCGGCCTCGCACTTGCTCGGTTCGTGGAACGTGATCTGCGACAACTCACCCTGGATCGCAAACTCGCCGTAGTCGATGAACAGCTTGCGGCTGACCCCGTTCTCGAAAAACCAGAAGGTCAGCTCGTAGACCGGCACGGCGTCGGTCTTGTCGGAGTTGGGCTCGAAGTAGCCGATCGAGACCGGCCAGGCGGCGATGCCGTCCAAGCGCTCGGCGTTCTTCACGCGCGGCAGCTTGCGATTGTCGCCGGCCGGGATCATGTGCCCGATCATCGAAATCGTGTCATAGACCTTCTCACCCTTTTCCGAGCCATCGTAGAGATCGGCCCGGAACAGGCGCTTGCCGGTGCGCGCCGCCTCGAGCAGCGCAATCGAGTGCTGGATCGGGAAATAGACGCGCTGCGGCAGCGCCAGATGCTTGGCGCTGGGCTTGGTCAGCTCGACCTTGGCGGCGTCGGCTCCATGCTGACGCGCCGCATCACCGGCGGTCGCCTCGGTCGGCTTCTCGTCGCGAAACTGGCTGGAGTTGAAACGAAAACGCTTGCCGGTGCCTTCCTCCCAGCTCGAGGAGCGAAGATCCGTGAGCGTTGCACCGCCCTTCTGGTTGGACATCTGCGTAACAAAGCGCATGTTCTGGGTGTAGCCCTCGCAGGCCGAACCGGTGAGCTCGTAGACCATGCGGCCGGAAACGGCGGTCACCCCCGCCCCACCGCGCGCCTCGGCCAAGGTCATCTCGTAGATGGCCCGGTGGGGTGCCAGCACGATCGGCGGCGCGCCGGCCGAGGTCGGCGTGGCGGCCAATTGCGTGGCGGCGCCGACCGCGAAGGCGAGCAGCCGGCAGGTGGAGGTGGGGTGCATCATCGTGCCTTCTTTCTTGAAGAGAAGGGCGGGACTAGGGCCTCGCCCCGTGGCAAGATCGCCGGGGCAAGCCCCTCTCTAGCAGAGGGCGGTTGCCGTGCACAGAAGGCGCGGTCGCCAACGATCGCACAAAACGGGACGCAATTGGGCGATGATGGCCAAGGTGCCGACCGCAGCTAACGGCGAACGCCTGCCGGTCAGCCCGGCCGTCGGTCTCGACCGCGGCCTGTTTGTGCGACCGATCGCACACCGTGGGCTGCACAATAAAAGCCGCGGGCTCATCGAAAATACCGCGCCGGCGTTTCTGGCCGCCATCGATCAGGACTACGGCATCGAGTGCGATCTGCAGCCGGCGCGCGATGGCACGCCGATGGTGTTCCACGATGCCACCCTCGACCGGCTGATGGCGGCGCGTGGACGTATCGCCGCACGTAGCCCGCAGGAACTGAGCCGGCTCCGCTATAAGGGTCAAGACATCGCCATGTTGAGCTTCGAAGAGCTCCTGCGGCTGATCGACGGGCGGGTGCCGTTGCTGGCCGAGATCAAAGGCCGCAACCGCCAGCCGAGGGGCTTCCTTGGCGCGATCGCGACGGCGGCGCAGGGTTATCGCGGACCGATCGCCCTGATGTCGTTTGATCGCGCCGTCGTGATCGAGCTCGCCAAGCTGGCCCCCTTGGTGCCGCGCGGCATCGTCGTTGGTTGCCATCAGCTGGGAGCCAATTGGTGGCTCAGGGCAAGCGCGGCGAAAGAGCACGCCGCCGTTGCCGCCCTGTTCGCAAAGGCGCCACCCAATCTCAGCTTCTATGCCGTCGAGGTCAGGATGCTGGCTGCCGCCAAGGCCTGGGTGGCGCAGCACGCACCGACGGCGGTGGTGTTTACGTGGACCGTGCGCACGGCCAAGGAGCGGGCCCTGGCGGCGCGCTGGGCCGATGCGCCGATCTTTGAGGCAACGGCACCGGCGCGCGCCGAAGCCATGTCGTGATGGCGGGCGTGCTGCCGCAGCAACGGGCGTTGTGCCAAGGTGCCCGTCGTGGGATCCTCAAGCAACGCCCCCAGATCTCCTCGCAAGCGATGAGCGATGGCCAGCAACAGTTCGGGTAACGCCCGGATCGAAATCGTACCCCGGATTGCGGACATTGCGCCGGAGGCCTGGGATGCCTGCGCCAACCCGCAAGGGACCAGCTTCAACCCGTTTTTAGCGCACGCCTTCTTGAAAGCGCTCGAGGACGCGGGCGCGGTTGGCGGCCGCAGCGGCTGGCTGCCGCAACACCTGACGCTCACGTTGAGCGGCGAACAGACCTTGGCGGCGTGTGCCCCCTGCTACCTCAAATCCCATAGCCAGGGTGAGTACGTGTTCGACCGCGGCTGGGCGGAAGCCTACGAGCGGGCCGGCGGGCGCTACTATCCCAAGCTGCAGATCGCAGTCCCGTTCACGCCGGTGCCCGGCAAGCGGCTATTGACGCGGCCCGGGCCGGGGGCCGCGGCCAATCAAATGCTGCTGGCGAACGCCGCCGTTGAGCTGGTCGAGCGCAACGATCTGTCCGGTTTGCACGTAACCTTCCTCAGCGAAGAGGAGTGGTTGCGGCTCGGCGACAAGGGCTTCCTCAAGCGCACCGACCAACAATTTCACTGGAGCAACGACGGTTACAAGACTTTTGATGAGTTCCTGGCTCGCCTCGCCTCGCGCAAACGCAAGGCGGTACGCAAGGAGCGCGAGCAGGCGCTGAGCGCCGGCCTCGAGGTGGCATGGCTGCTTGGCAGCAACATCACCGAGGCCGCCTGGGATGCCTTCTTCGGCTTCTATACGCAGACCGGCTCGCGCAAGTGGGGCCGTCCCTATCTCAACCGCAAGTTCTTCTCGCTGTTGGGGCAAGCCATGGCCGAGCGCTGCCTGATCGTCATGGTCAAGCGCGCGGGCAAGCCGATCGCGGGCTCATTGCATCTGATCGGTGGCGACTGTCTCTACGGGCGCTATTGGGGCGCCGTCGAGCACCACTCCTGTCTGCATTTCGAGGTCTGCTACTACCAGGCGATCGAGTTTGCCATTGCGCATGGGCTGGCGCGGGTCGAGGCCGGCGCCCAGGGCGAGCACAAGCTTGCCCGCGGCTATCTGCCGACCAGTACGTACTCGGCACATTTCATCGCCGACCCGGCCTTGCGGCGTGCGGTCGCCGACTACCTCAAGCGCGAGCGCGCCTACGTCGATGCCGCCGGCAAGGAACTCGCCGAATTTGCCCCGTTCCGCAAGGGCCCGCTGTCCGACCAGACCTGAGCCGGCGGCAGCGACCCGCGCTCGCCGCTGAGCGGCCACACCCTCGCCAGCTTGGCGCGGTCCAGCCCGCTCAACCATCCGGCAATCAACAACAGCAGGACCCCGGTCGCGATCAGCCAATCGGCGTGGCGCCGTTGGCCGGTGGCTGCGGCAGACATCATGGTGATCACCGGTCCCTAGCGCGCGCCAACCAGCACGCGATGATGGTCCTTTGCGCTCTTGTACAGCGATGGCCTTTGCCTAGCGCCGGCGCCATCGCCGGTCGGCTAACGGTATCAGCGGCACTTGCAAAGGCGGTTAAGCCTGACTTAACGGGCCTGCCTTTGAGCCACCACCGCCGATAGACGATTGCCGCGACGACCGCAGCCGCGACCATCGAGCGGCGCATTGCATGCTTGACGCGCCGCAAGCTGCCTGCGACAGATCAGCGAAGTATCGACCCCGCGCGGGAGCCATTCATGCGTAGTTATGATGCCAACAACATTTTTGCCAAGATTGTGCGCGGCGAGCTTCCCTCACACAAAGTTTACGAAGACGACGAGACGTTGGCGTTCATGGACATCATGCCCCGCTGCGAGGGCCATACCCTGGTGGTGCCCAAGACCGCGGCGCGCAACTTGCTCGATGCCAACGCCGCCCAGCTCGCTGCCTGCATGAAGACCGTGCAGAAGGTGTCGCTGGCGATCATGAAGGCGTTCAACTCCGACGGCATCACATTGCAGCAGTTCAACGAACCGGCCGGCGGTCAGGTCGTGTTCCACCTGCACTTTCACATCCTGCCGCGGCGCGAGGGCGTCACGCTCGGGCCGCACACCTCGCAAATGGAAAAGTCGGATGTGCTCGCGGCCAATGCCGAAAGAATCAAACGGGCGCTAGCGGCGCAATGAGCCGCTGGGCGACCGATGCGGATGCGGCCGCCGACGCCCTGATCGCACGCAGCCTCGACGCCCTTAATCTCACCGGCCGCGTTCTGCTTGCCAATCCCTCGCCCGGTTTGCCGGCAATCGTCGCCAAGCGCGGGCGCGCCTCGGCGCTCTGGCAACGCCGGCTTGCGGCAGCCGGCGGCGAGGCGCAGCCGTGGCCGCCGCCGGGTCCGTTCGACGTCGTCCTGTTGCGTCTGGCCAAGGCCAAGGATGAGCAGGAGATGGCGCTGCACGCCGCGCTTAGCGTCCTGGGCACCAGCGGCAGGCTGTTGCTCTATGGCGGCAACGACGAGGGCATCCGCTCGGCGGCGGCGGCAGTTGAGGAACTGTGCGGCGGCGTCGACACCATCGCCCGCCGCGGCCATGGGCGGCTGATTGCCGCTGAGCGGCCAGCCAACTTGGCGAGCTTGCGCGGCGAGCTGGCTGAGTGGCGGCGGCAAACCACGCTCACGATCAAGGGTAAGGCGCGGCCGTGGACCAGCTATCCAGGCTTGTTTGCAGCCGATCGAATCGATGCCGGCAGCCTGCTTTTGATCGACACCTTACCGGCGTTGGCGGCGCGGGCGTGGGTCGCCGACTTCGGCTGCGGCGCCGGCGTGATTGCGGCAGCGCTCGCCGACAGCGAGCAAATTCGGCTCGACCTCATCGATCACGACAGCGTGGCGCTGCTCGCCGCCAATGACAATGTGCCGAGCGGCCGCGTCCACCTCGGCTCATCGCTCGCTGCCGTGCCAGGGGCACGCTACGACGCCATCATTTCCAATCCACCGCTGCACATCGGGGTGACGGAAAGCCACCAGGTGCTCGACCAGCTGATCCTCGACGCGCCGGCCCATCTGGCGCCGGGCGGCATGTTGCAGGTCGTGGTACCACGCCACCTCCCGCTCGCCGAACGCCTGCGGCGGCAGTTCGATCAGGTCTCGGTCTTGGCCGAGACCGGGCGTTATCGGGTCTGGCAAGCCCGCCGCGGCTGACGGCAAATCCCGGCGGTGCCCGCCGGGATCGCCAGGTTTTCAGACTTCTGGTCGGCGGCGTTAGTCGTCCTTGCGGCGCGGCACGCTCGGAACGGTGCCGCTCGGTCGCGGCCGCTCCTTCTTGTCCTTGGGGCCGGGTAGCGCCTTGCGCGGAGCGGCGGCCTCGACCAGCGCCGGACCATCCTCACCCTCATCCTCATCGAGGTCGTCGTCGCTGTCCTCGTCCTTGATGCGCTTGGGCTTGGGCTCGGCGGGGATATACTCAAACGCCAGCTTGCGCTCGCTGCCTTCGCCTTCGACCAGCACGCGCACGGTTCCCCCGTGCTCGAGCTTGCCGAACAGCAGCTCGTCCGCCAACGGCTTCTTGATGTGCTCCTGGATAACCCGCGCCAACGGCCGGGCCCCGAACTTCTCGTCGTAGCCGGTGTCGGCCAGCCAGCGTGCGGCATCCTCGGACAGCTCGATGGTAACGCCGCGGTCGGCGAGCTGGGCCTCGAGCTGGAACACGAACTTCTCCACCACCTTCATGATGATGTCGTGCGGCAATCCGGCGAACGCGATCACGGCGTCGAGCCGATTGCGGAACTCCGGCGTAAACATGCGATTGATGGCCTCCATGTCGTCACCCTCGCGTTTCGAGCGGTTGAAGCCCATGGGCGGCCGCGCCAGATCGGAAGCGCCGGCATTGGTGGTCATGATCAAGATGACGTTGCGGAAGTCGACCGACTTGCCGTTGTGATCGGTAAGTTTGCCGTGATCCATCACCTGCAGCAGAATGTTGAACAGATCGGGATGGGCCTTTTCAATCTCGTCGAGCAGCAGCACGCTGTGGGGGTGCTGGTCGACGCCATCGGTCAACAGCCCGCCCTGGTCGAAGCCGACATAGCCGGGCGGGGCACCGATCAGGCGCGACACCGTGTGCTTCTCCATGTATTCCGACATGTCAAAGCGCAACAGCTCGACGCCCATCAACGCCGCCAGCTGCTTGGCGACCTCGGTCTTGCCGACGCCGGTGGGACCGGAGAACAGGTAGCAGCCGATCGGCTTCTCGGGCTCGCGCAAACCGGCGCGCGACAACTTGATGGTGCTGGCCAAGGCCTCGATTGCCTTGTCCTGACCGAACACCAGACGCTTCAGATCCTTGTCGATGTTGGCCAGCACTTCGGCATCGGACTTGGTGATGGTCTTGGGTGGTATGCGCGCCATAGTGGCGACGGTCGCCTCCACCTCCTTCACGGTAATCTTTTTCTTGCGCTTGTTTTCCGGCACCAGCATTTGTGAGGCGCCGGTCTCATCGATCACATCGATTGCCTTATCGGGCAGCTTGCGATCGTTGATGTATTTGGCCGACAGCTCCACCGCCGCCTTGATGGCATCGTTGGTGTATTTGAGCTTGTGGTACTCCTCGAATACCGGCTTCAGACCCTTCAGGATCTCGATCGAATCCTCGACCGTCGGCTCCTTGATATCGATCTTCTGGAAGCGGCGAACCAGGGCGCGATCCTTCTCAAAGTGCTGGCGATACTCCTTGTAGGTGGTCGAGCCGATGCAGCGCACGGTACCGGACTGCAGCGCCGGTTTCAGGAGATTGGAGGCATCCATGGCGCCGCCAGAGGTAGCGCCGGCCCCGATCACGGTATGGATCTCGTCGATAAACAGGATGGCGCCGGGGAAGTTCTCCACCTCCTTCATGACCGCCTTCAGGCGTTCCTCGAAGTCGCCGCGGTAGCGGGTGCCGGCCAGCAAGGCGCCCATATCGAGCGCGAAGATGGTGGAATCCCGGAGCACTTCGGGAACGTCGCTGTTCACGATCTTGCGGGCCAGGCCTTCGGCAATGGCGGTCTTGCCGACACCGGGGTCACCGACGAACAAGGGGTTGTTCTTCTGCCGCCGGCACAGCACCTGGATCGTGCGCAGTACCTCGCTCTCACGGCCGATCAGCGGATCGATGCGCCCGCTCTTGGCCTTCTTGTTGAGGTTGACGCAGTAGGTATTGAGCGCGTCCTGGGCCTGCTTTTTCTCTTCGCCCTTGCCGCTTGCTTCCTGATCCTCATCGACACCGCGCACGTGCTTGGGATCGGACATGCCGGGCCGTTTGGCGATGCCGTGGCTGATATATTGCACCGCGTCGAAGCGGGTCATTTCCTGCTCTTGCAGGAAAAACGCCGCATGGCTTTCGCGCTCGGCGAAAATCGCCACCAGCACGTTGGCGCCGGTCACCTCCTCGCGCCCCGAAGACTGCACGTGCACGACCGCGCGATGGATCACGCGCTGGAAACCGGTGGTGGGCTGGGCGTCGGTCGAACCTTTGACGAACAGGCCAACCAGCTCGTTGTCCAGATATTCAGTGATGCGCGCCCGCAACCCGTCGAGGTCGACCGAGCATGCCCGCATCACCGCCGAGGCGTCGCGATCATCGAGCAGCGACAATAGCAGGTGCTCCAGCGTCGCGTACTCGTGGTGGCGATCGTTGGCATGTTCGATGGCGCGATGTAGCGCCGCTTCCAGACTCTGAGAGAATGCGGGCACGTGCGCGGTTACTCCTTTTCCATGGTGCATTGCAGAGGATGCTGGTGCTGGCGCGAGAAGTCCATCACTTGTGCAACCTTGGTCTCTGCGATCTCGTAGGTATAGACGCCGCAGATGCCCACCCCCTTCTGGTGCACGTGCAGCATAATCCGGGTTGCTTCTTCCCGCCCCTTGTTGAAGAAGCGCTCCAATACGAGCACGACGAACTCCATCGGCGTATAGTCGTCGTTAAGCAAAAGCACCTTGTAGAGGCTCGGCTTCTTGGTCTTCGGCCGCGTCTTGGTGATAAGACCGGTCTTACCTTCCTCGTCGCCTCGCGAGCCGTTCTTGCCGGCCATACGCATGAGAATCCCTGCCGTCCTAGCCATCCCTACAAGATTCTGCCCACCGCCTGTCCCCATCTAAACGCTTAGGTGCCCAGCAGGAGCGCAAATCACTCGCGCATTTTGCGATAGCCTGACGCCCGACGCAAACCTCACCGCGCCGGCCCCTTATTTGGGAGAGGCGGGCGCGGAATCCAACCTCGTGGCAGCGGCGCAAATGCGACAAAAAAAGGCTCGGGGAGAGTCCCGAGCCTGGTCTTGAGGTGTTACCCCCCGCGCCAAGCGCGTGGGGGATTGGCAACGCCGGCCGTTAGCGGCCGTTCTGCATCGCCTTCTCGACGGGCTTATAGGCTTCCTTGGCCCAGTCGGCGTAGAGGCCCCCGAGCTTCGAGATTTGGTTGAGGTAGCCATCGTAGGCGCGACGGGCGTAGCCGGATTGGATTTCCATGGCCTGCTCCATCGACTTTGCCGACAGCAACTTCTCGAAGGTCGCCGTACCTTCCTCAAAGGAGCGCTTGCTGTAGTCCGTCATCTCGGCAGCAATGGCTTGCCAGCCCTTGCTCCATTCACCAAACATCTTGACGGCTGCGTCCATGTTGTATTGCCCGAACTTCTGGAAATCTTCGATGTTCTTCATCATTGCGGGGATGATCCTATCGGCTGCGGTGTGGGGGAATAAACGCACGCACGTTGCTGGCCGCCAATCGGCTCGGCGGCCGGTATCTGGTTTGCTGGCCGCCGGAACGGCTAGCGCGGTATATATGCAGTGCACAAAATATGTCAACCATTTTGCTGCATTGCAGCATGCGACATCTATGTGCAGCGCCGGCAGCCTCCGGTTAACCATCGTCCGCTAACATCCCGCTTGGGGGCTCCTCGGCGCAGTTTGCGCCTCACAGCCGCCCAAAACGGCTGGCCTAAGCTCAAGGCACGCGAGGAGCGGGGGCTCGGTCAGGCCACTCGGCCCGAAGCGAGACGGAGGGGGGATTGCCAGGTCTGCGTACCCGATTGCCGTGGCCGTGCCGTGGTCTTGGCTTGGGCCTCATGCTGGCCGCGAGCTTGTGCCTTGCCAGCCCCGCTGGCGCCAACGACAACCACGCCGCGCTTCTGATCGATGCCAACAGCGGGCGGGTTCTCTACCAAAGCGCCGCCGACGCGCCGCGCCACCCAGCCTCGCTCGCCAAGCTGATGACCCTGTATTTGGTCTTTGAACGGATCGAGCAGGGAAAACTCGACTACCAGAGCAAACTTAAGATCTCGGCCTTTGCCAGCGCGGCGGCCCCGTCCAAGCTTGACCTCGAGCCTGGCGAGGAGATCACCGTCATCGATGCGATCAAGGCGCTGGTGACCAAATCCGCCAACGACGTGGCGGTGGCGCTCGCCGAGCACCTGGCGGGGAGCGAGGAACGGTTTGCGCGCCTGATGACGGAGAAGGCGCATCAAATCGGCATGACCGCGACCATCTTCCGCAATGCATCGGGGCTGCCGGACGAGGCCCAGGTGACGACGGCGCGGGACATGGCGACCTTGGCGCTGCGTCTGATGGACGAGTTCCCCCGCCACTATCGCCTGTTTGCCACGCACACCTTCACCTACAAGGGCGAGACCTACCGCAACCACAACAGCTTGCTGTTCCACTACCAGGGTACTGACGGATTGAAGACCGGATATACGCGCGCCTCCGGCTTCAACCTGGTGGCCTCGGTGCGGCGCGGACGCAAGCATGTGCTGGGCGTGGTGTTTGGCGGCGCCACGGCGGCGGCGCGCAACACCAGCATGCGCGCGCTGCTCAACATTGGCCTGAGCAAGGGCTCGCCGGAGGTCACCCGCAAGCCGGTCGTGGTCGCTCGGCAGCCGGCGGCCGAGGGCAAACTCGCGCTTCTACCACCGCGTCCGCAGCCGTTGAGCGAGCGCCGGGAGCAAGCGCTGGCACCTTCGCCCGCGGCCCTTCCCGCGCCGGCCCCGCAGGCTGCCACCTCATCGCGGATCGAGATGGCGCAGGTGCGCCCGGTGCGCATCGGCCATGACCCAACGCCCGAGACTGGCGGCGCGGCGCTGGGGCAACCGACAACGATCGAGGCCTTGATCGCGCGCACCCAATCTCAGGCCGCGCCGGGCGAGGCAGCCGACGCCGAACCGCCGCCGGCCGCAAGCCAGCGCCCGATCGTGGGTGATCGGCCGATGTTGCTGGCCGAGCCGCGGCTTGTGCGCGGTACGCCGCCCTCCACGCTCGACCAACAGGCCGCGACCATGGCCGGCGGCCGCTCGGCAGCGACGCCGCTGGCGCCGGCGGCCGGGGTTGCCATTCAGATCGGTGCCTATAGCAGCGCCGACGAGGCCCAACGCCGCTTGGCCTGGGTGCGCAAGCGCGCCACCGCCGTGATTGGCACGCGCACCGCCCTCACCCAACCGGTGACGCAGGGCGACAAGGTATTTTATCGGGCGCGATTTGCCGGCTTCGATGGCGCCGGGGCCACCTTCGCTTGCAAGGAGTTGCGCGCGCTCAAGGTCGATTGCCTGGTGCTCAAGCCGGAGGCCGGATCATCCTCACCCTGAGAGCCGCACACCGGTAACGGGCGCTGCGCGGAACGCTCAGTGCAAGTGGACCTCGCCATCGACCAGGCGCAACTCGGCCGGCGTGATCAAGCGTTTGTGCGCGACTTTCACGCTGTAGAGCTTGCCATCGAGATTGCGCGACCAGAACTCGAGAAAATGCTTGAGGCGTGGAAAGCGTGGGTGCACATCGTATTCCTGCCACACAAAGCTCTGCAGCAGCAGCGGATGATCGGGCAGACGATAGAGAATTTCCGCCGTTGTCAGACTAAAGCCCGCAAGCTGGGCACGGAAATCACGGTCAGTCATGGTTGTCCCCTGACCTTTTGCTGCGCCGCATGTTGGGCAATGCTATCTGACTTTGCTGATTCACGGGTTGCATAGTTCCCACAAGCCAATGTCGTTTGTGGCGCTTACCACGCCGATGCCGCGGACCGCGGTTGAGCATCGCAGCGGTTCGCGATTGGCCATCGAAAACGATAGAATGCCGGCGCCAGTTCCTCGTGCGTCTCGTGAGGCGCGAGTTCGCAGCACTGAGGCGACAGTGCTAATCCTCACCCCAAGCGCGCCGTTGGCGACGGCTGCGAGCGACAGAGGTTGACCGGTGCGAGGTTGACCCGTGCCCGGGCCGTCCCTCCCGCCTGCCCCTTAAAGCTGGTGCGCAGCCGGAGCCATGGGGCGGCCAACCCGGCGCGTTTGCGTTTGGCACCGCGCCAGCGGCAGGCGCTGCCGCCGGCAGGCGGTGCTCAGGCCCCATGTCCCGCGGGTCTGGCACTCTCCGCTTGACACTGCTAACAAGGCTTCCTATTACCGTCGCCGCTGCCGATCGGGCACCCCCAGCGGGGCGATGACATCGGCGCGGGGAGTTGGTCCAGGACTACGGACGACTGCCAAAAACTGAGGAAAATTCGTTCTATAGGAGTGAGGTAGAGGCCATGAAGTTTCGCCCTCTGCACGATCGCGTGGTCGTGCGTCGCGTCGACGAAGAGACCAAGACCGCTGGCGGCATCATTATTCCCGACACGGCCAAAGAGAAGCCGATGCAAGGCGAGGTCATTGCCGTCGGACCCGGCGCGCGTGATGAGTCCGGCAAGCTGGTGCCGCTCGACGTCAAGAAAGGTGACCGCGTGCTGTTCGGTAAGTGGTCCGGCACCGAGGTCAAGATCGACGGCCAGGACCTGCTCATTATGAAGGAGAGCGACGTCCTCGGCATCCTCGAGGGCAAGTCCTCCGTCCGCGCCGCGGCCTGAACGCACTTAAGGGTGCGCCCGCGGTTTGGTGCTAGCGGCGCAGGGTCGGTCGCTCTCAGGAGCCCGCCCGGCCGCATGCGCTGGCGATGGTTTTGCCGAATGGATCAGGCGGAACTGCGCTAGCGCGCTAGTCAGCAATGCTCTCGAAGGCTCGTCCTTCGCTTTTCAACATGGAGGTGCCAGACGATGGCAGCTAAAGACGTCAAGTTTGCCCAGGACGCCCGCGAGCGCTTGCTGCGCGGCGCCGACATTTTGGCCAACGCCGTCAAAGTGACGCTTGGTCCCAAGGGCCGCAACGTCGTGCTCGAGAAATCCTACGGCGCGCCGCGCATTACCAAGGACGGCGTGACCGTGGCCAAGGAAATCGAGCTCGACGACAAGTTTGAGAACATGGGCGCCCAGATGCTGCGCGAGGTCGCCTCCAAGACCTCCGATGTTGCCGGTGACGGCACCACTACGGCGACGGTGCTGGCGCAAGCGATCGTGCGCGAGGGCGCCAAATCGGTGGCCGCCGGCGCCAATCCGATGGACCTCAAGCGCGGCATCGACAGCGCCGTCAACACTGTGGTCGAGGAACTCAAGGCCAAGTCGAAGAAGGTGACCTCCAACGATGAGATCGCCCAGGTCGGCACCATCTCGGCCAACGGCGACCGTGAGATCGGCAGGATCATCGCCGAAGCAATGAAGAAGGTTGGCAACGAAGGCGTGATCACGGTCGAGGAGGCCAAGAGCCTGGAGACCGAGCTCGAAGTGGTCGAGGGCATGGAGTTCGACCGCGGCTACATCTCGCCCTACTTTATTACCAACGCCGACAAGATGCTGGCGGAGCTGGAGAACCCCTACATCCTCATCAACGAGAAGAAGCTCTCCTCGTTGCAGAGCATGTTGCCCCTGTTGGAAGCCGTGGTGCAGGCCGGCCGGCCGCTGCTGATCATTGCCGAGGACGTCGAGGGCGAAGCCCTGGCGACATTGGTGGTGAACAAGCTGCGCGGCGGCCTGAAGGTGGCGGCGGTGAAGGCGCCGGGCTTCGGCGACCGGCGCAAGGCCATGCTAGAGGACATCGCCATCCTCACCGGCGGCCAGATGATCAGTGAGGACATTGGCATCAAGCTCGAGAACGTCACCCTCGACATGCTCGGCAAGGCCAAGAAGGTGTCGATCGACAAGGAGAACACCACCATCGTCGACGGCTCGGGCAAGAAGGCCGACATCGATGCGCGCGTGAAGCAGATCAAGGCGCAGATCGAGGAGACGACGTCGGATTACGATCGCGAGAAGCTGCAGGAGCGGTTGGCGAAGCTCGCCGGCGGCGTTGCCGTGATCAAGGTCGGCGGCGCGACCGAGAGCGAAGTCAAGGAGCGCAAGGATCGTGTCGACGACGCGCTGCATGCGACGCGGGCGGCAGTCGAGGAAGGCATCGTGCCGGGCGGCGGCGTGGCGCTGGTACGCGCCATGAAGGCGCTCGAAAACCTCAGCCCTGAGAACGACGACCAGAAGGTCGGCATTAATATCGTGCGCAGGGCCTTGCAGGTGCCCGCCCGCCAAATCGTGCTCAATGCCGGCGAGGACGGGTCGATCGTTCTGGGCAAGATCCTCGAGCACTCCAAGTACACCTACGGCTACAACGCCCAAACCGGGGTCTACGGCGATCTCGTCAGCGAAGGCGTGATCGACCCAACCAAGGTCGTGCGCACGGCGCTGCAAGACGCCGCATCCGTGGCCGGCCTGTTGATCACCACCGAGGCGATGGTGGCCGAGCGTCCCAAGGACTCCCCGCCGCCAGTGCCCGGCGGTCCCGGCGGCATGGGTGGCATGGGCGGCATGGGCGGCATGGACTTCTAGTCCATCGCCAAGCGCTAAGCCGAGCAATGCCTAAGAGCCCCGGCGCGGGTCGCCGGGGCTCCTTTGTTTATGGGTGCTGGCGTTGGTTGCCGGAAAGGTTGCGACCGAGCCGCGGACGGCCGCTTCACGTTTCACTGCACGTGGACAGAGCCGTTGCAGGACAACGGAGATGCTCCCCGCGAGCGCGAGCGATCGTCGACCGTAGCCTGGCATAAGAGCCCCGCGTCGACGGCGATGAACGGATCAGCGAACGGCCGTCCTATGTTCACCCAGCCAACGGCCTGAGCCCACGACGGCCTCAAATCTCAAAACCCCAACTCGTGAGTTGCTCATACGTCAGCTCGAAGCTTTGATGGTCGTCCAAGTGAGCAATGGTCAACTGAAGGCGCTTTTCCTCCAGTTCCAGGGCGAAGATCCGCTCACAAAGCTGCCGTGTCTCTTCCATCTGCTCGCTTGAGATATCGCCCTCTGAGTACAACGATGGACCACCATGGCCCCAGCTCGGGCGCGAGCTTCTAACGAGGTAGGAGCGCACGCGCTCGGCGTCTTGCATGAACGCTTGCAGCGCCTGGTTCCTGCGCTCCAGCCGGTGGCGGACCTGCTCAAGGCGCCTGCCTGCGGCTGCCTTGATCTCGCGGCCCGTCTTGCGAAACACCAGCCCCATGACGTTTTCGGCCATTTGTACCCCTCATGTTTGTCTGCGGAGCTTGGAGCCTATCACCAGTCGATCGTGGCAGCGATTGCGCGCCATCGCCCAAGGCGGGCATATCCAAGTTGGAGTTAGCCCGCTTCGCTGGCCGTCATAGGGAACCTTGCCCGCCCGGAGCACCCCTGAGCGCAACGCCCGCGGCCCCTGCCCGCAAGCCATGCCTTGGGGGCGGGCGGGCCCGCGCGCCCGAGAGTTTGCCGGGTTGGCGGACGAAACCGTGGCTGCCAGCGAGCTCGCCGGGCGCATTGCGCTCGGACACCGCCAGCGGTTACCATCCAAGGCAACGGCAAACAGTCGGTCGCGCGACCCATGACGGACATCGCAACCCGCGTCTACAACCACAGCTTCAAGATCGATCCGATCATCCGCTCGGTGTTGGATACCGATTTTTACAAGCTCCTGATGGCGCAGACGATCTTCCGCCGCCACAAGGACGCCCAGGTTACCTTCGGCATTATCAATCGCACCGCCTCGGTGCGGCTCGCCGAGCTGGTCGATGCCGGCGAGCTCAGGGAGCAGCTCGACCATATCCGCAGCCTTAGCCTCAGCCGCGGCGAATCCACCTGGCTGCGCGGCAACATGTTCTACGGCAAGCGCCAGATGTTCGCACCGGAGTTCATCCAATGGCTGGAGGGGTTTCGCTTTCCCGCCTACCACCTGGAACGCCGTGGCGACCAGTATGAGCTTACCTTCGAGGGCTCCTGGATCGAGACCACGATGTGGGAAATCCCGGCGCTGGCCGTGCTGATGGAGCTGCACAGCCGCGCCGTCACCAAGGGCATGGGCAAGTTCGAGTTGCAGGTGCTCTACGCCCGCGCCATGACCCGGGTGTGGGAGAAAATCGGCCGACTGAAGCAGCTGCCCGGCCTCAACATCGCCGATTTCGGCACCCGCCGGCGGCACGGCTTTTTGTGGCAGGACTGGTGCGTGCAGGCGATGATCGAGGAGTTGGGGCCGGCGTTTCTCGGCACCTCCAACTGCCTGATCGCCATGCGGCGCGAGGTCGAGGCCATCGGCACCAATGCCCACGAGCTGCCAATGGTGTACTGCGCCTTGGCCGACAACGACCGTCAGCTGGCGGAGGCACCCTATAAAGTGTTGGCCGATTGGCAGGAAGACTACGACGGCAATCTGCGCGTTATGCTGCCCGACACCTACGGCACCTTGGGTTTTCTTGAACGGGCGCCGGACTGGGTCACCCACTGGACCGGTGTGCGCGTCGATTCCGGCGATCCCATCGTCGGCGGCGAGATCGCCGCCCAATGGTGGCGGCGGCGTGGCCAGGACCCACGCCAGAAACTGGCGATCTTTTCCGACGGCCTCGATGTTGATTCGATCGAAGCCATCCACCGGCATTTCCACGGCCGCATGCGGCTCGGCTATGGCTGGGGCACGCTGCTCACCAACGACTTCCGGGGGCTCGGACCCGACGGCGGCCTCGATCCCTTCTCAATCGTCTGCAAGGTGATCTCGGCCAACGGCCGGCCGGCGGTGAAGCTGTCTGACAACGCCCTGAAAGCAATGGGGCCGCCGCAGGAAGTCGAGCGCTATCGGCGGGTGTTCGACGCGGCGCTGCAGGCGAGCCTGCCGCTGGCCGTCTAGGCGCGAACACGAGGCCACCCTCGATCGTCCAGGAGCCTGTGCCACCTGCTCCGATCTCAAGCCTCGGACGCGGCGCTCAGCTGTTTGAGCTTGCTCAACAAGGCGGCACGATCCGCAACGAAGCCGCCGGCGACCCACCACGCTTCGACTTGAGCCAACAGCGCGCCGACGCGCGGGCCTGCCGGCACCCCGAGCGCCACCACATCCTCACCTCTGAGCGCCAGGCGCGGCGCTGGCCAACGCGCCGGCAAAGTCCACAGCCGACGCCAGCCTTGATCCTCGGGTGGGGCGGGTGAGCGGGCCCAATCGAGCAGCGCCAGCTCGCCATAGGCCTCGCCACCCGCATGATAGAGCACCGCCTTTTGCCGCGCCTCGGTGAGGCTCGGATCGAGCTTGCCCTTGCCGGCTTCGACCCGGGCCAGGCGGGCATATTCGTCATTGGCGAGACGCAGGCGCCGGCGCAAATGCTCGGCATCCTCCCGGGTCTCGACCGCCAGCGCCGCCAGCCGCAGCACCGGATCGGCGCTCAGCCCCAGCGCCGCCTCCAGCGCCGCCACGCGTTCGATCAGCGCCGGGCGCACGGCGAGGCCCAGCACCAAGGTGATGAGACCCCAATCGAGCATTACCCGCACGAGTTCGGGACCGCGCCGCGCCGCCAGCAGACGCAGCAGCTCCGCACGCACCCGCTCGGGCGACAAAAGGGCGAGCCCGGCGCGCTCGGCGACGGCGGCCGCCAGCCCATCTTGATCCAGCGGACCATCGCCCAGTTCGGCGGCCAAGCGGCAAAAGCGCAGGATGCGCAGGTAGTCTTCGCGAATGCGGGCGCGCGCATCACCGATGAAGCGGACGCGGCGCTGCGTCAGATCGGGCCAACCACCCAGCGGATCGTAGAGTTCGCCATCGGCATCGCAATAGAGCGCATTGAGCGTGAAATCGCGCCGGCGCGCATCCGCCGCCCAGTCGGCCGTGAACGCCACCGTGGCGTGGCGACCGTCGGTTTCGACGTCCTCGCGCAAGGTGGTGATCTCGTAGGGTTCGCCGTCGGCAACCACGGTCACGGTGCCATGTGCCAGCCCGGTCGGGATGGCTTTGAGACCGGCGGCCGCGGCGGCGGCCATCACCTCTTCCGGCCGCGCCGGCGTGGCGATGTCGATGTCGCCGACCGGGCGTCCGAGCACGGCATCGCGCACCGCACCGCCAACCGCGCGTGCGGCAATGCCGCGCGCCGCCAGGGCGGCAAATACCGTGCGCGTCGCTGGTCGCTCAAGCCAGCTGCGATCGTTGAGGCGCGCGGGCGCAGAGGGTGGAGTGGGGGCGGTCATGCGCGCTACTTGATCTGGCCGGGCTCGATGCGGCCGTCTTTGCCCATGTGCGGCGGGATATAGACCTGGCCGGGCCTGCCCCCCGAGGTTGAGCCGTAAAACACCAAGGTGGCCACGACCAACATGGCGCCGGCCGCAAACAGCCAGACCAGGGGGGCGTCATTGACGACGGTGCCGGCCGAGGCGGCGCGGCGCGTCAGCAGCATGTAGGCCAGGTACATGGCCATCGGGGTCAGAAACAGCAGCACGTTTTCGATGACGACGCGGATCATCGCACCATTAGTCTTTCGTGCAGATTTTTGAGGATACCGGCCGTGGCTCCCCATATATATCTCCCCTGGTAGGGCATGGCATAGAAGAAACGCTGCCGGCCGCGCCAATGACGCGAGGCGCGTTGGTGATTGGCGGGGTTCATCAGGAACGCCAGCGGCACCTCGAAGGCTTCCAGCACCTCGCGCGGGTCGAGCACGATCTCGAATTGCGGCTGCACCAGACCGACCACGGGGCTGATCTGAAAACCGGTGCCGGTACGATAGCTGTCAAGAAAGCCCAAGGGCTCGACGTTGCCGGGTGGCAGACCAATCTCCTCGCGCGCTTCCCGCAACGCGCCGGCGATCGGCGTGGCATCGCCGGCTTGCAGTCTGCCGCCGGGAAAGGAAATCTGCCCGGGGTGGCTCGGCATGTCGTGTGAGCGCTGGGTCAAGAGCACGGTCAGCTCATCGCGCAGCATGATCGGCACCAGCACCGCCGCCGGCCGCGGCGGATCCATCGCCGCCAGCTCGCCCTTGAGCTCGGGGTTGAGATCCCAGTCGCTCGGACCATAGGCCCGGCCGGTGCGGGCATCAAAGATGGCCGGCGACGGCGCCGGCAGCAGGGCCGTGCGGGCGAGCGCCCGGAACGAGGCCTCGGTGAAGGGTTGCCGGGGGTCGAGGTCGCTCCTCATGGCGCGCTGGGATCGCTCGCTGGCGGCAGCGCAAAGAATGCCCCACCGCTCCACAGGCCAAGGTCGGAGCCGTCGTCGGCGACGGCATCGATTACCAGTTGCGCCAGATCGTAGCTGATGGCGCGCGTCAACAGCGCCTCCAGTCGGCCGCGCACGCCGAGGTAGGGCTTCAGTCCGCCGCCCGCGCCTTCGCCAACGAAGCGCAGCGGATGCTCGGCGCTGGCGGTGACGATATCATCGACGTTGGTGCGGAAGATGAGGTCCTGCGCCTCGCCGGTGCCCCGCACCTCCATTTCGACGGCGAGGAACGGCGCGTCGGCCACCCGCACGTCCACTCTCTCCGCCGGCGTTACCAGATAATGACGGCCATCGGCGTCCTTGCGCAGTACACTGGCGAACAGCTTGACGAGCGCTAAGCGCGCGATCGGACTGTCACGATAGTACCAGGTGCCGTCGGCGCGGATCTCCATGCCGATATCGCCGCAGTAGGGCGGATGCCAGCTGTCGACCGGCGGCCGGCGCGTAGCGGCCTGCGCCGCAATGAGCGCCTCCAAACCCTGGATGCGGGGGACGGTGTCGGCGGCCATCTTCAATCCGGAAAGCGGGCTAACGGTAGACCGGCGCTGGTGTCGGGCTTGGTGCGCGCGACATTCATCATCATCGCCAACAGGCTGTAGTAACCAATGATGCCGACCATATCGACCACGCCCCGCTCGCCCCACAGATCAAGCACGCGCGCATAGGTCGGATCGCTCACGGCCTTTTTGCGACTGAGCTCGCTCACAAACTCCCAGGCCGCCGCCTCGTCCTCGGCCATCGCCGCGGGACGGCGCCCCTCCGCGATCGCTGCAATCGTCGCCGGCGACAGCCCCGCCTCGAGGGCATAGCTAAAGTGGTGGGACCATTCGAACTCCTGCGTCCAATCCCGCGCGGTGAGCAAAATCACCATCTCGCTCACGCGTTTGGGAAGAACATTACGAAATCGTAAGTAGTCGCCCATCGCCTTGGCGCGCAGCATTACTTCGGGTGAGCGCACCATGACCGCAAACGGGCCGAGGATGCCGTATCCGCGCCCGGCCTTGAATTCTTCGGCCGCCTGCCTCTGTTCTGGCGTCAAATCGTCCGCCGCAATCGGCGGCAGCCGTTCCGCGTTGGCCATGACCTTTGCCGTCCTTTCCCCTGTTGTGGGCCCGATCCGGGCAAGGTGCCCATTATCTTTGCTCTTGCATCGGTTGCAGCGGAACCCACCTGTCCATATTGTGACCATGTTTGGCAACATCAGTTTCGCATTCCCCGCAGCCCGGCGTATAGTTAGGACATGAGCACACTCACCCACACCGACGAAGCCATTGCCGCTCGCCTTGAAGCGGCCGGCGAGCGCATTCAACGCATACAGAAGGCGGCGGCTGCCGTCATTTTTGGTCAGGAGCAAGTGATCGAGCGCACGCTGGTCACCATTCTGGCCGGCGGCCATGCCCTCTTGATCGGCGTGCCCGGACTTGCCAAGACCCTGTTGGTGGAGACCTTGGGCAAAATTCTGGGGCTCGATGCCAAGCGCATACAATTCACGCCCGACCTGATGCCCTCCGATATCATCGGCGCCGAACTGTTGGAGGACAGCGCCGCCGGCCGGCGCCACTTCCGGTTCGTGAAGGGACCGATCTTTGCGCAGCTGCTGATGGCCGACGAAATCAACCGCGCCAGCCCGAAGACGCAATCGGCGCTGCTGCAGGCAATGCAGGAACATCACGTCACCGTCGCCGGCCAACGTCACGACGTGCCGACGCCGTTCCACGTGCTCGCCACCCAGAACCCGCTCGAGCAGGAAGGCACCTACCCGTTGCCCGAGGCGCAGCTCGATCGGTTCCTCTTACAGATCGACGTCGGCTACCCCGACCAGGGCGCCGAGCGGCGCATGCTGTTTGCCACCACCGGCATCGACGAGCGGCGCATCGAACAGATTCTGACTGGGCAGGAACTGATCGGCATCCAGCGCCTGGTGCGGCAGCTGCCGGTACCCGATAAGGTGGTGGAGGCAATTCTAAGGCTGGCGCGTTCGGCGCGACCCGGCACCGGCGCTGGCGCCGATACCGACCGACTGATCGCCTGGGGCCCCGGCCCGCGCGCCAGTCAGGCGCTGATGCTGGCGGTGCGCGCCAAAGCCTTGATCGATGGTCGGCTGGCACCTTCGGTCGACGACGTGATCGCGCTGGCCGAGCCGGTGTTGAAGCATCGCATGGCTCTGACCTTTGCCGCCCGGGCCGAAGGAGAAACCGCCAGCGGCGTGATCGCGCGGCTGGCCGCAGCGCTGGAGTAAGCCGAACGTGGCCGCGCGGGGATTGCCGAAAACCGACGGCACCGGCGCCAGGAGTGTGTTTGCCCTCGAAGGCGAGGCGCAAGGGGTGGCCGAGCGTTTGCCCGAGCTGTTGCTCGAGGCGCTGCGGGTCGCCAACACCGTGGCGCACGGGATCCACGGCCGCCGTCGCGCCGGCACCGGCGAGACCTTTTGGCAATTCCGGCAGTTCATTCCGGCCAGCGATCCGGCCGCCGTGATCGACTGGCGCCGCTCGGCCAGCTCCGACACCCTTTATGTGCGCGAGCGCGAGTGGGAGGCGGCGCACACCTTCTGGCTGTGGCCTGACGTTTCGCCGTCGATGACCTTCCGCAGCCATTTAGCGCCGCTTAGCAAGCGTGACCGCGCCATCGTCTTGAGCTTGGCCATGGCCGAACTGCTGGTGCGCGCCGGCGAGCGCATCGCGCTGCTCGGCCTCACCCAGCCGATGGCGAGCCGCCGGGCGGCCTCGCACATCGCCCAGTCGCTGGCCACGCACGAACACGACGCCAACGTGCAGTCGAGCCTGCCGCCGCCCAGCCGCCTGTCGCGCTTTTCGAGCGCGCTGTTGTTCGGCGATTTCCTCGACCCACCGGACGAGATCGCCCGCCGCTTCAATGCCATGGCGGAAGGTGGCGTCGCCGGCCACGTCGTGCAGGTACTGGATCCGGCGGAGGAGACGCTAGCCTACAACGGCCGCATCGAGTTTCGCTCGCCTGAGGGCGGCGAGCGTTGGATCGCCGATCGGGTGGAGACGCTGAGACCCGCTTATCAGCGCAAGCTCGCCGAGCACCGCGCCAGCATCGAAGAGATCACCCGCCGCATCGGGTGGTCGTTCCTATTGCATCATACCGACCGGCCAGCGGCCGAGCCGCTATTGGCCCTAATCATGCGCCTGCAGGGCATGGCCACCGACTACCGTTGGAAGTCGGATGCGGCGGCCAATCTGGGGACGGCGCCATGAGTTTCGGGTCGATCGCCTTCCTCAACCCCTGGCTGCTGGCGGGCTTGCTGGCGCTGCCGGTGATTTGGTGGCTGTTGCGCACCATTCCGCCGCGCCCGCGCCGGCTGCACTTCCCGCCGACCCGCATCCTGATGGGCGTCGAAAATCGCGAACAGACGCCGGCGCAAACGCCCTGGTGGCTGACCCTGATCCGCATCGTGGCGGCGGGGCTCGTCATCCTGGCGCTGGCCGAGCCGGTGCTTAATGCCAATCGCGAGCGGGCGCTCAGCGGCTCCGGACCGGTGATCATTGCCGTCGACAATACCTGGGCGGCGGCGGCGCACTGGAGCGAGCGCACGCGCGTGCTTGAGCGCTTGCTGGCCGAAGCGGAGGCCCAGAGCCGTCCGGTGATCATCGCGCCCACCGCGGCGACCAGCAAAAGCGCCCGCCTCAAGGTGGAGCCGCCGGCCCAAGCGCGCTCAAGCGCGGCCGCGCTCGAGCCGCAGCCGTTTGCGCCCGACCGGATGGCGACGGCGGCGGCCATCGCCACGGCGCTTGCCGGGGCCGGCGGGGCCAGCGCGGTGTGGCTGGCCGACGGCATCGATCACAACGACAACGCGCGCGCCTTCGCTGACAAGCTCAAGGAGCTGGCCCCCGGCGGCTTCAGCGTGGTCGCCAGCGCGCCCGGCCGGGAGGCGCTCGGCGCCACCGCCGGCGTTGGTCCGGGCGGCCGGCTCGATGCGCAGGTGCTGCGCGCTGAGGGCGGCGCGCGCGAGGGCATGCTGCACGCGCTGTCCGCCCGCGGTCAGCGCCTCGGTGAGGCGCCGTTTCGGCTGCAGCCCGGCGACACGCGGGCGCTTGCCACTTTCGATCTGCCGCTCGAGCTCAGGAACCAGGTGACGCGCGTCGAGATCGCTGGCGAGCGCTCCGCCGGCGCCGTCAGCCTGCTCGATGCCCGCTCGCAGTGGCACCGGGTTGGCCTGCTGTCGGGCGCTTCCCGTGAGCAGGCGCAGCCGCTGCTGGCGCCACTCTACTATATCGAGCGGGCGCTGCAGCCGTTCTCGGAAATCGCCAAAAGCGAGGATGCCAACCTCGATACCTCGCTCGAGGCCCTGATCAAGCGCAACATTTCGGTGCTGATGCTGGCCGACATCGGCACCTTGCCGGCGGAAATCAAACAGCGGGTCGAGCAATGGGTAAACAAGGGCGGGGTGCTCGTGCGCTTCGCCGGCCCGCGGCTTGAGAAGGGCGGCGATGATCTGTTGCCGGTCGCCTTGCGGCTGGGCGGGCGCACCCTGGGCGGAGCGCTGTCGTGGGCGACGCCGCAGCCGCTCGCCCCGTTTGCCGACGACAGCCTGTTTGCCGGCTTGCCGACGCCGCCCGAGGTGGTGGTCAACCGGCAGGTGCTGGCGGATCCGGCCGCGCTCGGCCCCGAGGTCAAGGTGTGGGCGCGGCTCAAGGACGGCACGCCGCTCGTCACCGCCGCCAACCGCGGCGATGGACAAGTGATTTTCTTTCACGTCACCGCCAACTCCGAGTGGTCGAACCTGCCGCTGTCGGGACTGTTCGTGGAGATGCTGCGGCGCATTACCAGCCTCGGCCGGCTGGGGGGGAGCGCCGCCAGCAGCTTGGCCGCCGACCGCGACAGCGATGCGCCGGCAACGGCCGAGGTGTTGGCGCCGCTGCAGGTGCTCGACGGCTTCGGTGAGCTCAAGACGCCGCCGCCGACGACGCAGGCAATCGTCGCCAGCAAGATCGCCGACGCCAAGCCCAGCGCCGACAACCCACCGGGCTACTATGGTCCGGCCGCAAGTCCACGCGCGCTCAACCTGGTCACGCCGAAAAGCCTGCTCAAGCCGCTGCCAGGGCTGCCCGCCGGTGTCGAGCGGCGCCTTTATGAGAGCGATGTCGCCCAGCCGCTGAAGCCGCAGCTGCTGCTGGCGGCGCTTGCCCTGTTGTTCACCGACATCCTGGCCGTGCTGCTGCTGCAAGGTCTCGCCCTTGGCTTCGGTCGCGGCCGCGGCCTGGCCCGCTCGGGCAGCGCCCTGATCCTGATCGCCATCCTTGCCGGCGGCATCGGTTCGGTGCCCGATCCGGCCCGCGCGCAGGCAGCACCGCCGCGGGCCACCGGCAACGACATGCGCGCGATCCAGGCCACCGGCAAGGTGACGTTCGGCTACGTCCTCTCCGGCGACGTCACCACCGACGAGACCAGCCGCCAG
>DATFXD010000106.1:0-13293 GCA_035258605.1 Hyphomicrobiaceae bacterium | reverse complement strand
GGCACCATCAACAAATGTTCGCGCTCATCGAGGGTCTCCAGCACGAGCGCGGTCCCCTTGATGACGCAATGCATCGGCGTCTGGGGCAGCACGAATGGCACGCCGACACGCTCCGCCAGGGCCACGTCGAGCTGATCGAGCAGCGCGCCGCCGCCCGTGAGCACAACGCCGTGGTTCGCCACCTCTTGTGCCGCCGTGTTCGGCAAGTCCTCGATCGCCCGCAATATGAATTCCGACAGCTCAGCCATGCACCCGCTCAACGCCTCGGCCATGTCCTTCGGACCCAGCACGACGCTCTTCAATCGGCCCTCCCGCAAATCGCGACCCCTGATATGAATTTCGACGTTGCGGCCGTTGGCCTGCGCCACCGCGGTGCCGGCCTCGATTTTGATGCGCTCGGCATTGCTCTCACCGATCACCAGTTGATGCTTGCGCCGAACGTAGCGAATGATGGCTTCGTCAAAGGCATTGCCGGCGATGCGCACCGAGCGCCCCTGCACAACCCGGCCCCGCTTGATGACGGCAATGTCCGCCGTGCCGCCGCCAATGTCGACCACCATGCATGCCGAAGCGCCCTCAATATCGAGCCCGGCGCCAAGCGCCGCGGCCACCGGTTCTTCGATCAGATAGACGCGCCGCGCGCCCGCCGACAGCGCCGTCTCGTAGACCGCGCGCCGCTCCACCGGCGTGGCGCCAGCCGGCACGCAGATCAGGATGCGTGGACGCCGAAACCCGGTCATGGTCTTCGTGCGCTTGATGAACTGGCGCAGCATCTCCTCGGTGGCGATGAAGTCGGCGATTACGCCATCGCGCAAGGGACGCACGAGTTCGACCGGTTCCGGCGTCTTGCCGTACATGGCCTTGGCGCGTGAGCCAACGGCCAGGATCACGCGCTCGCCATCGCGAATCTGCACCGCCACCGTCGACGGCTCATCGATAATGATGCCGCGGCCCACCACATGCACGAGCGTGTTGGCCGTGCCCAGATCAATCGCAATATCGTCGGAGAACGCACGCGAAACTCCGGTCAGCATCGGCATGGTTGTGGCACCAGCATGGAGCCCCGAGGGCCCTTGCCGCCCCGCGTTTTACTGTCCCGTAGGCCCCTCCGGCCGCCCCCCAGTATACCGATTCTGGGCTGCCGCTACGCGACCGCTGGACACTTTGTTGTTCCCTTTTTGTTCCGGACGTGCTACATCCTCTTTTGCCGCCCGCGGGCCGCCCGATACTCATGTCCTTCCCGGTATCGGCACCCCCCAATCCCGTCGACGGCTTCGCCTCGCCCCGGCCGCCCTTGGCCGGGGCGACTTCGGCCTGCCATCAACATTTGGCGCTGCCGGAGCCAACCCTGATGGCCGCCAGCGTGTGCGCCAAACGCGCCAAACGTGGGGCTGAGCCGTCCACCGCGGGGTCGGCGCCTAAGGATCGGTCGCGGCTGTGGCGCCGGGGCATTGAAGGGTGGCCGCGGCCACCCTTCCCCGTCCGGCCTTGGTCAGAAGCCCACGCCCTTCTTTATCCACCCATCTGCGCGTGCAGTCTTCCACGCTTGGCGAAGAGCTTGTTGAGCGCGCTCAAATAGGCCTTTGCCGAGGCTACTAGGGTGTCGGGATCGGCCGCACGGGCCGTCACCGCGCGACCGCCCTCCTCGACGCCATCCTCCAGCCGCACCGAGACCTCGGCCTGTGCGTCGGTACCCTCGGTCACCGCGTGCACCTGATAGAGCGCGAGCTTCGCCTTGTGCGGTACCAAGCGTTGAATGGCATTGAAGGTGGCATCAACCGGGCCATTACCGGTGGCCTGCACCGTTTCCTGCCGGCCATCGCCCATATCGAGCGTCAAGGTGGCCGATTGCGGGCCCATGGTGCCGGCAATCACCGTCAGCGCCACCACCTTAATGCGGTCTTGCGCGGTAGCAATTTCCTCATCGACCAGCGCCTCGAGATCTTCGTCATAGACGTGCTTCTTGCGGTCGGCCAACGCCTTGAAGCGATTGAATGCGTCCTCAAGGGCATTGTCGCCCAGCTCGTAGCCGAGCTCCCTCAGCTTGGTGCGGAAGGCATTGCGCCCCGAGTGCTTGCCCATCACCAGCGATGTCTTGGATACACCCACCGACTCCGGCGTCATGATCTCGTAGGTCTGGGTATGCTTCAGCATCCCGTCCTGGTGGATCCCCGACTCGTGCGCGAACGCGTTACGGCCAACGATCGCCTTGTTGTACTGCACCGGGAATGAGGTGGCGGCGGCCACCAGCTTCGAGGCGCGGTTCAACTGCGCTGCATCGACGCCGACCTGATAGGGAAGGACGTCGCCGCGCGTCTTGATCGCCATCACGATCTCTTCCAGCGCGGCGTTGCCCGCCCGTTCGCCAATGCCGTTAATGGTGCACTCCACCTGCCGGCAGCCGGCGCGGATCCCTGCCAGCGAATTGGCCACCGCCATGCCCAGGTCGTTGTGGCAGTGAACGGAGAAGATCACCTTCTCGGAACCGGGAACCTTCTCCATCACGGTACGAAACATCTGGTAGTATTCCTCGGGCGTGGCGTAGCCCACCGTGTCCGGCAGATTGATGGTGGAGGCGCCGGCCTTGATCGCCGTCTCCACGCACCGGCACAGGTAGTCGATCTCCGTGCGTGTGGCATCCTCGGCGCTCCACTCGACGTCCTGGCACCAGTTGCGCGCGCGCGTGACCTGGAATTGCACCATCTCGAGCACTTGCTCTTCGCTCTTCTGCAGCTTGTGCTTGCGATGCACCGGCGAAGTCGAAATGAAGGTATGAATGCGCGGACGCGCCGCGTGCTTGATGGCCTCGCCGGCGCGATCGATGTCGAGTTCGCCGGCCCGTGACAGACCGCAGACCACCGATTTCTTGATGCGCTTGGCAATTTCGGAGACGGCGTAGAAGTCACCCTCCGATGCGATCGGGAAGCCTGCCTCGATGATGTCCACCCCCATCGCCTCAAGGAAATCGGCCACCTCGAGCTTCTCCTCGAAGGTCATGGTGGCGCCGGGGCACTGCTCGCCATCGCGCAGAGTTGTATCGAAAATAAAGACATGGTCGGTGTTGGAGATACGCGTATCAGGGTGCCCTGAAGTGGAATGCACCCGGCCTGTTTGCTGGTTCTGAGACATCTCTTTGGTCCTTGGCTGTCTGTGCCGCGCTGTGTTTGGTGACGCGCTGGCGGACGGTCGATTGGGCGATGCTTCGATCCCCTGAGCGCCCGTCCGGATATAAGCCTGGACCTGGGTGGCTCAGGGGCCCATAAGGAGGAGGGTAAGGAGGCCGAGGGCCGCCGCCGCGGGGATCTTGCGATCCCTTGCAAACTGTGCGGCGCTGGAGCGCGTCTCGCGCACGGAACCCACCTGCGGCCAAAAGGATGGCGCCACTTAAGCCAAATTGCGCCGCCAATGGCAAGCACAATCGCTGCCTGACCGGGATTTCTCGTTACGGGGGTCCGGCGCCCGCGGTCGCATAGACGCTTGCCGAGGCCGGGCCCGACGCGTCGCCACCCAGTTGAGACGCCGCTTGCTGCCTGGACGTCAACCGCCACCAAGCCCGGCCTGGGCAGGGCGCGGCACGCGAACGTGGGTGGCCCGATGGCACTGCCTCCGCGCTGACGCCAGCGCCGGCTGGACCTGGTTCGCCATGGCCTGGCGGTGGTGGTCTCCTAGCGCTTTCAATGGCGCTGATGGGCATGTATCGGTGTCACTCCAAGGATCTTCCCCGCCGACCCATGCCTGCCCAAGCGACCACCATCGACCACGCGAGCCCGCGCCTGTTGCCGCTGCTGGCTTGGGCCACCGCCTCGCTGTTTTTCTTCTACGCTTGGATCATGCGCGTGGCTCCGAGCGTCATGGTCGAAGAGCTCATGGGCGACTTCGCCGTCGGGGCGGGCGTGCTCGGCAACCTGTCCGCCGCCTATTTCTACGGTTATGCCGGCATGCAGATCCCGGTTGGTCTCCTGCTCGATCGGTTCGGTCCGCGCCGCCTCATCACCATCGCCGCCCTCAGCTGCGCCGGCGGCTGCGTGCTGTTTGCCACCGGCACCACGCTCGCCGCCGTCACCACCGGGCGGTTCGTGATCGGCGCCGCTGCGGCCTTTTCGCTGGTCGGCAGCATGGCGGTCGCCGGACAATGGTTTTCTCCGCCGCGCTTCGCCGTGCTGTCCGGCCTCGCCATGGCGATGGGCATGGCAGGTGGTGTGTTTGGACAGGCACCGTTGCGTGTGGCCGTCGAAGCCAGCGACTGGCGCACGGCCAATCTCGCATTGGCACTCGGGGGCTTGGCCATTGCCGCATCCGCCTGGCTCACGGTGCGTGATCGCTGGCGCGGGTCTGGTGGCGTCGGCGAGCTATTTGCTAATTTTGCGCTGGTGTTGCGGCACCGCCAAACCTGGTTGATTGCGCTCGCTGGCCTCGGCACGTCGGGACCATTGTTGGGCTTCGCCGGGTTGTGGGGCGTGCCCTTCCTGCAGGTGGCCTACGGCCTGGAGCGCACCAACGCCGCCACGCTCACCTCGCTGCTGTTCGTTGGCTGGGGCATCGGTGCGCCGCTATTTGGTTGGTTCTCGGATCATATCGGTCGCCGCCGACCGGTGATGATGGCGGGCCTGGCGCTGGAAACCGTGTCGCTTGCCACCCTCGTCTATATCGCCGGCCTGCCGATCGCGACGGTCGCCGCCTTGTGCTTTCTCACGGGCTTCTTCGGCTCAACCCAGATCGTGTGTTTCGCCATCGTCAAGGAGAACCACCCGGCGCGGCTGAGCGCGACCGGCATCGGCTTCGTCAACGGCATGGTGACCGGGGCCGGCGCCCTGTTCCAGCCGCTGATGGGCGTGTTGCTCGATCTCGCCTGGACTGGGCGCACCTCGGCAGGGGCGCGCCTCTATGACCTCTCCGCCTATCACTTGTCGTTCGCCTCGCTGCTGCTGTGTGGCCTCGCCGGCCTCGTCGCATTATTTGCCGTGCGCGAAACGTACTGCCGCTCGCTGGCATAGGTCCGCAGGGGACTGGTGCGAAGGCGGCGACCGGCGTTACCTAGCCCCGGCGGTTACCCGCATGGCGCTCGCCTCGCCACCGCCGGCACCGTTGTAGCGGGCCAGTGCCTTCTCCAGCGCCGGGCCCCACAGCCGCCAACTCGCCCGGTCGTCGATCATGACGTGGCCTTCCTCGCCATAGGCCGGCACGACATTGAGCTCGGCATGGCCGCCGCCCGCGTTCCACGCCGCGGCCATGGCGTGCGCCAGCCCTGGACCGAAAAAGCTGTCATTCTCCGCGTAGGCCCAGAAGGTCGGCACCCGCGCCTCGCGGCCGAAGGTCGCGGCCGCTGCAATCAACCGGTTCTGGCCGCACACGACGTTCTCGCGACCGTAAGCGTGCCCACCGCGGCCACCCGCAAAATTGACGACCAGCTGCAGCCCCGGCGGGTTTCGGGCCGCCAGCGCCAGGGCACCCCAACCACCCGTTGAAACGCCGGCGACGACGAGACGCGAGGCATCGATGAACGACTGCCGCGCCATAAACAGTAATGCCGCCTCGATATCGTCGGCGGCGGCTTGGCCGGAGCCCACATGGTCGGGATTGGCGCAGGTATCGCGGCCCTCGGCAAGCTCTCCGCCCGTGGCGCCGTGGCCTCGGCGCTGCGGCAGCAAGACGACATAGCCGCGGTCCACGAACCAGCGCGACAGCCAATAGAACACCGGCATGGCCACCGCTTCGCGGGTAAAGGCGTCGCTGCCATGATTGATCATCACCAGGGGCAAGCGCTCGTGATTGCCGGCGACCTCGGCCGGGCGAAACACGGTGGCGCGCAGTGGCACCTGGGCGTCGGCGCCGGGCACCACCCAGAATTGTTCGCGCATTCTCGGCCCTTCCGGACCGTAAGCCCCATAGGACGAGCCTTCGCGGTCACCGGCAGCAGCCGCTGACCCATAGGTCCCGAGCCACAGCATCATGAGACAAAGTGCCGCCAACGGCAGCCCGCGGCCACGCCCGGAGGCGGGCCGCGCTTTCAACGCAGCGATATTCATGTCCCCAAAGACCCCCACGGTCTTTTTGCGCAACACCCCAATCCAGTCGCTGGGACTGAGACTTGCGCAGCCTGACGCGCCGATCAAATCACAATGTCTCGCAGCTGCGAAATAGAGCCCATGATGACGCCCGTTCAAGGCCTCGCCCCCGGACTCGCCCTGGCCGCAATCAGCGCCGGACGGAACGCCTCGAAAGCGATGGCGTTTGATCGGAACGACGATCACGCCCTCGGAACCAATGCTAAAGGAGCACAAGATGCGGAAAGCCATTCTCGTGGGTAGCACGGCCGTCGCCTTTGGCCTTCTCGGCGGCGCCGCGTTCGCGCAGACGAAGTCGCCATCGACTACGACCTCCCCCACCACCGGCGCAACCAAGATGTCGCAGGCCGAATGTGCGGCGCTGTGGAACCGCGTCGACTCGGGCAAGTCCGGCAATCTCAGCGAAACCCAGCTGAAGCCCTATGTCACCAACTTCAAGGCGCTCGACACCAACAGCGACAACAAGGTGTCACAGTCCGAATTCCAAGCCGGGTGCGAGAAGGGTCTCGTGCACAGCACAGCCTCAACCGGCGCCGGTAGCGGCACGATGGCCCCGGGCAGCAAGACTTCCCCGAGCACCTCACCCACATCCCCAACAACCCCGAAGAAGTAACGATTAGGTCCTGTTCGTCTTAGGGCCATTGGCGCGGGGCTCTTCGGAGCCTCGCGTTTTTTTGCCGCGGCGCTAGTCCTCGACGAAGGCTTTGAGCCGCGCCAACGCCTCGTCCCATTGGCCCGAGACGTGCGCGAGATAGCTTTGCACGTCTTTGAGCGGCTCCGGCCTGAACTGGAATTGACTTTCGCGGCCAACGCGCAGGCTGGCGACGATGCCGGCCGCCTCCAGCACGCGCAAATGCTTGGTGATCGCCTGTCGCGTCAGCCGTGACCCGTGTGCCAGTTGCGAGATCGAGCGTGGTGAGTGCGCAACCAGCGCGCTCACCAGCAATAGGCGTGTCTCATCGCCGAGCGCCGCAAATACCTGGGCGTGCTCCCCCGTGCCGCCGCGGCTAGGCTGTGGTAGCGACATGACGCTCGATGTTCGTCAGCTGCGCGCTCCAACCGCCCTCGTTCATCCGGAATGCCTCAAAGCGACGCTCCTTGGGGATGGCGTCAAAACCGGTTTCGGTGACGAACAGCCGGGTGCCCGATGCAATCGGCTCAAGCCGGAATTCGACCAAGGTGGTGGGCTCCTTGCTGTAATCGATGGCCGGATCCACGGCATAGGGGTGCCAGCTGAACGAGAACAGGCGCTCCGGCTCCATTTTCTCGATCGTCACCTCCCATTTGATGTGCTCGTAGCCGGGGTAGGTGATGTGGCCCCGCGACACGCGCCCGACCGCGAACGGGCCGTCGAGCTCGACGCGAAACCAGGCGCCGAACTCACGATGATCGGTGAGCGCACGCCAGACGCGGGCAACGGGTGCCTTCAGGTCGATTTGCTTTTCGATGCTATTGCTCATGCGCAACCTCCTGGTTGCGTATGAGCATGCACGCCGGTACGGAAAAGCGCAACCATAAAGTTGCGTATTGGGGAAATTCTGGCGGACGGTTCGACCAGCGGTGGCTTGGCGGGACACTGCCTAGCTCAGCTGGCGGATGAAATCAGCGACCGGGCGCACTACATCGGAGGCCGTAACATGGCTTCGCATCTAGGAAGGGACTTTGATGTCGTTCTTTCGTTTTGGCGCGGCGCTCGCCTTTTTGTTGGCGCTGGCGCTTACCACCGCCGACGTGGCCTCGGCCAGGGTCGGCAGCGGCTCTAGCTTTGGCAGCCGCGGCACCCGCACCTTTACGCCGCCACCCACCACCAATACGGCGCCCAAAACCGCCGACCCGATCAACAAGTCCATCACCAATCCGGCCGCGTCGGCGCCGACTGCCCCGGCAGCGTCGCGCTTTGGCGGCTTGCGCGGCCTGCTGCTCGGCGGCCTGATCGCGGCCGCCCTTGGCGGCATCTTCGGGTTTGGCGTGCTGGCCCACATTGTCGGCTTTGTGCTGCAGCTCCTGTTGATCGCCGGCCTCGTCTGGCTGGTGATGGCCTACCTTCGCAGCCGCCGCACCGGCGCGCCGCTCTTCGCCCGCGGCGCTGCCGCCGGCCCTCCGATTGACTTGGCCTACCCCAACGGCGCGACCCGCCCCAATGGCAGCGCCCGCGCCGCGACCCCGTCGCAGGCGCTCAATATCTCCCAACAGGACCTCGACACCTTCGAGCGCCTGCTGGGCGAGGTGCAGACCGCCTTTAGCCGCGAGGACACGCAGCGCCTTGGCCGCATGGCGACCCCCGAGATGCTCTCCCATTTCAGCCAGGAACTGGCCGACAACGCCCGCCGCGGCGTGCGCAACGAGGTGTCCCGCGTTGCCCTGCTGCAGGGCGATGTCTCGGAAGCCTGGCGTGAGCCCGGATCGGACTATGCCACGGTGGCGATGCGCTACGCGCTGCGCGACACCATGGTCGACCGCGGCAGCGGCCGCATCGTCTCGGGCGATCCCGATCGCGACGACGAGGTCACCGAGCTGTGGACCTTCCGGCGCGATGACCGCGATCCCGGTGCCGGCTGGCAGCTCTCGGCCATCCAGCAGAGCTAAGGCAATGGGCGAGGCCTGCTTGGCATCACATCATGCCAAGCAGCCTCGGCAGCCACAGCGAAATCTGCGGGATGTAGGTCACGATCACCAGGAAGCAGAGCATCGTCAGCAGCCATGGCCACACCGCAATGGTGAGTTCGGTGATGCCCATCTTGGCGATCCCCGACGCTACATAGAGGTTGAGCCCCACCGGCGGGTGGCAAAGGCCAACCTCCATGTTGACCGTGATCAGGATGCCGAAATGGATCGGATCGATGCCGAGTTTCATCGCCACCGGAAACAGGATCGGCGCCATGATGACGATTATGGAGGATGGCTCCATGACGTTGCCGGCGAGCAGCAACAGGAGATTGACGATCAACAGGAAGCCAACCCAGCCCAGCCCCTGGCCGGTGATCCAATTGGCGAGCGCCTGGGGGATGTTCTCGTGCGTCATCAGGAACGAGAACAGCACCGCGTTGGTGATGATGTAGAGCAGCATTGCGCTCAAGTTGGCCGAGGCGAGCAGCACCCCTGGCACCTCGCGCAGGCTGAGGTCGCGGTACACAAACACCGCGATCACGAAGGCATAGACCGCACTCATGGCCGCCGCCTCGGTCGGGGTGAAAATGCCGCCGTAGATGCCGCCGATGACGATCACGATCAGCAATAGGCCCCAGAACGCCTCCAGGAACGCCTTGAGGCGCGCGCGCCAGCTCGCCTTGGGCAGGCGCGGATAGTCGTTTTTACGGGCAATGCGCCAGGTGGTGAGGCCGAGGAGGCTCGCCAGCATCAGCCCCGGCACGATGCCGGCGATGAACAGTTTGCCCACCGAGCTATTGGTGGCGACGGCGTAGATCACCATCGGAATCGAGGGCGGGATCAGGATGCCGAGCGAACCCGAGGTGGTGATGACACCGGCGCCGAAGCGCTTTGGAAAACCCTGCCGGACCATCGCCGGCATCAAAATCGAGCCGATCGCCACGACCGTTGCCGGGCTCGACCCCGAGACCGCCGCAAACAGTGCGCAGGCGACCACGCCGGCAAGCGCCAAGCCACCATACCAGTGGCCGACCATGCTGGTGGCAAACGCGATCATACGCCGAGCCACCCCGCCGTGGGTGAGGAAGTTGCCGGCGAGGATGAAGAACGGGATCGCCATGATCTCGAAGTTCTCGATCCCCGTGAACAGTTTCAGCGCCACCGCCTCGATTGGCACCTGGGTCAACGTGAACAGGAAGGTGAGCACGCTGAGGCCGAGCGCGATCGACACCGGCATGCCGGTCACCATCAGCGCAAACAGCAAGGTGAAAATCAGCGTGCCGCGCGCCGCCGGCCCGAGGTCGACCAGCCCATATTTGCCGGCGAAGCACAGCCCGACCAGCAGCAGCGGCACGGCAATCAAGAGCTGGGAGGCAAGGCGACCGCGTTGCGGTTGAGTGACCTCGACGGCACCGAAGGCGGTCATGTCGGCAGCACCACCGGTTCGTTCTCCCGCTCGATCCCCTTGACCTCGGCATGGTCGTGGCTGGGCAGCTCGCCGCTGCGGCTATAGGCCCATGCCACCTGCAGGAAACGAAAGCACATCAGGTAGGAGCCGAGCGGGATGCACAGGTAGACGATCCACATCGGCAACTCCAGATCCTGTGACACCTGTCCGATCTGGCCGATGTGCCAAACCAGATACGCCCCCAGCGATCCAACCACCGCCGTGAACAGCGCACCGCACAAGAGACCGAACAGGATGACCTTGCGGCGCCGTCCGATGCCCAGCATGTTGATAAACACATCGACGCCGACGTGGATGCCGGTGCGCACGCCGTAGGCGGCGCCGAACTTGGCCATCCACACGAACATGTAAATGCACAGTTCCTGCGCCCAGGTGAAATCCCAGGTGCGGGCGTAGGCGTAGAACGCCGGCACGCCGGTGGCATATCGTTGAATGATAGCGAGGAAGATGATGGTGGTGGCCGCGGCCATCAAGGTCGCGATCAACATCTCCTCAAGCCGATTGAGGATGCGCATCAATACCGACATATCTTCCCTAGCCCGCGCGCCGGAGACGATGGGCTCCGGCGCGCACCTGCCGCGTGTGCGGGTTGCTCTTGCACGAGGCTCATGCCGGCTTGAAGTCGACCACCTTGTACAGCGCCTCGATGGTCGGCTTGCCGATCCGCTTTTCCATCTCCCGGTGCACCGGCAGCACCGCATCGATCCAGGATTTGCGTTCGGCCGGGGTCAGGGAATAGACCTGCACCTTGCCGGTCTTCTTGATGTCCTCAAGCGCATCGTCGTTCTCTTTTTTCGCGATCGCATCGAAATAGGCACTGGCCTCGGCGAGCGCTTTTTCGAGCCCGGGCCGCACGTCGGCGGGCAAGCCGTCCCAGAACGCCTTGTTGGCGACCACGGCGTAGGACAGGTGGCCGTGGTGGGACACGGCGATGTATTTCACCACCTCGAAGAATTTCTGCGTCCAGAAATTCGATGGCACGTTCTCGAGGCCGTCGACGACACCGGTTTGCAACGCCTGGTAGACCTCCGAGAACGCCATCACCTGTGGGATCGCACCCCAGGCCTTGGTGGTGGCATCGAGCACCTTGGAGCCCTGGATGCGCAGCTTGAGCCCCTGAAAATCCTTGACGTCGCGGATCTGCCGGTTGGCGCCCATGACATGGAAGCCGTTGTCCCAATAGGCGAGCCCCTTCACCCCCTTGGTCTCGAGCTTGACAAACATCTGCTTGGCCAGATCGCTCTTGCCGAAGGCCCGGAACGCCGCCTCGTCATGGAAGATGAACGGCAGATCCAAGGCTTCGAATTCATTGAACCCGAGCGGGCCGAACTTCGAGGTCGACGGCGCCAACAGCTGCACCGCGCCGAGCTGCAGCGCTTCCAGTTCTTCTTTGTCCTTGTACAAGGAGGAGTTGGCGTAGACCTCGACTTTGACCTTGCCGGCCGTGTACTTCTCCGCCAGCTCCTTGAATTTCTCCGACGCCTTGCCCTTGGGCGCGTCGGTGGCTACGACATGGCTGAATTTGATAACGATTGGGGCCTGAGCGGTCGCCGCGGGCACACCGGTTGCCGCCACCGCGGCCAGTGCGGTTGAGCCCTTCAGCAGTTCGCGTCTATTCATTGTGCTAACCTCCTTGAGAGTTCCCTAAACGCCTTACCGTCCGGGAGGCCTGTCGTCACTGGTTATAGCGGCGAGCAGCAGCCCTTACCACGATACCTTCGTTGCGTGGAGCAGCCGTGGCGCCGCGCACCTGGCGCGGCGCCAAGCCTCGATGGCCGGCATCGCCTAAACCTGGATCTTGCCGGCGGCGACCCTAACCGCGTTGCCGCCGATCCGCACCGTCGTCAGCCTGCCGCCATCGACCGTCATCGACAGCTGGATGAGGCTCGGGCGCCCCATCTCAAAGCCCTGCTCGATGGTGCGCTTGTGGGTGCCGTCCTTAAGCTCATCGAAGCGGTGCACGATGCCCGCAAATGCCGCCGCCGCCGAGCCGGTGGCGGGATCCTCGGCGATCCCCTGGTGCGGTGCGAACATGCGCGCATGAAACGCCGAGGTCGTGTGCACGCTCTGCCGGCAGTAGAGAAAGGCTCCGGTGCGACCGGCCATCGCCGCCTCCCAGTCGCCGCCGGCAACGTGCGCCTTGGCGATCGCCTCGAGCGAGGCAACGGGCAGAAAGATAAAGCTATTGCCGGCCGAATAGCGGGTTGGACGATGGTTTTCAAAGCCGATCTCGGCCGGGATCAAGCCGATGGCCGCGGCCAGGCGCTCGACGTTGGGCGGCGGTCCCACCTCTTCGGGCAGCTTCGGGGCGTCGAACTCGGCAAACGGTGCGCTGCCGCGGCGCATGCGCACACCAACACGCACTGGCCCGATGTTTTCCTCAAGCACCACCAGCGCCTCGCTGTCCTCCTGCGCCGGCGGCAGCCGCAGCTCGGCCAGCAGGCTCGCTGTGCCAACCGTTGGATGGCCGGCAAAGGGCATCTCGGCGGCGGGCGTGAAAATGCGCACGCGTGCCGTGTGCGCCAAATTGGCCGCCTTGAGCACGAACACCGTCTCCGACAGGTTGAACTCGCGCGCGATGCTTTGCATCTGCCGGCCGTCGAGCGCGTCCGCATCGAGCACCACCGCCAGCGGATTGCCGCCGAACCGCTCGGTCGTGAAAACATCAAGAACGTGATAATCGAACACCGACATGCTTGCGCTCATGCTTGGATTGCTGGCCGCAGATTGACGCATTTCGCTCACACTTGAAAGGGCGCGATGTGCCGCTTCGGGTGGGCGCGATTTTCAACTTCTTTACCCGATGTTGCAGCAAGATCAATTCTTTGCCTGCGTCTCCCGTTGCCATCTGATCGCCATTGGCGTGCCACGCTAAGGTCACAGACGGCGGCACACTCGCGCGCCGCACGCAAAGCGCCGGCGTGCACTTTCCACGGGGGAGGGAGCAGTTGCGAGCTTCGCTGAGATCCAGGGACCGGGAAAGCACACCAGGCATGCCGTTCGACGGGTGCCGGTGATCGCCGCCCAACGGAACCGCAACTGCTCCATCGTTGTTCTTGCACGCAGGACACAAAAACCAGGGGGTTACCATTGAAAAAACTGCACACTGTCGTGCTGGCCGCCATTGCCAGTGCCGGCCTCGCCCATACCGCC
>DATFXD010000105.1:0-4608 GCA_035258605.1 Hyphomicrobiaceae bacterium | reverse complement strand
ACTGCGAGTACCGCATCGTCGGCGCCGATCGTACCATCCGCTGGATCGAATCGCGCGGCTTTATTGTCTACGACCGCAACGGCGGCGCGCCCCGCCTGATCGGCGCCAACATCGACATCACCCAGCGCAAGCAGACCGAAGCCGCGCTTCGCGAGCACGAAGCGCGATTGGCAGATGCCTTGGCCGCTGGCCAGGTCATGGCGTTTGAATGGGATGCGGCCACCGGGCAATCACGGCGCAGCGACAACGCCGGCGCCATTCTTGGCATCGATCAGTGGCGGGTAGAACGCACGCTGCGCAACGAATTTCTCCAACACGTTCACCCGGATGATCAGCCGCGCGTCAAGTCCAGCATCGCGCAACTCAATCCGGCTCGGCCGTCCTATGCCATGAATTTTCGATTTTACTGCCCGGACGGTCGCCAGCTCTGGCTGGAAGAGACCGCCGAGGGTGAGTTCGATGCGGCCGGCAAGCTGGTGCGCATCAAGGGCCTCACCCGCGATATCAGCGAACGCAAACAGGCCGAGTTGGTGCTGGAAGAACGCAATGTCCTGCTCGCGCTTGCCGGCAAGGCGGCACGCGTTGGGAGTTATACTTACGATCCCAACGCAGATGTGATGCAGATATCGGAAGGCTACGCGGCGCTGCACGGTTTGGCCGAGGGAACCAGGGAGACCAGGCGGAGCCAATGGCGGCGCCGGGTGCATCCGGAAGATTTGGCCCGCGTCGAAGACATGCGGCACCAGGCGTTTCAGCAGCGCCTCAGCGAGTATGCCGTCGATTATCGCATTTTTCGCAGCGAGGGCGAGATCCGGTGGATCGAGTCGCGCAGCTTCATTGCCTTCAAGCCCGACGGCAGCCCGCTGCGCGTGCTCGGTGTCAATATCGACGTAACGGAGCGAAGGCGGGCCGAGGACCAGCAGCGGGTGTTGGTCGCCGAGCTCGATCATCGTGTCAAGAATGTACTGGCCACCGTCGATGCGATTCTGACCCAAACGCTCGATGGCAACGCCTCCTTGGCCGACTTCGTTGCCGCCTTCGGCCGGCGAATTAAATCGCTGGCACGCACCCACGAGATGCTGAGCCGGAGCCACTGGCGGGGCGTGTCGCTGATCGAAATCGTTCGTCGCGAATTTGCCCCCTACGCGCTGAGCCACCTTGTGGTGCAAGGTCCAAATGTCACCCTGAGGTCGGAGGCGGCGCAAGCCATGGCCATGGTGCTGCACGAGTTGACGACCAACGCCGCCAAGTACGGCTCACTCTCGCACCGCAACGGCCGCGTGCTGCTCTCCTGGCGGCGGCTCAAATACGCCTCGCGCGGCGGCCTTGTCGTCAACTGGCATGAGGTCGGCGGCCCTGCGGTTGTAGCCCCCAGCCAGGCCGGCTACGGCACGAGCGTGATCCGCGAACTCATCCCCTTCGAACTCGATGGCGAAGTTGACCTTGCTTTTGCCGCCGAGGGCGTCCGCTGCCAAATGCGGATACCGACGGAGTGGGTGCGCAAGATTTGTCGCCCACGCCGGGACAACAAGGCCCTTGCCGTGGGTTCCGGCCAATCCTCGCAGCTGGCCGCCGACTAAAGGGGGCAGCCGCCTTCAGCTGGGGGCGACACCATTGGCGCTTGAGCTTGGTTGTGCCAGCGGCAGATCGTGCGCGCCCCACAGCCACCACTGACGTCAAGACGCTGGTCCCGCCCGGGACACCCCCGCCGGTCTGGATCACCAGCGCCTGTCAGGAGGGATGATCTTCTCGCCCAAACTGCCGCCCGCCGTCCCGCCGCCCACTTCGCGTCATGGCAAAGAAAATGGGTCCAGGCCCAGCCGGGGGGATAGGTGGCGCGGGCCCAGACCCAGTCAACTCATCGTTGGGGATCGTCTTTTACGCACTACTCGTGCGCCGGTTGCGCTGGGACGTGCACGCGGCACACAGCAAAGGCATCCGCTGCTCCGATGCCCTGAAGCGGGGCAAGCCAGCAGCAAGCACTGGTCGAGCAAAACGCGATTGGCCAACCCACCTTGTGAATAGATCACATGAGGCTGACAAAAGCCTGATCGTTGCTTGGAAATGGACGGCTGCGCCTTGGATTTCGCAGCGCGCAGTGCGTGGCGAGCCATCGTGCCCACGGCAGGAATTGCGATAGCACACCGGGCATGGCGGGCGAGATACGACCCGGGTCTCCAATGGACACTGGCTACCCCTAGGTCCCCCTTGCGATCTTGGAGAGTGGTCAGCGCTTCGGGACCTTCGAGCGGTGGGAACCAATCGCCGCCCTCGCACATCGAATGTAGCGCCAGTTGCTCGGGGGATGGCGGGTTTGCCCACTTGTCCCGGCAGCCTGGAGGAAGCACCAGGCTCCGGAGGCCTGGTGCGTCCTTTCTTCGGTCCCGATCCCAGCTTCGCACCCATTGACAGCGACAGATCCGACCGCTGGCACGTGTCACACTCGGGAAGAACAGACTAACCGCTGGTCACGACTGGGGGCGACCTGGGATCACCCTCGGGCAGAATTTCCGGGGTCGTGAAGAACACGCCGTCGGGCGTCGGGTTGGGTGTAGGCGTCACCACCACCTGCGGCCCGGCGGCCGCGAGCAGCTGAATGCGCATGAGCAGGGCGAAGTCCTCATGCACGGTGTTGTGGCAGTGGTTGACGTAGGAGCCGCCGTACTCGCCGAACTGCACCTGGAAGGTGACCTTGGCTTTGTCAACCGAACGCAGCCGCCACACGTCCTTTCTGACCAGCAGCTCGGTTGCCGGAATCGGGGCGCCGCCCCGGTCGATGGTGATGCCTTCCTCGAAGTGCAGATGGATCGGGTGGTCCCAACCGTCGCCACCATTGACGAGGGTCCAGTGTTCGACCTCGCCGGGCTTGGGAATGAGCTCGGAGATGCGGTTGGCGTTGAAAGAGTGTGCCGCCTGGCCGTTGACCTTGATGGTCCAGGGAAAGGTTGCAAACTCAGGGCAGTCCGGTGTGCACTGCCCGGTCACGGGATTACGCGAGTCGCCGTCCGCTCGGCCGAACTCGACCAGCCTGGTGCGCACAGGGCTGACAATCGGGATCTGCTCGGTCAGCACGCTGGGTACCTGGCTCTTGTCGTTGGGACCGCAGCTATTGGCCACGGTCAGGATCTGGCCCGGCGCATCCACGCTGGTTACCGAGCTCACCACCCGGAACTCCAGCATCTTGCCGATCACCGGATCGTCCGGTCGGCCCGCCAGCGCCTCAGCGAGGGAGAGCGCACCCAGCGGCCCGCGGCCATCGGGGCGCATCAGGAGCCGGTTGACGAGGTTGAGCCGTGCGCCGACCGGGAACAGCGAGAAGTCGACGACGATGTCGTAACGTTCCGCGATGCCCTGCTCGTCGAGTTCGGTGAGCGTGATCGGATTGACGACGAGGTTGCCGTCGTTGGCGATGAACTTGAACGGCACCGCCGCTCCATTCCAGCTGAGCGCCAACTTGTAATAGCGCGACATGCTGCCGTTGAGGATACGGAAGCGGTACTTCCTCGGCAGCACCTCGAAGTAGGGTGCATAGGCGAAGTTGACGAGCGGCAAATCGCCGAGGAAGCCGTCGGTGGTAAAAATGTCGAAGAAATACTGGCCGGTAGCATCGGTGGCGCCATCGGAGATGACGAGGTTGACGTCGAAGTCGATATTGCCCCACGGCAGCCTGGTGCCGCTTGGCAACCGCAGGTTGGTGCCGGCGGTGATGGTCTCGTGCCCGCGGTCGCGGCCCGAATAGTAGTTCACCATGCCGAGATTGCCCTTGTAGACGTTCTCGGCGGTGAAGAAGAAGCGGTGATCGTGGGCCCACATGGTGCCCTGGATTTCGCGCCAGTCGCCCGCCACCTTGACGATACCGGTCGAGTCATCCGGCCCGGCCGCCCTGTCGTCGGTGCCGGTGGTGTTGATCTTGTCGCGGCGGGCAAGCGTCGTGCTCCAGCGGTAGTCGTAGAAGGTGCCGGGAAAATGGTGGGCACCAGTGGCGCCGTCGCTCTCCGCCCCGTTGTGGGCGTTGTGGAAGTGCAATTGCGTCTCGTTGCGGCCGAAGCCGCCGTTCTGGGTGCGGTCGACCGGCGTGTTGTTGTGGATGCGGGTCAGCACCGGCTCGCCGTAGCGGGCCTTGATCAGATACGGCGGCAGCGTCCCCTGATTGGTCGCGCCGGAACCGTAGCACCACACGGCATCGGGGTTCTGTGCCGGCAAGTTGGGGTGGAACCTGGTGCCGGGCGCGCATTGGGTCCAAGACATGACGTAGCCGACCTTGGGGAAGAACTCCTCCCACCTCTGGTGGGCGAAGAACTCTCCCGGCGGCCGGCCCTCCATCGGCCCGCGGCCGGTAACGGGGTTGCGGAACGGGTTCAGCGCCGGATCGCCGACGTAGTTAGAAAAGTCGTCGTGGTAGGACAGCCGCTTGGCATTGGGATAGCCGGAGCCCGCCGGGAATATCGCATCACCGTTGCTGGCCCTGCTGAGCGGCACCGGCGTCTGCAGGTTGAGGCGCGGCATCTTCTGGGTGAACTTGGCGGCACCAAACAGTGGGCTCGCCGGCGTACCGGTCGGAACCGCGGCAAAGGCCGAGCGCGCGAAGGGTGAAAGCCCGTTCTTGAG
>DATFXD010000104.1:0-24885 GCA_035258605.1 Hyphomicrobiaceae bacterium | reverse complement strand
GCGATGGAGTGCATTGAAAACGTTCATGCATCATTCAGGAAGAAAGCGCCACCATCCCCTCCGAATTGAGGTGCTCGTTCGCAACGAGCACTTTCAATCATGGAGAACGCCACGGAGAGTTCTACTGCTAAGGAGACTGTCCATGCGAAAGTTTCTAATCGCCTTCGCGGTCGCCGGTTTGGCCTCAATGGCACCGCAACTGGCATCGGCCGCCCCGGTATCGGGGAGCGCCGCGTTCAAGTCAGGCACATCGCTCGCGGAGGCCGCGACCTTCTATCGGCGTGACTACGATTACTACCCGCGCTATCGGCGTTATGACTACGACTACCCGCGCTATCGCTCCTATGATTATGGGTACTATCCACGCCGCTACCATTATCGTCACCATTACTATCGTCCGTATAGGGAAAACTACTACCGGCGCTATTGGTACTGAGTGTAAGACTGTAGCGGTGGCCTGGCGTGCAAGGGCCATGCCACCGCTCGTCATTGCGGACGGTCGCGTGTGAGGTGACAGCGGCCGCAGGGTTCGGAGGAGCGTGCGGGCGGGGTTTTCGCTTGCGGTCGACCGGAAAGATCCGGGCATTGAGCTGGCCTTGCAAACGTTCCCGCATCAGCGACAAAGCCGGGAACCCAGGTGTAGTAATCAGCGAGTGTTATCAGGGCCGTTGATTCGTTGGCGTTGGTCGGCGTGACCATGAAGAGCATCGGGCGCCCCTCGCGTGTATGCCAGGTCCAGAAGAGACGCGGTGGCGTCGCCGGGCATCGGAGGATCTCAACGGAGCCGTACGGCGTGAGAGGTGTCACACCTTCAATGACCCCCTCACAGGTGCAGGGTGCATCGGCCAGCCAGCTCGGACGAGGTGTTCCCGGCAGAGCCGGAATGCACTGCACTTGACCACCGCGCTTGTGCGTCACGCTGTAGCCGTGCGCGGCCACCATCAATGCATCTTCGTATGCGGTCGGCGATTCGGTTGGCCAGAACATGCGCGTTCGCTGGGAGCGATCTTTCCAGCTGTATTGCACTTCGGTCGGGATGGGATTGGTGTTGAAATTGAGCGGCGTCAGGAACATGGTCATGCCAAGCGTCTCGGGCCAACTGGGTCTCTGTGAAGCAGGACAGCTGGATGCGAGTTCTGGGAACAGGCGCCGGAGGTCGGAATTGGCGGTCTGAGGCGCGTGCTGCATGCTATCGAGCACTTGGTCGACGGACATCGGTCGCTCGGTGGAGGTCGCGGCAGCCTGACATGCCGAGCTGATCGTCGCCAGATTGCTTTCGGGCAAGGCTTCAAACGCGACCTGAGTGCTCAGCGCAAATGCCGACAGGATCGAAAGGCGATCGTTGGGTTTTTGAAACTGCAGCCGAAACGGCGACCGGTCTGAAGCCTTGAACCAAATCCAGTCGGTCAACGGGCGTGGGGTGGTTGGGCTCTTCCACCATTGGACATTGGTTTCCGAGATCGGCGCCGAGCCGACACAACGCGCGCCCTCCGCCAGTAGATCCTGAGGCAAAGGTGCCCAACGTCGACCGGTCAATTCCGTGCAGTGACCACCGTCCCCGCCGGCAAGGAGATAGGTCTTCTTGCCAACGACCAACAGCTCGGCCGCACCCGACCGAACGCCGTAAAGTCTCACCAGCATCGCCGGAAGGGTACCGTCGTAAACGATCTCGCTCAGCACGAGCTGCGTCGGTGTAAACGGCATCATCAAATAAACGCCGCGCCATTTTTGCGGCAGCACCGGATGAGAATTCCCCTGGCAGGGCTCCATGCGGGGCAACCTCAGTCCGGGGTCGGGGATTTGAGCGGGTGCCGCTCGCGGCGAAAGCAGGCACCATCCAGCGAGTAGGGCGAAGAAGAAGCGGGATCGTGAGCATGTGCGGAATGCCTTTGCGCTGCCTGGCATCATCATTGGCGCACCGAGTCCCATCTTGGTTGCGACGCAATAGGGGCCGGCTGAAGGACAATTGCGTCGGGTGTCCCACGCCTGCTCGCAGGCATGGACGGCATCACCCGCGACGGCACATGGAAACCTTTGTACACGGCCCCGCCTGTGGTCTTCGTTGAGGCCATCCAACGACAGCCTTGAACCTCTTGCTCACCGAACCTCTGGTGTGCACTCGCTCCCATTGTGACAGGGCTGGATCGCCCGGTTGAAACATGCGCGAATGGCTTGGCTCGCGTATGCGGCGAGAAGCCAAGCTTGGGGACGCAGGCGATCCATGACATGTGCCGGCTGCCGCCATTCCGCTCGTGGCCGATCGGGAGATCGACAGACTGTGCTGCCAACCGATGAACCCGGCGTGAACATCTCGGTCTGTCGCCGTTCACCCCAGCGCTCAAATTGCACCACGCTTCTATGGCCAGATCAGATCATTCTCGTTCATCGAACGAACGAGCCAACGAAGGAGACAGGCCATGAAGCTAATACCGATCGCGGCGGTGGTGAGCGTACTTGCGTTTGCACCGGCAGCATTGGCGCAGCAGGCAGCGGGCACAACGCCAACGAACAAGGTCGATTGTGAGAAGGCGAAGATGAAGTGGGACGATAAAGGCGGCAAGGACGGCAAGGGCGGGTGCGTCGCCGCCACGCCAACCCCGAAGAAGTAGACCTGCCTAACGCGACCAGAGTGCCAGGTCGATAGCGCGGTGCTCGGAGATCGGAGCTTCTCTGACTTGATCTCCGAGCATTGCTTTTGGCGGGGGCTCTCAGTCTTCCGCGGTCGAGCCGTGACCGATGGCGCCGCCCGCAACGTGCGGGGCAGGCCACGTGACCCCCTGGACCTTGCGAGCGCTGCCCGTCTTGTCCAGCTCACATCGCAAAGTTTCTCAAGCCTCATCGGATCTCGCCGCGCGCCGGCATTGACAACGGTCGTCCGAATGAGTGTGGCAGAACAACCACGCGCAATGGCAGAAAGCAGGATCTTGATGCTCTTAGCCGTGTGGCGATCGGCCGTGTGACATGCGCGGCATGGTTGCTGCCGATCGGCGTAGGCTGCGGCTGCTTTTGCCAGTGCCGCCAAGACCTAGGCCACTGGCGGCGACCGATTTGTCGTGCGGTTGATCGAAGCGCCGAGATCCAGGTTTGCCCCGAGCCACGGCTTGATAGGTGGTTCGGGTGCGCCACCCTTCAGCCATCATCCGTGCTACCATCAGGGCCTATTGCGCGCGCCTCGGCGTCAAATCGTAAGATACGCGAAACTGCCCTTCCATTGAACCAACACACCCGACTGTCACAGGCTTGAACTACGGGATGTAAGTGGCGTTCGCGGCTGTGGGAGGGACAGGTGAAACTTGACGCGCTTCCGTACCATGCCACCGTTGCCCAACATCTCAAGGCCGACGAGGCAGCGCTTTGGGCATGGTTCGAGTCCGACCAGTTTTCGAAGCGCTATACCGAAAAGGTCAAACTCGATCTCCTGAAATCGACCTACCGGGTGACGCGAGATGACCAGCCCGGGCTCTACAGCCAGGTCGACGGCATCCGCGAACAATTCGGCCTCGATGTGCCGGCGACCATCTATCAGCATCAGGGCGGCTCTGGCGATGCCAACGCCGCGCTGGTGTTCCTTCCCGATGAGCTCGCCATCATGCTGATGGGCAACGTCAGCGATCTGCTGGCTGAGACAGAGATGCTGGCACTGCTGGGTCATGAGATCTCCCATTACCGGCTCTATTCGCTCGAAGGCGGGCAATACTTTACGGCGGCACGCTTCCTCGAATGGTCAACCCTGCAACCGGGATGCGAGGCGTCCTATCTGGAAACCGATCGGCTTTATCGGCTGCATACCGAGATTTTCGCCGATATGGGGGCGCTCCATGTCACCGGCGATCGCGATGCGGTGATTTCCTGCCTGATCAAGGTGGCGACCGGACTGAAGAAGGTGACGCCCAGTTCCTACCTGGAGCAGACCGACGAAATCCTCAAGCAGTATAACCAAGGCTCGGAAGGTCTGACCCACCCGGAGCTCTTCATTCGCGCCAAGGCGATCGACCTGTTGACGTGCGATCCCCCGAAGCTCGACGAGGTCGCCGCCCTGGTGCGAGGACCGCTCGACACCAAGCGGCTCGACCTGGTCGGCCAAACCACGCTCGGCGCGCTGACGCGGACATTGGTGGATGAGCTTCTCACGCATCCCTTCATGCGCGGGGAATACACCGCCAATCTCGCCGAGCGCTATTTCCCGCGCTACGCATGGCCTGATGCGCCCGCCGTCACCCCAAGCCATGCCGTGCTGGCCCAGGAGATCGCCACCATGGCGAAGTCCTGCCACGACTTCCTGGCCTACGTGCTACTCGATTTCGCCACCGTCGATCCCGATGGCGGCGAAAAGGCGCTGGCGCTGACCCTCAATGTGGCGGAACGGATCGGCCTGTTGCCGGTCTACGAGCCGATCGCGCGCAAGGAATTGAAGCGCAAGAAAGATGACTTGGCGCGCGTGAAGCGAGCGGCCGCCGATCTCACCGACGGGGTCCAGCATGCTTGATCAAGCCGGCAGCGACGAGGCGAGGCTGTTTGCCGACCTCCTGCGCGATTGGCGCGCGGCGGACAGCGTTGGCACCGACGATGTGCTGAGCGCGGTGCTGCCGCTGATTGAGCAGGTCGCCGCGCTGCACGAAGAGGGTCGGGTCGCCCCGCTCAATGGTGTCGATGCGTTGCGCGTCTCAATGGGTCATCTCTGGTTCCAGAACCATATGGCGCGCAGCCCGCAGAACAATGCTTCGGCCCTGCGCGATATCGAGCGGCACGACGTCGTTTCCCGGTTGCACGTTACCGCCCGCTATCGGGAGCGGAGCGAGACCGATGGGGTGTCGGTGGTCGACGAGGCCATCGCCGATCGCAGCGAGGAGAAGCCGCGCCGGGCCTACTATCCAGACTATATCGCCTGGGAGCAGCAGGCGGGACATCACGACCAGCTTGCCGACGTGTTTGTGCTCGGCCTCATTCTCGGCAGCCTCGCCGCGCGACTGCACCTAGCCGAGCCGCACGAGCTTCGCATCTTTGTGCGCTCACGCGCCGATCTGATGCGGGTCAACCCACGCCTGCATCCGGTGCTGTCGCAGGTCATCGAGAAGATGACCGAACTCGACCGGCGTAAGCGGCCGCAGGATTTGCGACAGATCGCCAACGCTCTCGCACACTATCGCGACCAGGACATCGCCGGCGCCGATGCACCGGTCACCGAAGCGGGGCCGCAGCTCTCGGATCATGCGACCGCCCGCAGGCGCCGCCATGAGCTGCTGCGCGACCGCCTGTTCGAGATCAATCGCCGCAATCGCCTCGTTTACTTCCGTGAGACCAACGCCGCCGTCAATCTGACAGTCGGCTCAACACCCAATGTCATCGACTACAAATCGATCAAGCCCGCTCAGCTGCTGCATCTCAACGATCGGACCTGCACCGATTTGAAGCGCCCGGTCGATCTCAACGCCTGGCTGAAATTCGAGGACTACGGCTTCCTCGCCACCACGCTCGATCGTGTCCGCCTCGATGCACAGCGCGACGTGCGGGAATATGGCTTCTCGCAGCTACGCCTGGTGGTGGCGTTTTTGCGCTGGACCAACCTGAAGGAAGCGCCCAATGAGCGGGTCAACAGCCCGCTGGTGCTGCTGCCGGCGACGCTCACCAAGCGCAAAGGCGTCAAGGACAGCTTCCGGTTGGAGACGTCGGCGACCGAAGCGCAGATCAACCCGGCGCTGCGCTACCACCTGCGCAAGCTTTACGATATCCGGCTGCCGGAATTTATCGACGTCACGAGCATGGCGGCGGTGCGCGATCTCCATGCCAGTCTGGTCAGCCAGTTGCAGCAGTCGGCCAAGGGGGTCGATCTGGCGCTGGTCGAAACGCCGCGCATCATGCTCATCCAGCGCAGCGCGCGGCGCAAACTCGACGATTTCCGTCGTCGCATCCGCACCGGTACCGGTGTCAAGGACTACCACGGCATCGCCTACGGCTATGCGCGGTCCGCCTATGAGCCGCTTGGCGTGCAGATCTTCGAGCGCGACATTCGCGTGAGCCGGGCGCCCAACCGCGAGTTGGCCGAGGGCGGCATTAATAGGCCCCATCTGCATTCGGCCGTACCCACCGACGTGGCGCCGAAGGACATCGACGAGGTGGCGCCGCCAAGCGTCGAGACGGTCGAGCTGGAGCGCAGCTTCTATGCCGTCGATACCGGTCAGGACGCGGGCTCACACGATTGGGAGATCGATCTGTGCTCGGTGACGCTCGCCAATTTCAACTACCGCAAGATGACCCTGGTGCGCGACTATAGCGATCTCATTGCGGCGCCGTCCGGGGATCACGTCAATTTCGAGCTGCTGTTTTCCGAGGAGGCGCGGCGCGGCTTCCGGCCCGACAACGGCGAGGGGCGCGAGGATCATGCGGTGCTGCCCGCCGACCCGAGCCAGACACAAGCCGTTGCCCGCGCCAGCGCCGGCGAGAGCTATGTCATCCAGGGACCGCCCGGCACCGGCAAATCGCAGACCATCACCAATCTCATCGCCGACTACGTGGCGCGCGGCAAGGGCGTGCTGTTTGTCTGCGAGAAGCGCGCCGCGCTGGACGTCGTGTTCCATCGCCTCAAACAGGTGGGCCTAGGCGATGTTTGCACGCTCATCCATGACAGCCAGGGCGATAAGAAGGCCTTCATCGATGACTTGAAGTTGATCTATGAGAGGTGGACGACCGCTGCCCCGCGCGAAGACATCACCCGGGATCGCGGTGCGCTGGTCGATGACATCGGGGCCCGCGTGGTCGAACTCAAACGCTTCTCCGCCGCCATGACCGGCTCGATCGAGGAGGGGGGACCGGCGCTGCGCGAGCTGATTGAGGAACGGCTCACGCGCCCTCCGACCCCAGTCGAGTTGCCTGCCACGGTCAAAGGCGCGTTGCCAAGTTGGCTGGCCTTTGAGCAGGCCCGCCCGGTCCTGCAGCGGCTCCGCGATGCGCTGCTCTCGAGCGGTTATGAAGGCATCCTCGCGCGCTCACCACTGCGGCTGCTGCGCGGCGACCTGGCCGGCATGCGCGATGCCACCGAGCAGGTGGAACGCGCCTTGCCGCGTGCGAAGGCGGCGCTCGCCCAGGCCTCGGCTGCCGTCGACGAGGTGCATGCCTTCCTCGGGCGCACGGCCATGCGCTGGGAAGATGTCCTCTCTGCCAACGCCCTGAGCCGCGTGCTCGAGCCGATGGCCGCGGCCGGACGTCTGCGGTTACTCGACGCCGGCGAGCCGTCGGCCGAGCGGCTGGCGTCGGCGCTGACCAAGCTGTCCGGGCTCGAAGCCAAGGCTGTCGCGGCGCGCGAGGCGGCCGCCGGATGGCCCGAGGATACGGAGGTCGCCGACCTCAAGGCACTGATCGCCGGAGCCCAGAAGCATGAGGGCAAGTTGCTGGCCCTCCTGTTTGGCGACTGGCGGCGAGCAAAAAAGCTTGTCCGCGGCCAATACCAGGGCGCCGAACGCAGCGTTGCCAAGGCGCTGCGCCTTCTCGACGACATGCAGCGCACCGCTGTTGCCCGCGACAAGGCTCGGCAAGCCATCGACAAGGACGCTGGCTTCGAGCTCACCGCTGACATCCGCGCCCTGCTCGAGCGGACGTGGACGGGAGGCTCCGAGCTCGCCGCGATGGAGCGCGACATCATGCGCCAGTGCCTCGACCAGTCGGAGGCGGCGCGTCAGGTGCAAAAGCTGGCGCGACTGGCCATCACCGCGTCGCGTGCCGAGCAGGAGCTTGCCGCCATCTTCGCCGGCCACGGCCAGCTCACGCCTACCGCCATCGCCACGACCTTGGACGAATTAGCGGAAAATACCGGTCAGATCGCCGAGCTGGCCGATCTCCTCGCCGACCTCGATCGAACCGGCGTCGAGGTGTCGCGAACCCTGCGGCATGTCGACCTGGCGCTCGAACACATCGAGACCGCGGTCCTCGACGGCGCCATCGATCGCGCCTTTCAGCGCAATCGTGCGCTGGCTCGGTTCGATGGCGCGCGCTTGGAGGAGCTCGTCGGCGAGCTGTCGGGGCGCTACGCCGATTTGCGCCGCATCAACGGCCAGCATGCCGTCAATGTCTGTCACCAAGAGTTCAATGGTGATCTGGTGCGCTCCAACGAGTCGGCGGCGGGCACGGCGCAGGACGAGAAGGACTGGCGGCGCGACTTCCGGCGCGGACGCAAGACGCTCGAAAACGAGTTTCAGAAATCACGAGCCTATAAGTCGATCCGCGAACTGTTCGCCGGCGAGGCGGGCCGCGTGCTGCGCCGCCTGAAGCCAGTTTGGCTGATGAGCCCTCTGAGCGTCGCCGACATTTTGCCGTTGGATGAGCAACTCTTCGATGTCGTCATTTTCGACGAGGCCAGTCAGATCCCGGTCGAGGATGCCATTCCGACGCTCTACCGCGCCCGGCAGATGATCGTGGTCGGCGACGAGATGCAATTGCCGCCGTCCTCCTTCTTCGCCGGCCAGTCCGGCGGCGCGCCTGATGAGGACGATCCATCCCTGTTCGTCTATGACCTCAACGCCGATAGCTTCCTCAACCGCGCGTCCGCCACCTTGCCGCGCACCTTGCTCGCCTGGCACTATCGCAGCCAACACGAGGCGCTGATCGGGTTCTGCAATCGGGCATTCTATAAGGGCGAACTGCAGACCATTCCGAATGTCGCCGAATTGCCGCGGCGGGAGCCGATTAGCGTGACCGCAGCCGCCGATGCCAAGACGATTGCACCAACGGCGCTGGCGCAACCCCTGTCCTTCCACCGCATGCAGAGCTCGCCCTACCACAGCCAGCGCAATCCCGGTGAGGCTGCCTATATCGCCCACCTGGTGCGCGAAATTCTCGCCACCGAAGCCGGGCTCAGCATCGGCGTGGTGGCCTTCTCGCAGGCCCAGCAGCACGAAATCGAGAGCGCGCTCAATGGGCTCGCGGTGTCCGACCGGGCCTTCCGCACCGCGCTCGAGCGGGAAGAGGAACGCGAGGAGGACGGGCAATATGTCGGGCTGTTCGTGAAGAACCTCGAGAACGTGCAGGGCGACGAACGTGATGTCATCATCCTGAGCATCTGCTATGGCCCCGATGCCAGCGGGCGGATGATCATGAACTTCGGTCCGATCAACCAGAACGGCGGGGAAAAACGGCTCAATGTCATCTTCTCGCGCGCCAAGCGGCATATGATGGTGGTGGCGTCGATTGACCCCGCGCAGATCACCAACACCTACAATTATGGCGCCAACGCGCTGCGTAAGTATCTGACCTATGCGCAGGCCGCATCCGTCGGCCAGACCGACGCCATGGCGGCTGCGCTCCTCGAGTACGGCAACCGTACCGACGGTCGCGGCGACGACCGGCACGGTCAGCGCGTCGCCGATCAGATTGCGGCCGAGTTGTCGGCGCGCGGTCTAGTGGTTGCCCGCAACCACGGCCAGTCCGACCTCAAATGCCACGTGGCGGTCAAGCGCGCCGGCGACAGCACGTTTCGGCTGGCGGTGCAGATCGATGATCGCGCGCATTACGGCAATACCGATCTCGCCGCCAGATATGTGGTGCAACCGGCGATCCTGGCGGCGTTCGGCTGGCGGGTGATGACCGTCTTGGGCAAGGACTGGCGCAATGATCGAGCCAAGGTGCTGGAGCGGATCACGGCGCACTTGTAGGAGGCGTCAGGGCGACATTTTTCCAAAGCTCGCGGCACCATCTATGCGCGCGGCGGGCTGCCGCCAACGGACGCCGCATCGCGCGGCGGACCCCGTGTTGGGGATTGCCGCCCGATCGGCTACAACCATCGTCAGAGCCCATGCGGAGGATCGCCATGCCCAAGCCCGTGACCCAGCAACTGACGGAGGCGGTACAGCTCTATCTCGACCTCATGTACGATGGCGACGTCGGCAAATTCGACCGCGTCTTTGCCGCCACCTCGCAACTGCACGGTTTTCGCGAGGGCAAGATGACCTGCTGGCCGGCGGCACAGTACAAGGAGGTGTTGGCCGGCCGCTCGTCGCCGAAGGCGCTTGGGTCACAACGCGAGGAGCAGATCCTGCTGCTCGACTTCGCCTCGCCGAGCCAGGCGCTGGCCAAGGTGCGCGTGCGCATCAACGACATGGTGTTCGTCGACTATCTGTCCTACCACAAGATCGGCGCAGACTGGCTCATCACCTCCAAGGCCTACCATCGCGAGGCCTAAGCGCGGGGGGACGGCACGACGGCGTTGGGACCACCGCATCGGATGACGGCGCGGCGGCGCGGCACTGCTGCGGCGCTTTTAACGCCGCCCACAACTCCCGGGCTTGATCATTGCGCGGCGCGGCAACCAAAACGGCAGCGCTCGAAGAGGTGCTGCGCGGGTGATCGCGGTGGCGCCAACGCGCTAATCGCTGTTGCCGCTCTGGGCCACGGTGAGGGCTTGCACACGGTTGTTGACATTGAGCTTTCGGAACACCTGGGTGATGTAGCATTTGATGGTTTTGATGTTGAGCCCGAGGTTTCTGGCGATTTCCCGGTTGGTCATGCCCTGTGCCAACCGATCAAGAACCTGCTTTTCCCGATGGGTGAGCTTCTCCAAAGGCTTGTCGTCGAGGGGATTGAACAGGGGCCCGCCGCGCGTATCGACCAGCAAGCGGGAGGCAAGCTCCGGCGTCAGAAACGGCCGCCCACCGTGGATCGTCTGCAAGGCGTCGATTAGCTCGGCGCCGCTGACCCCCTTGAGGATGTAGCCCTTCACTCCCAATGCCAGGGCGCTCGACACACTGAGCGCATCATCCCTGGCCGTGAGCACCACGATTCGGCAGTGCGGATCGGTCTTTGAGATGTCGCGAACGGCATCAAAGCCGTTCTCGGCCAGGCAGGCGTCGAACACCAGGAGCTCGGGCGCCAACTCGTGCACCAGACGACACGCATCGTTGGCCGTCTCACCCTCGCCAATAAGCTGGAAGTGACCCGAGGCGGCAATCGTCTGCACGATGCCGGTCCGGAACAACGGATGCGGATCGACAATGGCAATGCGGACCGGGCTAGCCATGGCGTCTCATCTGGGGTGCGCCGAGCGGAAACGTGGCCGCAGCGGGACGACTGTCGCCGGCATGCCTGAGTGCAGCTCTGCGTGCCGCGGCCGGGCGGCTGCGGCGATCACACCGCCGGCGCGCCCCTGCGCGCCCGACGTTGAGCGGTCAAACGACAAAACCGGCGATGTCAGAGGTATGAGAGCGGCCATCGGGCCACCTCCTGTCCGCTGCCGAGACGTCCGCGGCCGAGCGGGGTGCACCAGACCACCCTTGGTAGCCCGGGGTCCAGGTCCCGCGTCGGACCGAGGCGCGCGCCGACCCGGCATGGAGCGGCGCTTGCGGACTGCCGATGCCTGCCGCCATGGCGCGGGCCGCGGGCGGCTCCTTGGAGCCGCCCATCGATCGTCAGGCCAGCTTGAAGTCGTCAATGGTGACCGCGTTGAGCCCACCGTTGATGCCGGCCAAGGTGATATTATCGGCACCGATATGCACCACCGTATCGGCACCAGCCACCTCGACCGTCACGGCAGCAGCGAAGGTGCTGGCCGTCAGGTGATAGGCGCTGACATCGAGCAGGTCCTGTCCGCCGGTCGGATTGGCATCAAAGCCGTTGATGGTGTCGTTGCCAAAACCCGCGGCGAACACGAACGTGTCGGTGCCGGTGCCGCCCGTCATGACATCATCGCCGCTACCACCGATGATGGCATCATTGCCGGCGCCGCCATCGATAACGTCATTGCCGGCTCCGCCGTCGATCACGTCGTCGCCGCCGGCACCGCTCAGCACGTTGCTGCCGCCGTTGCCGACCATGATGTTGGCAAGCGCATTGCCGGTTCCGCTGGTATCTCCGCTGCCGGTGGTTAGCACCAGGTTCTCGAGGTTGGCCCCGAGCGTGAAACTCACCGAGCTGTTGACGGTGTCGGTACCCGCGTTCAGGGCCTCGGTGACCGTATCACCGGCACCGACAAAGTAGCTGTCATCGCCGGTACCACCCGCCAGCACGTTGGCTCCGCCATCACCGCTCAAGGTGTCGTTGCCCGAACCACCGGTCACGTTCTCGATGCCGGCGATCGCATCGAAGCCGGTTGCGGTGCCGTTCAGCAGGTTCACCGTGACGTTGGCGGTGGACCCGGAATAGCTCAGCGTGTCGACGCCCGCGTCGAGGTTGGCCGTGAGATGCTCAATCCCCACCAGCGTCCCGCCCGTGAACGACCCGATCGAGGTCCCATCCCAGGTTACCGCCAGCAGATTGACGGCCGTAGTGCCCAGGATGTTGAGCGTGTCGCTGCCGGCGCCGCCGTCGAACACATCGGCACCGTCGCCGAAGGTGTAGAGGAAGCTATCGTCACCGAGCCCGCCCGAGAGCAGGTCATTGCCGGTGCCACCGACGATCACGTCGTTGCCGGCGCCGCCGTCGATCGAGTCGGTTCCAATACCACCGATCAAGGAGTCGTGGCCGTCGCCTCCCAGGATCGCATCGTTACCGGCTCCGCCGTCAATGGTATCGCTACCGGCGCCCCCGTCCAAAACGTTGCCGACGCCGCTGCCGGTGATGACGTCGTCACCAGCACCACCGATGACGTTTTCAATGGCCGAGAGCGTATCTTCCGGAGTACTCGCCGTGCCGCGCGTTGCCGTATTCGACACCAGGTCGATGAGCATCGCATCGGTCTCGTTGGCGTAGGACACCGTATCGTTGCCAGTGCCACCGGCCAGGATGTCGGAGCCCAGACCGCCGACCAAGGTGTCATTGCCGGCGCCGCCATCGAGTGAGTTGTTGGCGGCACTGCCGATTAATAGGTCATTGCCAGAACCGCCAACCAAATTCTCGATGCCGCTGATGGAGGTGAAGCCGGAGGCGGCGCCAGCGGCCAGATCGACGCTGACGCCATCCGAGGTGGTGGCACCATAGCTCAAGGTGTCGGTGCCATCGCCCAGATCCGCATTGACCGTCTCGACCGTGCTCAACGCGCCGCCGCCGACACCGGTGAGCACGCCGCCAGCGAACACCACACTCAGGGTGTCGCCTGCGGTTGAGCCAGCGATGTTGAGCGTGTCGAGACCCGTGTCGCCAACAATCGTGTCGGCGCCATCACCGATGCTGTAGAGGATGACGTCGTTGCCGGCAGCCGCATTGATGATGTCGACACCGGCCCCGCCGATGATGGTGTCGTTGCCGTCACCACCATTGAGGTTGTCGTTGCCGATGCCGCCGTCGATCAGGTCGTTGCCACCAACTCCGGAGAGGATATCATTGCCGCCGAGGCCGGTGATGGTGTCCTCCTCACCGCCGCCGGTCAGCGTATTGACCACCCCGGTGCCGGTCAGCGTGACACCGGCTATGTTGCTGACGTTGACGGTAATCGCCTGGTCATCAAACAACGTGCCATCGGATGCGCGCACGACGACGGCGTAGCTGTTGTCGTGGTTGGCATCGGCGGGCGCCTCGAAATCGGGCGCCGTGATGAATGACAGTGCGCCGGTGACCGTGTTGATCGCGAACAGCGCGCCATCGTCACCGCCGACCAGACTGAAGGTTGGGTTGGGACTATCCGGATCCGTCGCCGTTACCGTGAGCACCGACGTACTGTTCTCGGCCACCGTTACGGTGTTGGGCGAGGTGATCACCGGCGCGAGGTCGGCATCGGCTACATCGGTCACCGTGACGGCAATCGCCTGCGTGTCAGCCAGGGTGCCGTCGGACGCGCGCACCACGACCTCATAGACATTGTTGTGGTCGGCATCGGCCGGCGCCTCGAAATTGGGCGTGGTGATGAACGACAGCGCGCCCGTGACGGGATCGATCGCGAACAGCGCCGCATCGGCACCACTGGCGATGCTGTAGGCGACGCTTGCCCCCGCATCCGGATCCGCTGCGGTGACCGTGGTGACGGCCGAGGTGTTCTCGGCGACCGCGACGGTGGCCGTCGCACCGCCGCCATTGGAGCTGATGGCCGGCGCCTCGTTGACGTCGGTCACCGTCACCGCCAGCTGCTGCTCGGCGATCGCAGTGCCGTCGGAGACGGCGACGATCAGGTCGTAGACATTGCCGCCACCGGCGGCGGTCGGCGCCTCGAAGTTGGGAGCGGTAATGAACGATAGCGCACCGGTGGAGGGGTTGATCTGGAACTTCGACTGATCTTGGCCGCCAGAGAGGCTATAGCTCAGGAGGTCCCCATCGGCATCGGTTGCCGTCACCGTGGTCACGGCGGTGGTGTTCTCTGCAACCGACAGGGCCGCACTGGCATTGCCACCGTTCGAGGTGATGACGGGTGGCGTGTTAGACTCGGCGGCATTGGTGACGGTGACGCTGATCGCCTGCGTGTCGAACAGGAAACCATCGGACGCTTTTACGATCACGTCGTAGACGTTGTCGTGGCCGGCGTCACCGGGATGCTCGAAGTCCGGTGCCGTGACGAACGACAGAGCACCCGAGGTAGCATCGATGGCGAAGAGTAGGGCGTCCGACCCGCCGGCGATGCTATAGGTGACCGGGCTACCTTCGGGATCGATGGCGCTGATCGTCGTCACCGCCGTGCTGTTCTCGGGCACCGACACCACCGTGCTGTCACCACCGGCGATAATCGGATCCTGATTGCCCGTTCCCCCGCCGATGATGGCGTCGAGGTCGGCCGCCGTGCGGATGCCGTCGGCAAACTGGAACAGCTCGACATTCTGTGCCGACAAGGTGGTGCCATGGGCAGCGTCGGTGATGCTGTAGTGCACGCCGTCGAAGGCAAAGGTGAAGTCGGTGACCAAGCCACCCAACACGACGGTATCGATGCCGCCGCCGCCATCAATGGTATCGTTGCCGCCACCCCCGGTGAGGACGTTGTTGCCATCATCGCCGGTCAGACGGTCATTGCCGAGACCACCGTGCGCATCCTCGACGTCGTGGGTGAAGACGAAGGTTGCGGTTCCCGCAACGTCGTCCACGACCACGGTCCCAATGACGTCTTCCAGGACGAATGCACCCCCCGTGCGGCTGCTCAGCACAAAACCCTGGGACAGGTCGATGTTGAAGGCGCCGAACTCGCCTTCAAAGGAGATTTCGTCGTGTAGGCCGCTATCAACCAGGACGCCGTCGGTGCCGATCTCGCCGCCCATGACGATATCGGCTCCCGGCTCGCTGGCAATCAAGGCGGGATTGAAGCCAACTGCAGTCAGGGCGTCCTGCAGGTCACGATCGACCTTGGGATCGGCGGGGCCACTCTGCCCGCCCCACAGAACGTCGTCGCCGTCGCCGCCGATCAGCACATCCTGGCCGACGGCGCCAATCAGGATGTCATTACCAGCCCCGCCCACCAGCAGATCCGAGTCGACACCGCCGGACAGTAGGTCATTACCGAGCCCGCCGTAGAGCTGATCTTCGCGGTCGCCGCCGGTCATGCCATCGTCGCCGACCGTGCCGACGAGGACATCGCGGTTGGCCCCCAAGCGATCGCCGACGATTTCCACGCCAGGCTGTCGCGTGTCGAGATACTGAGCGAACACGTCGCCGCCACCGCCATCGATGTCGGGGCTCGAATAGCCGACCAGGATCCGGCCGTCCTCCAGCGGTGCGGTCGAATGGCCGGTGTGCGGCTCGGTCGCCGGGTTGTCGATCTCAGCCAGGGTGCCGACGCTATTGCCGGCCATGTCGAAGCGCTGCTCGAAGATCGCGCCGTTGAGCTCCCAGGACAACAGGAAGCCATCCTCCAAGCCCACGGCATTGACGCCGGTATTGGCGACCTGGAAGGCGATGTTCGGGTCGAGACCCGTTTCCAAGGTCTGGACTTCGGAGGGCACCCAATTGTCGGCGCCACCGAAGGTGTAGACGATGCCTTTGATGTCGACCGTCCCCGGTGTTGCTCCCGCGTCGGCCCAGAACACGCCAAAGCTGCCATTGGCCTGGGCGGCAACGATTGCCGACTGACCGGAGGCGACCGTGCCAAGATCGCTCGGGAACGGCAGATCCAGCTCTTGGTATTTGGTGAGGCCGCGCACGACGATATCTTCGCCGCCGAGCCCGGGCCGATCTTCACGGTCGGCGTCCTCGATGGTGTGCGGGGTGAAGATCTTGAGGTGGACGTGGTCGGCGGCATCGACGTAGCTGACGACCAACTGCCCGTCGTGCAGGCCGCCCAGCGACGGATCACGACCATCGGCGATGACGATGGCCGCGTCGGTGTCATCTTGGGTGCCGCGGATGCCGTCGCCGCCGATCGAGATCGGTTGGGTCTCGACGCCGCGGCCGAAGTCGACGGAGGGCACAAAATTACCATTGGCATCGAGCGCCAACGAACCGTCGACCGGACCGTTGACCGGATCGAGATCGTAGACCGGGATATCGTAGCGGGCGATCCTAATCTCACCGGTGCTGTCGCTCGCGTTGTCCTTCAGCACGTAGGCAACGTGCACGCCGAACTCGAGCGTGTCGTTATTGACGTCGACGATCTCGTAGCCCTGAGCGACCGGATCGACGGCGATCTTGCCCGCCACGCTCGAGCCGACCACGGTGTCTTCGGCGACATTGGCATCATCGCCAGCGACGCCAACGGCCTCTTTGGCGAGACCGCCACCGGGGAAGCCTGCGGCTGGGTCAAACACCGTGTTGGTGGCGGTGCTGCCGAACGCCATGTGAATGGAGTTGTCGGTGGCGGTGGCTGCCTCCCAGGCGGTCAGGAACCCTAGCCCGCCGGCCATCGTCACGAAGGGATCGGCCACGGTTTCGGCGACGCCGGCGTCCGTCAGTTCGACCGGGATCGGCGAAAACAGTGGGTCGACATCGCCTTGCACCTCATAGCGAATGGCGTAGACGTGCTGATTGTCCGAGACCCAAGCCATGGCGGCCTCGGTCTGCAGACCGGCAACCGACACCTGAGTTTGCGTACCGGGCTGCGATGCGGCAGCGCTTGCCGGATCGGTATCGACCAGGATTTCCTTGAAGGGCGAGACATCGGTCAGGCTCCACGGCCTGGGCGTGCCGTCGAAATTGGGGTCCGGCGGCGGCAGCGGCGGATTGAAGCCGATCGGAATGATCGGAGCGCCCGGCTCACCCAGGAATTGCAGCTGCTCGATGTTGAAGATGTGGTCGGTGCCGTCATTTGGCAGGAACGTGCCATTGGGGGCTTGAACCGGCCGCAAGTCAACGATGGTGAAACTGCCATCGCCATTGACCGCGATCGAGTAGTCGGTGAACCGGCCGGTATAGACGGCGGTGTCGATGCCCTCGCCACCATCGAGGATCTCCACGCGGGCGCCCTGGCTTTGGTCCGGCCCGCCGCGCAAGATATCATCGCCCATACCGCCATAGAGCTGGTCGGTGCGCCCGTCATTGTCCTGCAGGTCACCATTGATGACATCGTTGCCGTTGGTGCCGACAATGATGTCGGCACGCGCCTGAATGGCGCCGTTGCGGATGAGATCACCCTCGAGCAGCTGGCCGGGGGACCGCGTGTCAAAGACCCGCGCTACGATATCACCCGTGTCGCCATTGGCATCGTGCGTGATGTTGGAGGCATCGTGGTAGACGGCAATGAAGCGATCGGACAACAGACCGGCGAGACCGTTTTGATCCTGGATCCCGTCGGTATTGACGTTGACGGTGATCGGATCACCTTCGGGCGTCATCGATTGGACCACGCCCGTCACGGCATCGAGCGTCACCCGAATGTGCGATGCCTCAACGTCGCCCTGATTGTTCCAGCTGATGATGAGGTCTTCACTATCCTCGCCGCTGATGCCGGTGAGGTGGAAGTCGGATTGCCCCGGCACAAAGCCGGCCGGCAGTTGCTGCAGAACGAACGGTGCTGCCGGCGATAAGAGACCAAAACCTTGACCGTTCAAGCCAGCGCCCGCCGAGCTGAACATGGTGCCCATCACCGTGTAGCCGCTGGGGCTGCTGCCATCGGGCGTGATCCAGGCGATGCCAAAGTTGACCGCCCCGGACTGCACGATCACGGCATTGGTTCCCGCCGCGACCGGGAAGGCGCCCGAAATATTGGTGAACTCGGGGCTTGGGATCACCTGCCCAAGATCGTCGTAGGCGCGACCGGCCACGCGCTCGCCGCCGACGCCATCGGACTCGATCCAAATCACCGCGGTCTCGAAGCTATGCAGCGCCGCGGTTGACGGATTACGGCCAATGACGCCGGTGCCGCCATTCTCTGCGCCGACCCATACCGCCTGATCGGATCCGAGATTGGCGATGCCGTCGATGCCGCCCGCGACCGGGGCCGCCGGGTTCCCGACCGCATCGAAGGGCACCTCGAAGCGCTGGAACATGATGTGGCCGTAGTTGCTGTCACCGGCAACATCTGTGGGATTGCCGGCCGCGTCGAGGTGCGTCGACACCCACGCTACGTTATAGCCATCGGAAACGTCCTTTGGCCCAACGGAGCCACCCACCGGGCTTGCCGCGCTGCGGTCGAGGAACGATCCGGACAGCGCAGCGTCGTGCTGATCGACGTTGGGCCCCTCGTTGAACACGGACAGTTCGACGCCGGTCAAGGTGCCGGGCCCCATGAAATTGGTGCGCAAGGTCGACGTCAGATCCGCGGCGCTGTCGCGCTCCTCAAAGGCAATGCCCCAGCCGCCGTTGGCGCCACCCGACACGATCGACGGGTTGAACTCGATGCCGATGCCATCCGATACGTTGACGGCGTTGGGCAACGGGGTATCGGTGTCGGGTTGGGCCAAAACATCGAGAAACTGGCCGCGAATGAAGGTGTCGCCGCTGCCGGTGGGATCCGACTCCCAGAGGATGCCGACAAATTCGCCGACACTGTCGGCGATGACGGGATTGAATTGGTGACCCGGCTGGCTGGTCGGGCCGTCATTGACAAGGAAGCCGTCGGTATCCGGCACTTTTTCGAGCGCCGGCGCTATGCCGGTGCCCAGTGAGCCGGCCCCGGTTTGCGTCAGGCCCCAGCCCGTCGGGGTGACGTTCGGCCGCTCGTCGAGCAGGTCGGTGGTCCTGATGGTGACATGCGTACCGTCAGCGGCGACGAACTCAAAGAACTCGACGTTGCGAATGGTGTCGGTTCCGTCGGGCGATCCCGCCCGCAGGTCGGTAACGGTGAAGATGCCGGTACCATTGTCGGGGCCGTCGTAGGTGATGAGATAGTCGTCGTTGGCGACCGCATCATCGGTGAAGTTGCCGCTGAAAACCACGGTATCGCCGCCGGTGGCGAGAAGGCTGCCGTCGGAGAGCTCGCCGCCGGGCGCGTTGACATCGCTGTTGCCGCCGCCATCGATGATATCATCACCGCCGCTGGCGAAGATCCGATCGTTGCCAAGGGCGCCGTCCAGGGTATCGGCGTTGAGCTTGCCGTCGATCAGGTCGTTGCCGATGCTGCCGACGAGAACGTCGGCCGCGCCGTTGGCAGCGCCGCCCCCGCCACCACCGCCCCCCGCGGCGGGATCGCCGATCAGCGTCACCCCCGGACCATTGGCCTCGATGTCGGCGCCGTTGGCCTGGGTGCGCGTGTCGTAGATTTGTGCCGAGATATTGCCGGGATCGCCGGGTGTCGCGTTGTCGTCATAGACCGCGACGACGCGGTCGCCCACCAATCCTGCCGTGGCGACGCCGGCAGCATCGGCGGCGCCATGGAACACCTTGGCGTCGATGGCGATGCCACCGGCGGTGAAGCTGTTGGTGAAAATAGCGGTATGGCCATCATCAAGACCATTCCAGGTCAGCGCAAAGCCGCCGCCGTCAGGCAGCGCGGCCGTGACGAAGTCAAAGTTGTTTTCCGGGAAGTCGGTCGCGACGGTTTGTACCGGGCCGACGGTAAAGGTTCCGACAGTGGCGCCCGGTACGAGCACCTCGTACTTGATCACTTGATTGACAATGCCTGGGGCTGGATCTCCATCCGCTACCCAGGCAACGACGATTTCGCCGCCGACCAGGGCCAGGACGTGCTGTTTGCCCCCGGCGGTGGCCGTTGCTCCGCCGAGGGTAATGTTCGTTACCTGCACCCCGGTATCGTCGTAGGTGCGCAAATGGATGTTATTGGCAGCATCGATCCATGTGATGGCCGTTGAACCGTCGTCCGCGACCGCAACCGATGGATCGCGGCCAACACCAATGATCGTTTGGGTGTTGACGCCACCTCCCGACGGGTCGGCGGGGGGACGACCATCGAGCCCGGCGGCTGCCGGGTTGGCGATCGGGTCTTTGCGCCGGTCGAGCGCCACGCCGATGTTCTGAAACACAATATTGCCAGTCGTCTGATCGCCGCCGATCGCGGATTCGACCCAGACGACGGCAAAACCTTCGACGTTCGGCCGACTCGTGGCATCGTCCTTGGAATACCCGGCAACGGCGGCATCATGCTGGTTGACCCCGGTGGCGGTCGCGGAAACGGACACCTCAGGGCCGAACACGCCGGTTTCGGCAATGTAGCGGAATTGAACGAGCGACGGCTGGCCTGCGGCCGCCTCCTCCCAGACCACGCCATAACCACCCACGCCGCCCGCCGATATGTGGACGTCGGACACGGTCGCCGCAGCCGTTGTTGATCCGTAGACACCATCGGTCACCACCGTGGTCGGGAGCGCGGCGTTGGGAAGTCCTTGCTCATCGAAGAACTTGACGGTGATGGTCCCGTCTTCAACCCAGGCGACGCCAAATTCGGTACCGCCGTTGTCGGCGATCGCGGGTGCAATCTGTAGTCCCGGGGCACTCGTAATCGAAATCGGGTTCGTGTTGGAGGAGCCCCATTGAACCGTAGCCATCTCGCTCATCCCCTGCAAAATGCTACCCATGTGCAAGGTAGCTAGCCCGCCGAGGCAGCACGCTCAAAGGACGTGGCATCCATCACGAGACAGCGCACGGATCCCGCTTGAACGTGCTGCACGATTTAACGATGCTTGTTATCGATGCTGATGGCGGGTCGAGTAACGTGCATGGGATAGATGGAGGTCCGAGGCCTAGGTCGGGACTGTTCGGACCTAAGTCGGAAGGCGTTCCGATCGCGCGGTCCCCGATCGCAGCCGATGACAATCGGCGCACGACGGGGTAGGCCTCGGCGCCAACACCTGAGCCAACGACCAACCGAGCCGAAGGCCCGGACAAGGGAGCGGCCCCCGGCAAAGTTGGGAGCGCATCGCTTCAGGCGAACGCGGGAAGTTTGAGCGAAGCGCGCACGCGAGCGGCGGCCTCGCACGTCTGTTCACATCTCAACACCCACGAACAAACCAACGCCGAGCGCCCGCGCGCATCGGCTCAAGCCGTCCCCGCCCCGTGTGTTTTTTCGGCGCGGTGCTGCGACTTCTACGGGGCTGGGGCAGGCGGCGGCAATCGGCTGGAGCTCAAGGGATTACTCGTCATTCCAAGCCGACATGCCGCCGCGCTCGCGGTGGGTCCGCAAGCTGACGGTTTCGATTTCCGGGTCATCGCCTTCCGGACCGTGGAGCGCATAGCCGTAGCCGCGCGCCAGGGCGCGCGAGGCCAAGAACCACTCGTACTCGCTCGAAAATAGCCCGCGTCCAAGCGCTTCAGTCTTGAAAATACCCGATCCCCGCGTCCGCGCCAGGAAGGCGCGCACCATCGTGTCCAGTTCGATGGCGAACCGGCGATAATCGGTTTGCTGCGAAAGCTGGAGGCGACCTCCCCACCAAGAATCGAACCTCATGTTACACTCCAGGAACGGGACGCCGTTGCGGAAGCAGGGCGGAAAGTTGAGGACGATTTCCGGTTCGCGGCCGCCGGCGCGGACGTCGGACACCTGTACCACTGGCAGTTGCCTGCCCGTCTCGGGATCAAACCTGACCCTAGAGCTGAGCGCCAGGCAGATCGCTTCCGGCGTGAAACCCTTGGCCCTGAAGTGCGCCAGGAAGCGGTCGGATACCGTGATGCTTGGATTTCCCGCCGCAGCGCAGGAGTAGGGCAGGCGGATCGCCCGCGTTCCGGCGATGGCCACTCCCTGCGCCGCCAACTCTTGGGACGTCATTGGGACCAGCATGACCTTGTTGTCCGCGGCCTCGGCCGACGCCGACAGACAGCCGATGCCAACGACGATCGCAAGCATGCCGATACCTTTCATGGCTTCCTCCCACGGGTGATGGCCATCATTTGCTAAAGCTGGCATTGATCTCATCCATCAGATCAGTGTTGAGATGTCGTCGTCGCAACTTGGCGAAGTCCTCAAGCACGGCCGTCTTCCACTTGCCGGCGTTCGGGCCGGCGGCGGACAAGTCCTCGATGTAGATCGCCCTGGCTCGATCGCCGTCGCCAGAAAACATCAGCGCGTGTGCGAAATTGAGCCGCACCCAATCCAATCTCGGAGCAAGCTCGACCGCATGTTGGCCGGCCCAGACGGCGCGCGAAAAGTTCTGCGCGTTCACTGCCGACCAGCACAGCGTGCCGAGTGCTCGGGCGATGCGCACCAGCTTGCTGCTGTCGCCGCCATCGGCTGCGGCATTGGTGGTTGCCAGCAGGTATTGCTCGGCGGTCTCGAGCGCCTCGTCCTCGCGATCAATCGCCAGCATGAGTTCGCTGGCGCGACGATAGGCGGCTTCCACTTCCAATTGCCAGTCAGTCTCCTCGTGGGCAGCAGCGAGCGCCTCGCGAATCGAGAGCGCCTTGCGAAACGATCGAATGGCGGCGTCGGGCTGATGCACCTTGCCCAGAAGTTTGCCTATGCTTTCGAGCATGGCGGCGGCATTGCGGTGCCAACTCGGCATCGATTCGTCGCTTGCGATCGCGCTCTCGATGAGACCGATCCCCGTCTTGTAGTCCTTGAGCGCATCGGTGCTCCTGCCAAGGGCCTCAAGCGCACGGGCGCGGCGGTCATAGCTGGTGCCCAGATCGTGCTGTCGCGCTGACCCGCCCTCGGGCATCAGCTTTGCTGCAACGGCAAGGTCCTTGTCGGCCCAGACCAGGGCATCCTGTGCCTTGCCGTTTGCGAGCGTAGCATCCCCAATCTGCTGGTAGACGTTGGACAGATCACGCAAGAGGTCGCGGTTATCGGCATCGGATGCCGCCAGTTCCTCAAGGATGGCGGCGCTCTCGTGATAGAGCCCGATCGCCGCGTCGCGTTGCGACGACAGCAGCTTGACGTCTCCGAGTTGGCCAAGGGCAACGGCACGACCGCGTTGCGCCAGCGACATCGCGGCCAAGCCTCCAAGCTCCTGCCATTGGGCGATGGCGTCAGAGAAGCTCCTTTCCGCGTCGACCAGCGCGCCCCGCTTGAGCAGAACCTGCCCCAGCTTTTGCAGCAAAATGGCGCGCCGCTGGCGCCACTCGAGCGCGGCCGGATCCTCCCGCAGACGCTCCTCGCTGAGCGCGATGCCCTTACCGATCGCGGCCACCGCCGCATCGGCATCGCCCAGCCGTGCGGCAACCTCGGCAAGCTGGTGGTAGGCCTTGAAGCGCGCCAGCTGCCATTGCGGCACTGCGGGTGTGGCATTGCTGCCCTCAAGGATGCCGATCGTATCGTCGATCAGGGCACGGGACCCATTGAAATCCGAACGCGACAGCAGGCGGGTGCTCGCGGCCAGAAGGGCAGTGGCCTGCTCGAGCGCCGAGCTGGTGGCACCGGGGCCCGGGGCTTGCGTGATGGACCCGACGCGCCGAATCTCCTCTTGCTTGACAACGCGCGTCGAGAGCGCCTGAACCCGTCGATTGGCCGTGCCGACAACCTGGTCCAGGACGCGCTGAGCACGGTCGCGTTGGGCTTCGGCGATCCGCCGAGCCCGAATGGCTTCGACCGCTTGCCAAGTCGCAAGGCCTGCGGTCAGCGCAAAAACGACGGCGGACGCGGCGAGGATCCGCTGGCGCTTGACGTCTTGGCGCGTGTGATCAAAAGCGCGCACAAGCTCGGAGACGGCGTGGTCGGTCGGTTCTCCATCCGGGTCGTCGAGCCGCTCGTTGAGGCGCAGCCAATGGCTCTCGCGTGCCAATGTCGCCAGTTGCGCATCGTCGGGGGCGCGTTCGACGGCCTCGTTGATGTTTATAATGATGGGGATCTTGCCGTCGGCGAGCGCAACATCGACTTCGCGCTTGACCCAAGCCGACTTCAAAGCCGCCGGTCGCCCGACGATGACAAGCTTGCGACTCTTGTGGACCTGGCGGCGGGTTTCACGGCGCAGGTCCTCGCCGGCAACGTATTCCGTCTGATCGAGGAAGACGCGAAAGCCGGCCTTCTCCAAGCGGCCCTTGAGATGGCGCGGAAATCGCAGACCGTCGCCGTGGCTGTAAGAGATAAAATAATCATAGCCGAACACCCAATCGACAAAACGCGTGAGCCTGCCGTCGGCTTTGCTGCTGGCATTGGTCATGGGACCGGCCTCCATGATAGTCGCGTGTGGAGACGCTTGCGTGGATGCCGTACGAGGGACGCGATGCGTCCCGGGGGCGCCTCAGGGGCGGGCGCCGGCAGCAGACGGCGGCGCCGGTGCCGCGGCCGTGCCGCTGGCAAGCGATGGTTGGCGGCAACAGACGTGCATGGCTTACCCCCTCGCGCAAAATGACCTCTGAGCTGAGCATAGGACGGTCAGTGGTCGGAGCTGTGCTTTGGGTCACAGGCGACGTGCGGGCGTGAGAGGGCGGGCGGGGCGTCTGCCAGTCCAGGGCATTGGCTGGGTGCGGTGGCCGCCAACCAACGCCAAGCCCTATCGGGCCAGCAATCGCCTGCAATCAAGCCGCGCATGCGACTGGCGACCGCCTCGGTGCATCGGGTGGTGTGGGTTGAGCCCTATGCTTGAGCTCTATAGGGCTTCTCGTGAGCCTGCCCGTGATCGCGGTCACCGGCGCTACATGGTGCCGCCCGCCGCCGCCTGTTGGCTCCAGTCCTCCTCCTGCTGCAGGGCAAAGATCGACGTATAGCCGTGCGACCAGTCGGGCGGCAGCAGGCACGGGCGCGGATCATGGTAGGCCCAGCGCGCCGGTTTGCCGCGCACGATCGCGCCGTAG
>DATFXD010000103.1:0-4880 GCA_035258605.1 Hyphomicrobiaceae bacterium | reverse complement strand
CATCGAGCACGATCTCCAGCGCCTCCGGCTCGCGCTGCAGCACGCGCAGCAGATCAAGCGCCATGACGTTGCCGGAGCCCTCCCAGATGGCATTGAGCGGCAGCTCGCGGTAAAGCCGCGCCGACAACCCCTCCTCGACATAGCCGTTACCGCCAAGACACTCGAGTGCCTCGTAGCCGAGGCCGGGACCGAGCTTGCACACCCAATACTTGGTGACGGGGGTCATCACCCGTTGCCAGGCCGCCGCCTTGGGCTCGATAGCGCGGTCGAAGCTGTGCGCCAGGCGGAAGGCGAGGCCGGTGGCGGCCTCCACGTCGAGCGCCATGTCGGCCAGCACCTGCTGCATCAGCGGTTGATCGATGAGCCGCTTCTGGAACACGCTGCGATGGCGGCAGTGATGAATGGCGCCGGCCAGCGCCAAGCGCATCAATCCGGCCGAGGCCACGGCGCAATCGAGGCGCGTTGCGGTCACCATTTCCATAATGGTGGCAATGCCGCGCCCCTCCTCGCCGATCATCCAGGCGTGGGCGGCGGCAAACTCGACCTCGGAGGACGCGTTGGAGCGATTGCCGAGCTTGTCTTTCAGGCGCTGAAAGCGCAGCGCGTTGCGGCTGCCGTCGGGCAGCACGCGTGGCAACAGGAAACAGGCAAGCCCACCCGGCGCCTGCGCCAGGATCAAAAACGCATCCGACATCGGCGCCGACATGAACCATTTGTGGCCGGTGATCAGGTATTCAGCACCCGGTCCGCCGGTACCGGCCGGCACCGCTTGCGTGGTGTTGGCGCGCACATCGGTGCCGCCCTGCTTCTCGGTCATGCCCATGCCGATGGTGACACCCGCCTTTGCGGCCAGCGGCCGCAGGGTTTTGTCGTAACTGCGGGTCAGGACTTTGGGCAGCCACTGGGCCGCGAGCTGCGGCGCAAGCAACAGGGCGGGAACGGCGGCATTGGTCATGGTCACCGGGCATTGGTGGCCGGCCTCCATTTGGTTGGCCATGTAGCAGCCCGCGGCGCGGGCGACGGTGGCGCCGGCGCGGCGCTGGCCGGCCGGGTCCGCCAGATGCTCCCAGGCCGAGCAGTGCAGGCCCTGCTTGATGCTGATCTCCATCAAGGCGTGGTAGGCCGGGTGATACTCGACGACGTCCAAGCGCTCACCACGGCTATCGAAGGCGCGCAGGCGCGGCGCATTGTCATTGGCGAGCCGGGCCGTTTCCAGGGCCTCGGCGCTGCCGCAGGTCGCACCGAACCGGCTGAGCTGGTGGGCGGCGTGGCCGGCACCCGCGCGCTCAACGGCGTCCATCAGGGCCGGATCGGTGGTGAATAAATTCACGTCCTGGAAGGGCGGACTTTGGTTGAACACCTCGTGGGTCTGGAAAAGCTCGCGCATGACGTTCTCGCTTGCCTCACAAAGCTCAGCCTAGCAACTGCCGTTGACCGGCGCGTGCCTGCCGGCATCGTTTCCACTGCCGCCGTCCCGGCGCGGCTTGCGGGCCAAGCTGAGTCGGCGTATAGGACCGCTTTTAATGACCAGTGCCATACACCCCGCCACCTTCGCCCGCCGCCATCTGTTGACATGTGAAGGCCTTAAGGCCGGCGAGATCAACGCGCTCTTGGACTTGGCCGATAACGCCGCCGAGGGCAACCGCCAGGTTATCAAAAAGCGCGACGTGCTGCGCGGCCGAACGCTGATCAATCTGTTCTTCGAGGCCTCGACCCGCACGCAAAGCTCCTTCGAGCTCGCCGGCAAGCGGCTCAGCGCCGACGTCATGAATATGAACGTTTCCACCTCTTCGATGGCCAAGGGCGAGACGCTGATCGACACCGCCATGACGCTCAACGCCATGCGCCCGGATATCCTGGTCGTGCGCCATCATGCGGCCGGGGCGGTGGAACTGCTGGCGCAGAAGGTGGACTGTTCGGTGATCAACGCCGGCGACGGCGCCCACCAACATCCAACGCAGGCGTTGCTCGACGCGCTCACCATTCGCCGCGCCAAGGGCCGCATCGCCGGACTGACGGTGGCCATTTGCGGCGACATTTTGCATTCCCGCGTGGCCCGCTCCAACATCAACGTTCTCAACACCATGGGCGCCCGCGTTCGCGTCGTGGCGCCTTCGACCTTGCTGCCGTCGCATGCCGACCGCCTGGGGGCGGAGGTGTTCACCGACATGAATGCCGGGCTGCAAGCCGCCGACATCGTGATGATGTTGCGGTTGCAGAAGGAACGCATGCAAGGCTCCTACGTGCCCTCGACCCGCGAATACTTTCACTTCTTTGGCCTCGATCACGAGAAACTGGCCCGCGCCAAGCCCGATGCGCTCATCATGCACCCGGGCCCGATGAACCGCGGCGTCGAAATTGCCTCCACCATCGCCGACCACTCGCGCAGCGTGATACGCGAGCAGGTCGAAATGGGCGTGGCGGTGCGCATGGCCGTGCTCGAGGCCATGGCGCGCCTGTTGCCCAACCATTGAGTGGCCGAAGGTGCCGCCTATGCGCAAACTCGATGCCTCGACCGCGCCGGACGCGACCGCCTTCCTCAATGCGCGGCTGATCGATCCGCAATCGGGCAAGGACGAGCCGGGCGGGCTGTTGGTGCGCGACGGCGTGATCGCCGATCTCGGCCAACACCTGCGGCGCAACGCCCCCGACCGCGCCGTCGTGATCGACTGCAAGGGCCACGTGCTGTGCCCGGGTATCATCGATATGCAGGTGTTCACCGGCGAGCCTGGTCAAGAGCATCGCGAAACCTTGAAGACGGCGAGCCAGGCCGCCGCCGCCGGCGGCGTCACCACCATGGTGGTGATGCCCGACACCCAACCCGTCATCGATCAGGTGGCGCTGGTCGATTTCATCCAGCGCCGCGCGCGCGACAACGCCGTCGTCAATGTCCACATCATGGCCGCCATGACCCGCGGCCTCAAAGGTCAGGACATGACCGAAATCGGCCTGTTGAAGCGGGCCGGTGCCATCGCCTTCACCAATGGCAAGTCGAGCGTCGCCAATACCCGTGTCATGCACAACGTCTTGCTATATGCCAAGGACTTCGGCGCCCTGATCGCGCATCACACCGAAGACCCACATTTGGTCGATGGTGCGGTGATGAACGCCGGCGAGGTGGCGACCCGTCTTGGGCTACCCGGCGCGCACAAGGCGGCCGAAACCATCGTCTTGGAGCGCGATGTGCGCCTGGTTGAAATCACCGGCGGCCGCTACCACGCCTCCGGCATCAGCTGCGCCGAAAGCCTGGCCGTGATCCGCAGCGCCAAACAGCGCAAGCTGCCGGTGACCTGCGGCGTCTCCGTCAATCATCTGACCCTCAACGAGAACGACATCGGCCCCTATCGCACCTTCTTCCGATTGCGCCCGCCCTTGCGCTCGGAAGACGACCGCGCCCAAATGGTGCGCGGCATCGCCAACGGCGACATCGATGTGATCGTCTCCAGCCACGATCCCCAGGACGCCGACGTCAAACGCCACCCCTTTGCCGAGGCTGCCGACGGTGCCATCGGGCTTGAGACCCTGCTCGCCGCCGCGCTGCGCCTGCACCACAGCGGCGAGGTGGGGCTATTGCCGCTGATCAGGGCCATGACCGCCAACCCCGCCAAGCTGTTGGGGCTGCCCTCGGGGCGGCTGGAAAAGGGCGCACCCGCCGACTTGATCGTCGTCGATCTCGGCGTGCCGTGGGTGGTCGACAAAGTGCAGCTCAAGGCGCGCTCGAAGAACTCCCCGTTCGATGAAAGCAAAATGCAAGGCCGCGTCCTCAACACCATGGTTGCCGGCACCCTTGTCTACCAATACGCTAATGGCGACCGCAGTTGACGCCGTGGGCTAGCGCCCGGGGCTTGGGGAATGGGGCCGATGTTCACATTCTACGGGCTCTTGGCCCTGCTGGCGGGCTATGGTCTGGGTTCGATCCCGTTTGGGCTGTTGTTGACCCGCTGGGCCGGGCTTGGCGATGTGCGGCGCATCGGCTCGGGCAATATTGGCGCCACCAACGTGTTGCGCACCGGCCATCGCGGCCTGGCCGCGGCAACCCTGCTGCTCGACCTTCTGAAGGGCACCATCGCCGTCCTCATCGTCTACGAAATTGCCAAGCGCTTTGTGGCGTTTGATGCCTATCGGCTGGCCTACGTCGCCGGCCTCGGCGCGCTGCTGGGCCATCTCTACCCGGTTTGGCTGCGCTTCTATGGCGGCAAGGGGGTCGCCACGTTCATCGGCGTCCTGATCGGCGTGCATTGGCCGGCGGCCGTCGTTTTCGGGCTGGTCTGGGGCATGATCGCAGCGGGCTGGCGGTTCTCGTCCTTGGCTTCCCTTGGCGCCACCGCCGCCGTCGTCGTCTACTATCTGTTGTTTGGTCAGGCCGGGCTGCCGTTTATCGTGCTGATGGCGGCGCTGATTTTCGTCAAGCACCAGGCCAATATCCGCCGGCTGTTGAGCGGCGAGGAGACCCGGATCGGCGCCAGGTCCTAACCCCCCCGCGGCTTGGCACGGGGCCCCGCACGGGTGGCCCGGCAGCGACGTGCCCGCAGCGACGTGGATGGGCGATCGCCCGGCCGCGCCGGGCGCCAGCCCGCCACGCTGAAGCCCAAGCAGCGGTCGCGGGCTTCCCCCGCCCGACCAGGCACCCCCAGCGCCTGTGCCCCGGGCCCAGCGTTGTGAGCGCGGCGGTCGCCGCGCTCTATCCTACAAATAGCGGGCAGCACCCCAGCATCGCCTGCCACCTCTCAAACGAACAGTCGTTTATCCTACGTAAAATAAGATTAATGGGCCAAATTCTTCCGGCCTGGCGTTTGACACGCCCCCTGCCATCCACCATGTTCCTGGCCGCCGATTGGCAGAAGGACCAACAGCGCAAGCATCGAGCGGCCGCCCAGAGG
>DATFXD010000102.1:0-2940 GCA_035258605.1 Hyphomicrobiaceae bacterium | reverse complement strand
GCCGGTCGAAATGCCGGCCGGTATGCCTTCCCGTTGCGCCAGCGCGCGGGCGGTGTCGAACGCGGCCTCGTTGGAAATGGTGATGACTTCGTCGATCAGCGCGCGGTCCAGCACGGCCGGAAGGAAGCCGGCGCCTATCCCCTGGATCTTGTGCGGGCCGCGCGGGCCACCCGACAGCACCGGGCTGCCGGTCGGCTCCACGGCAATGATGCTGAGCCCGGGCCGGCGCGGCTTGAGTGCCCGACCGCAACCCGTCAAGGTGCCGCCGGTGCCGACGCCAATGACGAGCGCATCGACGGTACCGTTGGTGTCCCGCCAGATTTCTTCCGCGGTCGTGAGCTCGTGTACCAGCGGATTGGCGGGGTTCTCGAATTGACTGGGCTGCACCGCGCCCGGCAGGCTGGCCAGCAGGGCGTTGGCGCGTTCGATCGCCGCCGGCATGCCGCCCGCCGCCGGGGTCAGCTCGAGCTCGGCGCCCAACAGGGCCAGAATCTTGCGGCGCTCGATCGACATCGATTCCGGCATCACCAGGATCAGGCGGTAGCCGCGCGCCGCCGCGACGAAGGCAAGGCCGATGCCGGTGTTGCCCGAGGTCGGCTCGATCAGCGGCGTGACCCCCGGCGTGATCAGGCCCTGCGCCTCCAGCGCATCGATCATCGCCACCCCGATGCGGTCCTTGACCGACGACAGCGGATTGAAAAACTCAAGTTTGAGGAGCACCGCGGCGCTCAGCTGGCCGGCCGGGGTCATGCGGTTGAGCCGCACCAGCGGCGTGTGGCCGATGGTTTCGGTAATGCTGTCATAGATGCGGCCGCGGCCCCAGCTGGTGGTGGCGGCGAGCGTCTTGATGTCGTCGGCGGCCGTCATGGGGTTCTCCGGGCATGCCTTGGGCGCGATCGCTGACAGGATCAGCGGCGCACGCGCTCTGGCCGACGGCCGCCGGGTCGCAGATCAGATCTGGAAGTCATGCAGCGGCTGGCTCAGCGAGCGGCGGTTGATGAGGGTCGAATCGAACAAACGCAGCACGCGGCGCTTCTGCTCCTCGAAGCCGGGCGAGAGGCGGTCACGCGGCCGCGGCAGCGGCACATCGAGGATGCCGGCAATGCGGCCGGGCTGCGCCCGCATCACCACCACACGCGTTGCCAAGACCAGCGCCTCCTCGATGTCATGGGTGACGAGCACCAGGATCGGGCGCCCTTCCTCCCACAGATCGAGCAGATGATCCTGCAACTCGGCCCGGGTGAAGGCATCGAGCGCGGAAAAAGGCTCATCGAGCAGCAGCACCGACGGCCGGGTGATGAGCGCCCGCGCGATTGCGACCCGTTGCGCCTGTCCGCCCGAGAGCTCGCGCGGCCACACCGCGGCCTTGTCGCTGAGGCCGACGCGATCCAAGGCGATGCCGATGCGCTTGGCGCGCTCGGCCTTGCTGGTATGGGCGAGCCCGAAGCCGACGTTATCGGCCACCCGCAGCCACGGCAGCAGGCGCGGTTCCTGGAAGATGAGACCGATCTTTTCGTGCGGCGCCGTGATGGTGGTGCCGTCGAGCACGACCCGGCCTGCGGTCGCCACGTCGAGACCGCTGGCGGCGCGCAGCAGGGTCGACTTGCCGCAACCCGAGCCGCCGACGATCACCAGGATCTCGCCGGGGGCGACTTCGAGCGAGACGCCATCGAGCGCGTGCACGCCATTGGGATAGGTTTTGCCGACGCGGTCGAAGACGAGCATGGGCTTTCCTAGCGCGACGCGAAGGCGTCTTCCCAGCGCAGGAACGGGGCGGCGGCGCTGGCCACGATCCAATCCGTCAGCTTGCCGAGCAGGGCGAAGGCGACGATCGCGGCCACGATCTGTGCCGGCTTGCCCAATTGTTGGCCGTCGATCAGCAGGAAGCCCAGTCCCTCGGAGGCGCCCATGAACTCGGCCGCCACCACGAACATCCAACCAAGACCCAACCCGGACCGCAGCGCGATGACGTAGGCCGGCATGGTCGCGGGCAACAGGATGCGCCAGACCATGGCCGAGCCCGACAGCCGGAAGACGCGGCCGACCTCGACGATCTTGCGGTCCACCGATCGCACCGCCCCCATGACGCCGAGGTAGACCGGAAAGAACACGCCGACGGCGATCAGGATGATCTTGGAGGCTTCAAAGATGCCAAACCAGAGAATGAACAGTGGCACCCAGGCGATCGAGGGAATGGCGCGCAGGCCCTGCAGACTTGGATCGAGCAAGCGGTGGCAGAGCTGCGAATAGCCGGCGATGGCACCGGCCACGGTGCCAAGCGCCACGCCGCAGCCAAAGCCGGCGAGCACGCGCAGCAAGGTCACGAGGGCGTGCCGTTGCAGCTCACCGGTGGCGGCAAGGTCGGCAAAGGTCGTAAAGATGACCGAGGGCGGGGGCACCAGCCGCCCGCTCGAGAGCCCCATGCGGACGACGATCTCCCAGCCGGCCGCCAGCGCCACCGGCACCACCAGGCCCAGCAGCGGACGCAGCAGGCGCGAGGGCCACGTCCCGCGTGCCGGCTTCACCGCGCCGATCGACCGTTCCGACATCAACATAAGAACGTAAGACATAGTCGAGGGTCTTGGGCCTGGGAAGATGGACATCTATAACCGGGCGCGGGGCTAGCGTCGGCCGCATCGTCTTCAATTCGAGGCGGTCAGGAAGTGATCGTCGAGCAGCGCGTCGACGCTGGCGGTGACGTCGACGTTGGCTGCGATCACGCCGGCCTGCTGTAGCGCGATGCCGGCCGCCAGGATCGAGTCACGTTGCGGCGCCCCGATGCGGTTGTGGGTCAATTCGGTGCGCTCCTTCAGCTGCTTATCGACCACGGCGTCGGGCAATTTGGTGACCGCCTTGAACACCGCCTTGAGCTCCTCGTAGTTGGCCAGCGCCAGCTTGCGCGCCTCCTCGTAGGTGGCAAGCACGCGGCGCACCGCGTCG
>DATFXD010000101.1:0-2907 GCA_035258605.1 Hyphomicrobiaceae bacterium | reverse complement strand
CCAGCACTGCCCCGACGATGGCGACAATAAAGCTGTAGGGATCAAAGCCCATAACCTCATGCGCCCCGAAGAAGGCAAACAGCCAGCCACCCACCACCGCCCCGATAATTCCGAGCACGGTGTCAAAGATCATGCCACCGCCGCGGCGACCTACGATCCTGTTGGCGATGAACCCGGCTATTAGTCCCAAAATGATCCACGCAATAACGGACATGGCAACCTCCGGCTACGACAGAAGAAAACGTTTATTCCCGCGTATTCGTTCCCGCGCCCGTGGGCCCAGTTTAGGCTACATGTCATGGGCCTCCGCTTGCGCGGGCGAGGCTCCTATCGCGCTGCGGTCCGACCCGCTGTCTGCGCGCCGCCGCGCCTATTATCACCTCGCGGCGGCCGCCGGTGATCAGACAATCAACATCCTTCAGCAGCGGGAGTATTTCAAACACTAGTCTAGACGGAAGCAACAAAAGCGCGGTGCCGGCAGAGACGTCGTGGCTCCGCGGAAACCGCGGATCCGCAGCACCCTCGCTGGCAGGCGCAGGGTAATTGCATTGGCCGCAGCCTCACCTGTCCCCGCAAGGGGCAAGGCGGCCGCGGCCACATACGATTGCCCCGCTTTCGAGGGCAGGCTTCGAAAGGGGGAAATGCTGGCCGCGGTTATGGTGTCACGTATGACCGCCCAGCTATCGCGCGGCAAGCTTCATCTTGTCGTAGGAGTAGACGAAATCGTTGCTGGCCTGGGGCTTGTGGCAGTTGAAGCAGCTGTCCAGATTGGCGTTCGGGTTAGCCGTCTTGTCGGCGCGGAAGACCTGATACTCCCATTCGCCGTTGCGCTTCGACTCTGGGTATTCGCCGCCCCATCCGGTCTGCTTCTCCATCACTGTATAGCCCTGGATCGTGTTCGTCTTGATGAAGCGGCCACTGGCGTCCTTAGCCGGATTGCCCTCCCTGTCGAGCTGGGCGGCATATTGGACCACCGTGATCACTGTTCCGGTTGGAAGCGGCGCCCCCTTCTTGGCAGCATCGATCGCGACCTGACTGGTGTAATATTCACGGACCTGCTTGTTTTCCGGCCGGTCGAGAGTCATGTAAACCGCGCCTTTGGCATATTCCGCCGGAAACATGATCTTGTCGCCGCCGGCTCGAACCGAAACCACCGCGGTCAACGCCGCGACGGCCGCAACAGCGGTGGCGGCCGCAAATTCTCTGCTTCTGATCATTACGTCCTCACTTGTGATGCATGAAACGTTGCGATGTAGTTTAGCAAATTGAACACCGGGAGCGCACGCCCACGGCGGAAAATTTAATCAAAAGCGTGTTGTGAGATCGATAAGCCATTGGGGCGAGACCTCGACGAGCACCGTTTCGATCGACTTATCGAGGCCGGTCAGGACGAGCGCACCAATAGCAACGAAAAAAACGCCGAGCCCGGCCCTGCCGCCCTTGTTAGCCGATGCGAGCCGGTGACGCCACCGCACCATGGCTTCACGCGACAACAGGCCGAGTGCGAGCAGCGGGATCGCCGCGCCTAGCCCGAATGCGAACATGATGACGCTGACCTGGCCGAGGTCGCGCCCCTGCGCCGCTAGCAGCGACGCGGCGCCCAGCGTCGGGCCGACGCAGGGGCTCCAAACCGCGCCCAGCACCACACCAACCCAGAACTGACCCGAAGTCCCGCCGCAGACCCCGCTAAGGCGCGCATCGGTCCAGTTTGCGACTGGACCGCTCGCAACGGCAAGTTGGGCCTGTAATCCCGGGAGCGTCAGGACCAGCCCGATGGCGACCATCAACACGGCCGCCACGTAGCGAAACACGTCGGCGTCCAGGCCCACCGCAAAGCCGATGGTCGCCCCGAACAGGCCGATGGCGACGAACGATATGGAAAGCCCCATTGCAAGCGCCACCGGCGCCCATCTCCGCTCCGATGCGGCGGCGCCGAGGACGATCGGGAGAATGGGCAGCACGCAGGGCGACAACACCGTCAGCATGCCGGCCGCGATTGCAAGCACAAGGCTCCCGAGCGTCATGGGTTGAAGCTCATCACAGTACCTTGTTGAGCAAAGCGGCGATCGATCGGCGGTTGGTTTCGCCGACGGATCGGCCTTGCTCGGTCGCGCCTTTGAATGAGATCAGTGTGGACTGAGCCCGCGCTCCGAAACGCCGAACGAGGTCCTTCTGGCTATCGAAATCGATGGTGAAATAAACGAGATCCTTGAACTTGGGGTCGGCCATCAGGTCGGCAAGAATCGGCTTCTGCGCCTTGCAGATTGGGCACCACGAGGCATCGATGGCAACAAAGATCGGCTTGCCGTCCTTCTGGGCCTGCGTAAAGGCCGCTTCATTGAAGGGCTGCGGACCCGCGGCGGATGCCACCGTTAGCGCAGTCGCGCTGGCGACGAATGTGGCCAGGAGTATCGAACGACGTGACAGCATGGGTCTCCTCCTTGGTTCCGTTTGACGTGACACAACATTGTATGCAGGGACGACGTGCGATCACATTAACAAGGCCATCAACAAGATCAAATCTCGTCGACCGGTGATTGCCACGACATCGGCATCTTTCCGGAGTTCGCCAACACGCTGCAGGAGGGGCCTCGCCCCACCCCAATGCCGCACAGTCCGCCATACGACACAGTCCAGCGACAGCTGGCAGGCGCCGCGCTAGAGCAGCATCGGCAACATGGCCGCCTGGGTTGGCCACACGCCTGCGGGTAGCGCCCAATCGCATCAAGATAACGCAGCGGCGTGCGGCCGCGCATGTAGTTCTCGGTGTGGGCTTCCATCCACGCCCACGCCCGGGCTGGCGTCCAGCACCGCCTGATGGGTGCTGGAAGCGCACCCAATTCCGGCCTTCGCCGGAATAGGTCCGGTAGGTTGGTAGCTGCGGCAGAAATCAAACCAGCCGCGGGG
>DATFXD010000100.1:0-3306 GCA_035258605.1 Hyphomicrobiaceae bacterium | reverse complement strand
ACGCCGCGTGGTAGGCGAGAAACACGATCCAGTCCGAGATGCGGTTGTCGAACAGGATCTCGGCCGCACGCAGGGTCTTGGCGTGCAGCGCCCGCCGGTCGCTCGCCAAGGTCATGGTGTAGGCGACGCGGCGAAAGAACTCGTGGCGAAACTCGAAGATGGCCTCGGACTTGAGCTCGGTCAGGGCGATGATGTGCTGCCGTTCGAGGCTTTCGAGCTTTCCCTGCACGTCGGTGACGGAGCTGTCGCAGATGCGCGCGATCAAGGCCAGCGGCCCGGTGCGGCCGACAATGGAGGCGGCGGAGAGCACCGACCACAGCTCGCGCGGCAGGCTCGAAATGCGCGAGGAGACGAGGGCCTCGACGGTCTCGGGGATGTCGAGCGATCGCGCCGGGGCCTCGACCAGATAGCGGCCGGCCTCGCCCACCAGAATGCCGGTGCGCGTCAGGTAGCGTACCGCCTCCTCCAGAAAGAAGGGCAGCCCGCCCGCCAACTCGGTGAGCTTGGCCTTGACGGCATCGAGCGAGGCATGCGCGCCCAGCAACAGGTGCAAGAATTCGGCGGTTTCCGGCCCGCTCAACTCGCGCAGGCGAATGCTCTGGGCGCCGGGGAAGCCGTCGAGCAACTCAGTGTCATCTTCGGCACGCTCGAGCAGGATCAGCCCCGCCGGCATGCCGGCGGTGTGATGCGCGAACTCGCCCAGAACCTGCAGGGTTTCCGGGTCACACCATTGCGCGTCATCGACAATAATAAACAGCGAACGGTGGCGCGCCTGCAGCCGCGAAATCTCCACAAAACAGCTGGCCAACCGGCGTTTGCGTTCGATCAGGTCGTAGTTGACCCAATCGGTGTCGGCAACGTTGAGATTGAGCAGCGCCTTCAAGGCGGCGGCGTGGTCGCAGATGCTCTCGGGAAATTGCTGCAGGATCGCCGCCAACCGGCGTTCGACGTCGAGCGCGGTGCTATGCTCGCTGAGACCTAGCCAGGTACGGGCGATGGAACGGGCGATGGCGTAGGGGGAATGGCGGGCTGGCAGCTCGCTTTCGGCAAACCAGATCGTGCTGTCATCGACCAGGCCCGAGGTCAAGGCATCGTGCATGAGGCGGGATTTGCCGGTACCGGCATCGCCGCTGATGCTCAAGACCCCACCTATCCCCTGTTTGGTCTGCTCGACGAAAGACTTAAGCAGTGCCCGCTCCGGCGCGCGGCCACAATAGGGGGTCAGTCCCAGCAAGGCGCGACTGCTCCAGCGCGAGCGGTGCTCGACGTCGAGCAGCTCCCAGGTCTCAACCGGGCGGTCGAAGCCCTTCAAAGTGAAGCGGCCGCGGGGTTGCACGTCGGCGGCGGTGGCAACCGCGCGATAGACCTCTTCCGACACCAGGATGGTATTCGGCTCGGCCGCCTGCTCGAGGCGACTGGCGAGATGGACGGCGGCCCCCATCAAGGAATTGCCGGCCTCGCCAGGGGTGACGATGACTTCACCGGTGTGAATGCCGATGCGCACCGGCAGGCTCGAGGGCGTACCGCCTTTGGCCGCCTGGCGGATGGCGAGCGCGGCCCGGCAGGCCGCCAGGGGATGGTCCTCGAGACTGTCGAGCGCACCAAAGCCCGACAGAATGCCATCGCCCCTGACCTCGATCACGGTGCCACCCTGCTCGCGCACCGCCGTGGCCATGGCATTGATCATGGGTTTGATGCGCAGCACCGCCGATTCGGCGTCGACCGCGCTGATCGCCTGCGTCGAACCCTTGAGGTCGGCAAACAGCACGGTGGCGATTTTGCGCGTGGCTTGGCTGCTGGCGCGGGCCGGGGCCTCGGACGCGAGCGGCGCGCCGCATTCGCTACAAAACTTGGCGCCTTGCGGACCCAACCATCCGCAGCGGGCGCAGTGCGACCCCTGTTTTGCAGACATCTCGCCGGTACCGTTCGCGCGACAGCGTTACACGCGTTTGCTGTCAGGTGCGAGCCCTTACTCTAGTCTAAAGGCTAAATTGCGCGTGGACTACAATCGCGATCGCGTGAGGAGGTAAATGCGGATGAGCGCCTGGGTGGAAACCTGGCGCCCCGGCATAGGTGTTAAGCCGTTGCCGATCGCCGGGAACCGGGCGGCTCGCCGCGCGCCGGTTCGCCGTCTCTCAGCACAGTTCGCCGTTGATGACGTGGAGAAACGCGATGGCGCTCAGGTATCGTTCGATCTTTCGCCCCGGGCTATTCCAAGACCAGGTCGTGATTGTAACGGGCGGCGGCAGCGGCATCGGCCGCTGCACGGCGCACGAACTGGCGGCACTGGGCGCCCGGCTGGCACTCGTCGGCCGCAAGCCCGACAAGCTCGATCGGGTGCGCGCCGAAATCGCCGCCGCCGGCGGCGAGGCGGAACATTGGATCTGCGACATCCGCGCGGAAGCCACCGTCAAAGACACGGTAAGCGCCATCCTCGCCCGCTATCGGCGCATCGACGGCCTTGTCAACAATGCCGGCGGCCAATTCGCAAGCCCGCTCGGCCGCATCACGCAAAAGGGCTGGGAGGCGGTGGTTGGCACCAATCTAACCGGCGGCTTCCTGATGGCGCGCGAGGTCTATACCCAGGCCATGGCGCAGCGCGGCGGCGCCATCGTCAACATCGTCGCCGATATGTGGCTGGGCGCACCGCTCATGGGCCATTCGGGGGCGGCGCGCGCCGGCATGGTGAATTTCACGCAGACGGCGGCCGTCGAGTGGTCGGCCGCGAATGTGCGGGTCAACGCGGTGGCGCCGGGATGGATCGCCTCATCTGGTCTCGACAGCTATCCCGCCGCCATGCGCGAGACCATCCGCGGCCTCAAACACCATTCTCCGGCCGGGCGCCTCGGCACCGAGAGCGAGGTGGCGGCGGCCATTGTCTTTCTCCTCAGCGAAGCCGCCGCCTACATTTCCGGGGCAACCCTCAGGGTCGATGCGGCGGCCCCCAATGCACCCCGCAGCGTCACCCTGCCGCCACGCCAGGCGCCGATGCCCGCCTTCAACGGCTTTCACCTGGCCGAAAGCCCCGACGTGCTGCGTGATTGACGAGCGACTGGGCGCGGCGGCATCCAGGAGTTTTTGCACAGCCTCGGGCAACTCCGAGTCCGAAGGCAAGCCGCGCCAGCTCGAAGACTTGGTCTCTAGCATCAACGTCACAAGATTGGGGTGCACACCTCAAGCATTGTTTGGGAGGAATGAGATAAGGGTCGCTGACGCATGGCAGCTCTGCACTGGGCCCATGACCTGCTCGTTAGGCTTGGCGCCCCACCGCGCCTCATCACCCACGCGCGGCTTGTCGGCGAGGCT
>DATFXD010000099.1:0-14709 GCA_035258605.1 Hyphomicrobiaceae bacterium | reverse complement strand
TCGCGCCGCAGGTGCCCCGCCACGTGCAGCGGCATGCCGGCAGCCTCGAGCAGTGCAGCACCCAGCGGCTGCGCCGCCGCACGAAATGCCACCGCATCGAGCCGCGACCCGTCGCCGGCTTCGAGCGTACAGCGCACGTGTGCTTCGCCGACCACCTTGGCGAACTTTACGCGATGCGCCGGAAACACAAAGCGCGGCTGCGGATTGCCCTGGCCGAACGGTCCCGCTTTGTCGACCAGCCCCATCAACTCATCGGTGACGCTGCCCGGCGTCAGCGCGCCATCGACGAGCAGGGCCGCCGTCGCCCGCACCCCGCGCGCGGCGACGGCAAGCCGCGACTGAAAATAGGCAGCGAGCCGGTCCAGGTTGTCGCGAGCCAAAGTTAATCCGGCGGCCATGGCATGCCCGCCGCCCTTGCTGACAATCTTGGCCGCCACCGCGGCGCGCACCGCGGCGCCAATGTCGAGCCCGGCGACCGAGCGCAGCGAGCCGGTACCTTCGCCGTGCGCATCCCAGGCGATGACGCAGGCTGGTCGCCCGAAACGCTCCACCAGACGGCTGGCGACCAGACCGATGACGCCCTTGTGGAACTGCTCGCTGCCCAGCAACAATAGCGGCACGTCGCCGTCTTCCTCGATCAGCCGCTCGGCGCGCGCCATTGCCTCTTCAAGCATTGCCGCCTCGATCGCCTTGCGCTCGCGATTGAGCTTGTCGAGCAGCGCTGCAACACGCGCCGCCTCCGCTTCATTGGCATCCGCAAGCAGCCGCGCCCCAAGTCCGGCGTCGCCGATGCGTCCGCCGGCGTTGATGCGCGGACCCAATACGAAGCCAAGATGATAGGAGGTAGGTGCGACCGCGAGCCCCGCCGCATCGCTGAGCGCGCGCAGACCGAGGTTGCCGCGCAGGCGCATCACCTCTAGCCCCTGCTTGACATAAGCGCGATTGAGCCCGGCCAGCGGCACCACATCGCAGACGGTGGCGAGCGCCACCAGGTCCAAGAGCCCGAGCAGGTTGGGCGCAGGCCTGCCGGCGACAGCACTGCGCCCGCGCAGCTCACGGGCGACCGCCACCAATAACATGAACGTGACGCCAGCGGCGCACAGATGGCCCAGTCCGGACAGATCGTCTTGGCGGTTGGCATTGATCAGCGCATGGACCTCGGGCAAACGCTCGTCGGCCTGATGGTGGTCGATGACTACGACGTCGATCCCCCGTCGGCGCGCCACCGCAAGGGGTTCATGGCTGGTGGTCCCGCAATCCACGGTTACGATCAGTGTTGCGCCCTCCTCGATCAGCGCCTCGATCGCCTCGGGGTTGGGACCATAGCCCTCCGCTATGCGGTCCGGAATATAGATGCGCGCCTTGACGTCGTAGGCCGCCAGAAAGCGCTTGAGCAAGGCCGCGGAGCAGGCGCCATCGACGTCATAATCGCCAAAGATTGCCACCCGCTCATGGTTGAGGATGGCGTTGGCCAGCCGTACCGCGGCCTTGTCCATGTCGCGCAGCGAGCTAGGATTCGGCATCAATGCCTTGATGCGCGGCTCAAGCACGTTGGGCACCTCATCGAGGCCGATCCCGCGCCCGGCCAGCACACGCCCAAGCAGCTCGGGCAAGCCATAGCGCTGGCTGATGGCGATGGCGCTGTTGCGCGCCGCGGCCTCGAGCCGCTCGCGCCATTGCAATCCGCGCAGCGAACGCTCGACGCCAAGAAAGGCGCCTTGCGGGCTATCCTCGCCCGTTCTGATCTTGCGAACTGCCCGCATCGTCCCCATCTGGCCGCCGCCACAACTTTAGGCGGAAGCCACAAGCGAGACAGTGATTCGCCGCTTCCCTCCACAGTTTCCTGTGCGTGGGCGTCGAGGCCGCCGGCCGCGGTTGAGCGCACGCCCTGCCTCAATTGCGGATATCGCGACAATCGGCGATCATCGGCCACAGTGCGGCGTCCGCTTAAAGCGTTGCCTACGAGGTCTGCGGGATCACATGCGACGCAAGGTTGTGCTGGTTGCGGGTGCCTCGGGCCTGGTCGGCTATGCCGCCATGAAACACTTTGCCAGCGAGCTGGGCTGCGAGGTGATCGCGGTATCGCGGCGGCGGCCGGACACGACGTTTGGGGCGCGCTTCATTGCCGCCGACCTTACCGACGCCCAGGATTGCGCGCAGATCTTCGGCGCATTGGGTCACGTGACCCACCTGGTCTATGCCGCCCTCTACGAGCGGCCGGCGCTGATCGCGGGCTGGCGCGAGGATCAGCAAATCACCGTCAACGATCGCATGTTGCGCAATCTACTGGACCCGCTCGAGGCAGCGGCGGCGAACCTTGCTCACGTTACGTTGCTGCAGGGAACCAAGGCCTATGGCGTGCACGTGCGACCGATGCAGGTTCCCGCCCGCGAGGGGCGCTCGGAACTGCGCGAGCAACCCAACTTCTATTGGAACCAAGAGGATTTCCTGCGCCACAAACAAGGCGGCAAGAATTGGTGCTTCTCGATCCTGCGGCCAGTGCTGATCGTCGGCTATTCGCAGGGCAGCGCCATGAACGTGATCCCGGCCATCGGCAGCTATGCGGCGATCCTGAGGGAGGCCGGCCAGCCGCTCCACTATCCCGGCGGTCCGCCGCGGATCGGCCAGGCGATCGATGCCGATCTGCTGGCGCGGTGCATTGCCTGGGCCGGCGAGGCGGCCGTTGCCCGCAACGAGACGTTCAATGTCGCCAACGGCGACGTCTACTGTTGGCAGAATATCTGGCCGGCTATCGCCGAGGCGCTCGGGATGGTTGCGGGCGGTTCGGTGCCATTGCGGCTGCAGGCTGAGATGCTGCCGCGCGAGGCAGACTGGCAGCGGGTTCGGACAAAGTACAACCTGCTGGCGCCCGACCTCGCATCCTTTGTCGGCCTCTCGTTTCAATATCTCGACTATCAGCTGGGCGTTGGGCGCACAGAGCCGGCACCGGCATCGTTCTCCTCGACGATCAAGCTGATGCAGGCGGGTTTCCATGAGGTGATGGATACCGAGGCGATGTTCGTAAAATGGCTGCGCGTCTACCAGGAGAAGGGGCTGTTGCCGGTGGCGTGAAAGCCGGCTCGAACTGACCGAAGCAGCGATGGCGCCGGCCGTCGCAGCGGCTTTGCCGGTGCCGAGCCCTAGTTTCGCCCAAATGTCACGAAAGGCTGAGCGCCTTGGTGGGGGGCAAGGCCCGACGGTACAATTTGGGTCCGCGGTTGCCTTCGAGCTTTGGCAACACCCGTTGCCGATAGCTCCCGTAAAGGGAGCGGCGGACCTGACCTGAGGGCCTTGCCCCTGCCTCTTGATGTTTGGCCGCGCCGGGCGCGCCGCTGTAGCGGGCGGCACGGGCGTTGGCGCTGCTATCTTGCCCGCAGGCGATAGCGGACCGGGCGGCCATTGATGCCCTCGGCGGCGGCGAGGATGGCATCCACATCAAGGCCATAGTGGCCGTAGAGTTCGGCGATCGACCCAGATTGACCGAAGTGTTCGACACCCAACGCCCGCACCCGGTGCCCACACACGCCGCCCAGCCAGGACAGGGTCTCGGGATAGCCGTCGGTCACCGTGATCAGGGCGGCATCGCGCGCCAGGCCCGACAGCAGCTTTTCAACGCGGGCTAAGCGCCCGCGCTGGCCCTGTTCGCGTGCCCGCTGCGCCGCGTGCCAACCGGCCGAGAGGCGGTCTGCCGAGGTCACGCCCAGCACGCCAACACCGCGGCGATCCTCCGACAGCAAGCCGGCCGCTTCAATGGCTTCCGGCGCCACCGCGCCGCAATAGACGATGGCAAGTTCGGCGGCCGGCTCGGGCTGGCGCAGCCAATAGCCGCCGTCGATCACGGCATCCCTGAGCTCGGGCGTCATAACGCGCGCTGGCTGATCAAGCGGTCGGGTCGACAAGCGCAGATAGACCGAGCCACCCTTCTCGTCGCGATGCCAGCGATGCTCGGCGTCTTCGGCCGCCTCGCGTTGAATATAATCGAAGGCCCACTCCATGATCGCCGCCAGCTCGTCGGCGTAGGCCGGCTCGAAGGCGGCGAGCCCATCCTGGGCCATGCCGATCAGCGGCGTGCTGATCGACTGGTGCGCCCCGCCTTCCGGCGCCAGGGTCAGCCCGGACGGTGTGCCCGCCACGATGAAGCGCGCATCCTGGTAGCAGGCATAATTGAGCGCATCGAGACCTCGGCAAATGAACGGGTCATAAAGCGTGCCTACCGGCAACAGGCGCTCTCCGAACAGGGAATGTGATAACCCCAGCGCCGACAGCATCAGGAACAAGTTCATCTCGGCGATGCCGAGTTCGAAGTGCTGGCCCTTGGGGCTCATGGCCCAGCGTTGTGGCGACATCAATCCGCGCTCGCGGAACAGGTCCTCTTGGTTGGCCAACGAGAACAGGCCGCGGCGGTTGACCCAGGCACCGAGGTTGGTGGACACCGTCACGTCCGGCGAAGTGGTCACGATGCGCGCTGCCAGTGGCCCGTCGGATCTAGCGATCTCGTCCAAGATCCGCCCGAAACCGGTTTGCGTCGCGAGCTGGCCTTTCCACTCGAGTTTGGGAAAGGCGTCGACGGCCACGCTAGCCCCGCGCAGCCGGCGGCGGCCTTCTTGTGCGAACGGTACGCGGGCCAGAAACTCTTCGACTTCGGCGATCGGCAGCCGCACCCCCGCGAACCGGTCCCACTCCTCGCCTGGCGTGATCCCCTCGCTGAGGCGCAGCGCCTCGATCTGCGCCTTGGTCATCAGCCCCGCATGATTGTCCTTGTGGCCCTGGAACGGGAGCCCGAAGCCCTTGATGGTGTAGGCAATAAAGCACACGGGCTGATCGCCCGGCGCGGTCTCGAAGGCCTCGACGATGGCCTCCAGATCGTGGCCGCCGAGATTGGTCATCAGCTGCGCCAGGGCGGTGTCGTCGTGGCGCCGCACGATCGCCAGCGTGTCGGGGTGGATGGCGAGATCCTGTTCGAGTTGCCGGCGCCAGGCCGCACCACCCTGAAACACCAGGGCCGAGTAGAGCAGGTTCGGACAGTCGTCGATCCACTCCTTCAGACGTTGCCCGCCGGGCTCGCCAAACACCCGTTGCAGGAGCTTGCCGTATTTGATCAGCACCACCTTCCAGCCGAGGTTTTCAAACAGCCCGGCCAATTTCATGAACAGGCGATCCGACACCACCGAATCGAGGCTCTGCCGATTGTAGTCGATCACCCACCAGCAATTCTTGAGGCCGTGCTTCCAGTATTCGAGCAGCGCCTCATGGATGTTGCCCTCGTCCAGTTCGGCATCGCCCAACAGCGCGATCATGCGGCCCCTTGGCCAGGCCTTGCTCCAGCCTTTGGCATGCACATAGTCCTGCACCAGACTGGCAAAGCCGGTGGCTGCCACGCCCAGCCCCACCGAGCCGGTGGAGAAATCGACGTCATCCTTGTCCTTGGTGCGCGAGGGATAGGACTGGGTGCCACCGAAGCCACGGAAGTTCTTGAGCTGGTCGAGGCTCTGCTGCTGCAACAGGTATTGGATGGCATGGAATACCGGGCTCGCGTGCGGCTTTACCGCCACCCGGTCCTGCGGCCGCAGAATGCGGAAATAGAGCGCGGTCATCAGCGTCACCAGCGAAGCCGAGGACGCCTGATGGCCGCCGACCTTGAGGCCATCGTTGCGCTCAAGCTCGTGGTTGGCATGGTGGATCATGTAGGTCGAGATCCACAACACCTTGCGTTCCAATTCGCGCAGCAGGGCCAAGCTCTGGGCCGCGTCGCGCGGGATCATGCGGGCGCCTTCCATCAGCGCGCTCCTCCTGGATTGGTACGCACCTCGACCTCGAACGCCGCGGCCTTGAGCCTCGCCACCGTTTCCTCCAGGTGTAATCGGTCGCGCGTCTCGATCACCACCTCCAACAGCGCGCCTTTGGCGGGCAGGTCGGAAAACACCCGTTGGTGGTAAACCTCGACAATGTTGGCACCCGCCTCGCCCAAGATGTTTGCCACCTTGGCGAGTTGGCCGGGGCGATCGGCCAGATCGATGGCGAGTTGTGTCAGCCGCCCATCACGGGCGAGCTCGCGCGCCAGCACGCTGGCCAGCAATCGGGTGTCGATATTGCCGCCGCACAGGACGAGGCCAACGGTGCGATCGCGGAAGCGCGCGCGATCGGACAGCACGGCGGCAAGTCCGGCGGCACCCGCCCCTTCCACCACCGTCTTCTCGATGCTGATCAGGAGACTGACGGCCTGCTCCAGCTCGGGCTCCGACACCAGCATGATGTCCTCGACCAGCTCGCGCACGAGCGCCTGCGTCAGCCGTCCCGGCGCCTTGACCGCGATCCCCTCGGCCAGCGTGTCTCCCCGCATCGGCAGGTCGGTACCGTTGATGGTGTTGTACATGGAAGGATAGAGCTCGGCCTCAACCCCGATCAGCTGCAGGTCCGGCCGCAGCGCCTTGGCCGCGATGGCGATGCCCGAGATCAATCCACCGCCGCCAATCGGCACGACCAAGGTGTCAATCTCCGGCGCCGAACCCAGCATCTCAAGCGCAATGGTGCCTTGCCCGGCGATGATCAGCGGGTCGTCATAGGGATGGATGAAGGTGAGACCCTTGGCCGCGCCGTGTTGGTGGGCGAACGCCGCCGCCTCCTCGACGGTGTCGCCGGTCAAGATCACTTCGGCGCCGTGGCGGCGGGTGTTGACCACCTTCACCGTCGGTGTGCTCACCGGCATGACGATGGTGGCGGGTATGCCCAGCCGATGCGCATGGTAGGCGACGCCTTGCGCGTGGTTGCCGGCGGACATGGCGATGACACCTGCGGCACGCTCGGCGGGCGATAGTGCCGACAGCCGGTTCAGGGCGCCGCGCTCCTTGAAGGATGCGGTGAACTGCTGGTTCTCGAACTTGAGCCAAATTTTGCAGCCGAGTATCGCCGACAGCGTCCGGCTCCAGTCGCAATCGGTCTCGATGATGGCCCCCGCCAGCCGCCGGCGTGCCGCCTCGACATCAGCCAGCGTCACCGGTCGCGGTTTGCTGGCATCCACTACTGCCGTGGCGCCGCGTGCAGCCATGGCTTCATCTCCTGCCGGTTGCTTGCTGCAGTGGCTGACAACTTAGGCGACTAGCGCGCCCCTGTCGTTGAAGAATTGAGTTGACAGACAAGGCCGACTTCGTGCTCAAAGCGCCCGCAAGCACGCCAGCCGCCGCAATCGGTCACTAGGGCGCCGGCGCGGGAACCCGCCGCCGCATCGCTTCGGCCTGACCACGGCAGAGCCTTTGCATGGGTCTTTGCCTGGCTCACGCCGGAGACAGCACCGATGAGCATCAGGACCGTCCTGCTCGCCCTGTCTGGCGCCGCCGCGCTGCTGGCGGCGGCCATGGTCGGCGTGCCGTCGAGCTTCGACACCATGGACCAGGTGGTAGCGTTCGCCATCCGCGCCGGCAATTGAGCCCGGGCCCGGCCGCTGGGCGACGCGCGCCTCCGTTTCGCGCGCTGACAACGGCGCATGCTTCCGATAATAGTCGCCCAGGGCAGGCATAAGGAGCTGCGACAATGGCCAAGGTAGCGTGGATCGGTCTGGGCGTGATGGGCTATCCGATGGCGGGGCATATCCGCAAAAAAGGTGGCCACGATCTCACGGTCTACAATCGCAACGCCGCCAAGGCCGAAGCTTGGAGCAAGGAATACGGTGGCAAAACCGCACCGACACCGGCTGCGGCGGCCCGCGATGCCGATTTGGTCTTCTGTTGCGTCGGCAACGACAACGACCTACGCGCCGTCACGCTTGGTCCGAACGGCGCCTTCGACGGCGTGCGCAAGGGTGCCGTTTTCATCGATAACACCACCGCCTCCGCCAATATCGCCCGCGAACTCTACGCCGCGGCCAAACAGCGGAACTTTGCTTTCCTCGATGCGCCGGTCTCAGGTGGTCAGGCGGGGGCGCAGAACGGCGTGCTGACGGTGATGATCGGCGGCGACCAGGCGGCCTTCGACCAGGCCAAACCGGTGATCGACTGCTATGCGCGCATGGCCACCTTGATTGGTCCCGCCGGCGCCGGCCAGCTCACCAAGATGGTAAATCAGATCATTGTTGCCGTGACGGTGCAGGGCGTGTCGGAGGGCTTGGCGTTTGCGCAGCGCGCAGGTCTCGACATTCCTAAGGTGATGGACACGATCTCCAAGGGCGCGGCGCAATCCTGGCAGATGGACAATCGCTGGAAGACGATGAACGACGACAAGTTCGACTTCGGCTTTGCCGTCGACTGGATGCGCAAGGACCTCGGCATCATCATGGACGAGGCCAAGCGCAACGGTTCGATCATCGAGATCGCCAAGATCATCGATGGCTACTACGCCGAGGTGCAGCAAATGGGCGGCAATCGCTGGGACACCTCGGCGCTGATCGCGCGGCTGAACAAGCGCTGAGGTGGCCGCCGTGGCGGGCCTCAGGCCGCCCGCCCGCGTGCCCCCCGGATGGCGCCGAGCACCCGCTCCGGCGTCATCGGCATACGGCAAACCCTGACACCGATCGCCCGCGCGATGGCATTGGCCACGGCGGCGGCCGGCGGCACAATCGGCACCTCACCGACCCCGCGCACGCCGTAGGGAACGTTCGGCACCGGCGTCTCGACGATGACGCTGTCGATGCGCGGAACGTCGAGCGCGGTCGGCATCCGGTAATCGAGCAGGCTGGCGTTGCGCAACCGCCCGTCCGCGCCGTAGTCGAAACCCTCCAGTAGCGCCCAGCCCAGCCCCTGCACGACGCTGCCTTCGATCTGGCCCTCGACGGCGGCCGGATTGAGGGCCAGACCCACGTCCTGGAAGGCGGTGTAACGCAGCACCGTCACCAGGCCGGTGTCGGTGTCGACTTCCACGTCGCAAACATGTGCCCCGATCTCGACGCCGAGCGGCAATTTGCTCGACACGCCGCGGCCGACCACGGCCCCTTCGGTCAAGCTGGCCTGCATCAGCTCGGCCAGCGAAATCGCCGCACCGCCGGGTTGTCGCGCGCGAAAGGCGCCGTCGGCGTAGTCCAGCGCCTCGCTGGGCAACTGTAATTTTTCTGCCGCTCTCATCCTCAGTTGCCGCAGCGCATCGGCGCAGGCCTCGACCAGAGCCGCGGTCATGGTGCGGGCGACACGGCTGCCGGCGGCCCCGTCGCTGTAGCCCACCGACTTGGAATCGCCGGTCTGGATGTGGATCTCCTCGACCGGCACCCCGAATTCCTCGGCCACCACCTGCGCCATCGTCGACCGGGTGCCGGACAAATCGACGGTGCCGATGGTCACCATCGGGCGGCCGTCACCGGCAATGGTGATGTGTGCCGCCGAGGTCATCGAGGTGCCCCGCCAATAGCCGAGCGCCAGTCCACGGCCGCGCGGATAGGCCCCCACCCCGACGGGATCGCTCCAACAGGAGTGCTGATGAACCCGGTCGAGGATGGTGCTTAGACCGATGGCGGGGAACGGGGTGCCAATCGGCATCAGGCTGCCGGTCACCGAGGCATTGCGCTTGCGGAATTCGAGCGGGTCGATGCCGAGCCGTTGGCACAAGGCGTCGATCGCCTGCTCCATGGCGAAGGCGGCCTGGATGCCGCCCGGCCCACGGTAGGCTTCGGTGCGCGGCTTATTGGTCACGACGTCGAAGCCCTCGAGCTTGAGGTTGGGGCACTGGTAGAGCGCGGCCGAGGCCTGCATGAGCAGCGATGGGCTCAGGCCCGGAAGGCCGCCGGCATCCATGCGGTAGCAGCCCTCGATGGCGACCAGTCGCCCGTCCGCGGCGGCAGCTACGCCGACCTCGATCAAGGCCCCGGCGGCCGGGCCGCTACCGCCCTGCAACACCTCCTCCCGGCTGAACACCAGCTTGACCGGCCGCCGGCACATTTGCGCCAGACGTACCGCGACCGCCTCGCCGTGAATGGCAATCTTGCCGCCAAAGCCGCCGCCAACCTCAAGCGGCACCACCCTCAGCTTTGCTGCCGGCAGGCCCAACATGCGTGCAATCATCAGTTCGGCGGTGAACTGGCCCTGGGTCGAGGCCCAGACCGTTGCAAAGCCGTTGGCGTCGACCTGGGCCACCACCACCTGCGGCTCCAGGTAACCCTGGTGCGCGGTATCAACCGATACGGTGATCTGCGCCCGCTCCGCGGCCGTTGCCAGCGCCGCCGGTGCATCGCCGCGGGCGATGAGGACGCGCGAGCAGACATTGCTCGGCGCACGCGGCCGCGGCTCGACCCCCTTGGTGAAAACATGATCGTGCAGCACCGGCGCATCGGCGGCGATCGCCGTGACAATATCGGGCACCACCGGCAGCGGTGCATAGCTGACCTCGATCAGTGCCAGCGCAGCCGTGGCGGTGTGAACGTCGAGGGCTGCGACCGCGGCGACCGGCTGCCCAACCCAATGCACCTTGTCGCGCGCCATATTGATGGCGGCCACCATCCACATGTCGTAGCCGGTCTCGCCCATCGGGATCATTTCCCCCACCGGCAGCTCGGGGAAATCGGCGGCCGTGACCACCGCCAGCACGCCGGGCAGGGCTCTGGCGCGCCGGGTATCGATGCCGAGGATGCGGGCATGCGCCAGTGGGCTGCGCAGGAGCTTTGCGTGCACCATGCCCGGCAGCGCCAGGTCGGCGGGATAGATGGCCTCGCCGGTGACCCGCTGTCGGGCGTCGACACGCGGCAGCCGTTTGCCCACAACGCGGTGCGGGCGCGCGTGCGGAGGGGAGGGATCAAGCGCCATGGTCTAAACGCTTCCGGGTTGCCTGCGCAGCCGCCGCGATGGCATCGACCACCTTGTTGTAGCCGGTGCAGCGACAGAGGTTGCCGGCGATTGCCTGCCGGATATCCAGTTCGCTCGGCGCCGGATTGGCAGCCAGCAAGGCCTTGGCGGAGAGGACGATGCCAGGGGTGCAGAAGCCGCACTGCGTACCACCCACCTCCACCAGCGCCCGCTGGATCGGATCGAGCTCGGGGCCGCGCGCCACCCCCTCGATGGTCAGCACCTCGTGCCCTGGCGCCTCCAGTGCCAACACCAGGCAGGCATTGACCGGCATACCGTCGAACAGCACCGTGCAGGTTCCGCAGTTGCCGTTGCCGCAGCCTTCCTTGGTGCCGGTCAGGCCGATGCGCTCGCGCAAGAGCTCGAGCAGGGTATCGCGCGGATCAACCAGCACGCTGTGCTGTTCGCCGTTGACCCGGCAGCTGACGAGCACCTTCATGGTCCGTCCCACGTCAAGTTGAGGCTGCGGGCGCAGGCAGCGATGCCTCGCCGCGTCAGCACTTCGGTGAGCGCGCGGCGGTAGTCGGCCGAAGCGCGCGTATCGGAGATCGCGCGCGCATCGTTGGCCGCCGCCGCCGCGGCGGCGGCCGCCACCTCGCGGTCCAGCCGATGACCGCGCAGGATCGCTTCGGCAGACGGCGCGCGCAGCGGCGTCGGTCCGACCGCCGCCAGGGCGATGCGGGTGAGCGCGATGGTGTGGTCGGCGGCGAGGTCGATGCGCACCGCCACGCCGGCAATGGCAATGTCCATCTCGCGACGCGGCGTAAAGCGCAGGTAGGTCGTCGCTGAGCGTTGAGGCGCCGGAGCCAGCGCCAGCGACAGCAACAGTTCGCCGGGCTTCAGCACGGTCTTGCCCGGGCCGGTAAAGAAGTCCTCAAGCCCGATCTCGCGCCAACCGTCGCCGCTGGCAACCCTGGCCGTCGCCTGGTGGCACATCAGCGCCGGCACGACGTCGGCCGACGGTGCGGCATTGCACACGTTGCCGCCAATGCTGGCGCGATTTTGCACTTGTACGCTGCCGAGCAGGCGCGCCGAGGCGGCGATCGCGGGATAGTCGGCGGCAATCGCCTCGTGGCGCGCCACGGCGGTGGCGCTGGCGGCGGCCCCGATCTCGACACCGCCCTGCGGCAGCCGCCGTACCGTGGTGAGCTCGCCAATCCGCTTGAGGTCGACGACGCGATCGGCGTGACGCCGACCTTCGCGCAACTGCGGCAGCAGATCGGTGCCCCCGGCCAGCGGCCGTGCGTTGTCACCGCTGAGCTCGATGAGCGCCTCGGCGATCGATGGCGGGGCGACATAGACAAATTCCCGCAACTTGTTCAGCTCCGGTCGCAGGGCAACAGGACGTCATCGCTATCACGTTGCGCGCGCCGCGCAAAATACTGCGCGCCGGCGCTGCGCGCTGCCAAACCAGCCGGGCTCAGCCGCCCGCCACGCCCTGCGTGTTGACGTAGAGGCCATAGAGTGAATGACTGGCCGCCATAAACAGCCGGTTGCGTTTGACGCCGCCGAAGCAAACGTTGGCGCAGCGCTCGGGCAGGGCAATGAAGCCGATCGGCTTGCCGGTGGCGTCGAAGATTTTTACCCCGTCCTGCTTGTCGTTGCCCATGCCCCAGCCGCACCACAGGTTACCATCAACGTCGAGCCGAAAACCGTCCGGGGTTCCGCCGGCCTCCGCGGTAATGAACGGTCGTCCGTTGGCAAGCCGGCTGCCGTTGTCGACGACATCATAGACCTTGATCACGCGCGGCGTGACGCCCGCCTCAACGATATAGAGTTTGCTTTCGTCGGGGGAGAAGGCAAGCCCGTTCGGCCGATTGACATCACCGGCGGCGACGGTGGCACGCCCGCTACCGGGATCAAGCCGATAGACATTGGTCGGCAGCTCGGGCGTGGCCACGTGGCCTTCATAGTTTCCGAGAATGCCGAATGGCGGATCGGTGAACCAGATCGAATCGTCGGATTTGACCACCACGTCGTTGGGCGAATTGAGCGGTTTGCCGTCGAACTTGTCGATCAAGGTGGTGATGGTGCCGTCGAATTCGGTACGTGTCAGCCGGCGCGTGTCGTGCTCACAGGTCACAAGGCGCCCCTGCCGGTCTCGGGTGTTGCCATTGGCATTGTTGGACGGCTGCCGGAAGACGCTGACGGCGCCGTTCTCCTCCTGCCAGCGCATGATGCGGTTATTGGGAATATCGCTCCACACCAGGTAGCGGCCGGCTCCGAACCAGGCCGGCCCTTCGCTCCACCGCATGCCGGTGGCGAGACGCTCGACGCTTGCCAGTGGCAGGCGGTACTTGGCAAAGCTCGGATCCAAGATTTCGACGGCGGGATCCGGATAGCGCTCGCTCGGACGCCACTGCGCGAACGCCGGCGGGACGAGTTGCGTTGCCGCCAGGACGGCGGCGCCGCCGACCATGAACTCGCGTCGTGTCGTCATAATGTGTCCCTCCCCACGGCAATGCTCGTTGTGTGCTGTCAAGTCTTCGCCCGCGAGCCAGCCGCAGGCAAGCAAAAAGGCTAACCCGTGTTGTGGCTGCCAAATCGGCGACAAGCGCAAATGGCGCGTCGCAGGCCAAACGCCCATACGCCCGCAACCACCACCTTGCCGATGGCGGTCGGCCGGCACGACACCAGCAAAGGTCCGAGCGGCAGATCCCGCACGGGTTGACGCGGCCTCCTTCTCGACAGAAAGTTTTATCACGCTCGAACACAGGCCGCAGCGTGCGTCGGTCGAGGGGATGGTCGGGGGGTAAGGTGCGGGCCGGTCGGTCGTCAGCTGGGATTACGGCCAACGCCTCGCCGATCAATTTTTTGCTGTGCGCCGGCTCGATCCTGGTTCTGATCGGTCTGTTCCTGGTGCCGGCGGTGGCCCCAGCGCTGCTGCGGGCGGAACACTGGGCGGCCGACTGGCGCACTGCCTTCCTGTCGGATCGTGCGTCCACCTCCCATGCCGGGGTGGCCATGATCCCGGTCACCGAGGATAGCCTCGAGGGATTGCCTTACATTCTGCCGGTCAATCGCGGCTATCTGGCCGACCTGATCAGCGCCGTCGACGACGCCGGAGCGCGCGCCATCGGCCTCGACTTCTATTTCACACGCGACACGGAAGCCGCCAACGATCGCAAGTTGATGGCGGCGCTGCAGGCTGCCAAGGCCAAAATCGTGCTCGGCGTGTTTGAGGATAGCTCGCGGCCGGCGCAGCTCGCCTACCAGCTCAACGTCATCGCCAGCAGCGGTGTGCGCGCCGGCTACATCGACCTGTTGCCCGACAACGACCATGTCATTCGCTATCGCGCCCGCGCCCCGGGGGATGCGCGGATCAAGGACAGCTTTTCCACGGCGCTGGCGAAGGCGGCGGGTTGGAGCGGGACCGCGCCCCCGGATCGGATCTCCTGGCTGCTGCCCCCAACTGACGGCGCGCCGACCTTTGCCGAAATCTCGGCGCACGCCTTCCTCAGCGCTCCCCGCGAACAACGCGCCGCCTTCGTGCACAACCGGGTCATCATCATCGGCGGCAAGCTGTTCTCCCTCGATCGGCACTGGACCCCACTGTCGCTGCGCACCGGCGAGGGCATCAGCGGTGTCGACATTCATGCCCAAATGACGGCGGAACTGATCGACGGCAACCGCTCCTATGCCGAGCTCAACCATGCCAGCGCGCACCTCTTCCTTGGCGCACTCGCGTGCCTCGCCATCCTGCTTGGCGCCCGGTTCCAGACGCGCGGCTTTGACTTTCTTAACTGGCGGGCGGCCAGTTTGCTCGTCATTGCACTCGATCTTGCCGTATTCCGATACTTGCATCTGATGCTGCCATTCACGCTGGCCGCGGTGGCTTGGATCGCTGGCGTCACCGCCGGCACGCAGCTGCGGCGCGCCGTGGTTTGGTCGCGATCGCGATGGTTCGAGGTGCCATGATCGTTTTGCGCTTTGCCGGCCGGCCTCGATCCGC
>DATFXD010000098.1:0-2706 GCA_035258605.1 Hyphomicrobiaceae bacterium | reverse complement strand
CAGACGCGTGAACCGGGGAAGCGTATTGACCTGGCGCTGCATGGCTCGACATTGCCGCCGGCGCCGCCGATGATACCGACTCCACAGCGTGGGCAAACATGAGGGGCGGCGATGGCCGGCAACTTGGGTTTCGAGGAGCTGATCGACGCGGTCAGGGCGGGCACCATCGACACGGTACTGGTGTGTATGGTCGACATGCAGGGCCGCTTGATCGGCAAACGGTTTCAGGCCGAATACTTTATTGATAGCGCGCATGCCGAAACCCATGCTTGCGACTATCTGCTCGCCAACGACATCGATATGGAGCCGGTGCCGGGCTATGCGGCAGCCAGCTGGGACAAAGGTTACGGCGATGTCGTGCTGAAGCCGGACCTCACCACCCTGCGCAAGCTGCCTTGGTTGGCGGGAACGGCGCTGGTGCTGGCGGATGTGCTCGACCACCACGCCTGCGAAGTGCCGCACTCGCCACGCGCCATGCTCAAGCGGCAACTGGCACGGCTGGCGGCCAAAAACATGCGCGCGTTCTGTGCCTCCGAGCTCGAGTTCTATCTGTTCAATGAGAGCTATGCCTCGGCCACCGCCAAGCGCTTTTCTGGCCTCGAGACCGCCGGCAGCTATATCGAGGACTACCACATCCTGCAGACCAGCAAGGAAGAGGCGGTGATGCGCGCCATCCGGCGCGGTCTTGAGGGTGCCGGCATTGCCGTGGAGAATACCAAGGGTGAATGGGGCCCGGGGCAGGAGGAGATCAACGTTCGCTATACCGACGCTCTCGAGATGGCTGACCGCCATGTGATCTTGAAGAATGCCATCAAGGAGATCGCCGCGGCCCAAAACAAGGCGGTCACGTTCATGGCCAAGTGGCGCTACGACCTCGCCGGCTCCTCCGCACACATCCACCTCTCGCTTTGGGATGCCCTTGGCAACAAGCCGCTGTTCCAGGCGCCAGAGGCCGCCTACGGCATGTCCGACCTGATGCGCGCCTTTGTGGCGGGGCAGCTCAAGTACGCGCGCGAAATCACCTATTTTCTGGCGCCCTATATCAACTCCTACAAGCGCTTTCAGGTCGGCACCTTTGCTCCGACCAAGGCGGTATGGAGCCGCGACAACCGCACGGCGGGCTTTCGCCTGTGCGGCGAGGGCAGCAAGGCGATCCGCATCGAATGCCGGATCGGTGGCGCCGACCTCAATCCCTACCTGGCGTTTGCGGCGCTGATCGCGGCCGGCCTCAAAGGCATCGAGGACAAGCTCGAGCTCGCACCACCGTTTGCGGGCGATGCCTACGCCGGTGAGGCGCTGCCGGAGATCCCCAAGACCCTGCGCGAAGCCAGCGACTGCCTTGCCGGATCGGACCTGATGCGGCAAGCCTTCGGTGACGCGGTGATCGAGCACTACCTGCACACCGCCCGCTGGGAACAGTTCGAAATGGATCGTCGCATCACCGATTGGGAACTGATCAGAGGCTTTGAACGCAGCTGAGGTCGCTAACAATCGCGCAAAGCCGGGCAGCGCCCCTCAACGAATGCCCGCACCAGAGCCCATGGAGACGCCGCGCATGCCCCTCGTCGGTAACTGGGCCTATCCCACCGCCGTGCGCTTTGGCGCCGGACGCATTGGCGAACTCGCCGATGCCGTCAAAGCCACGGGCATGGCCCGGCCGCTGTTGGTGACGGATACCGGGCTGGCGCAGACGCCCATGCTCAAGCGCGCGCTCGAGGCACTGGCTGGCACCGGCGTGCCGGTCTCGGTGTTCGCCGAGGTCAGGCCCAATCCGATCGCGGCCAACATCACAGCCGGGCTGAGCGCGCTCAGCGATGGCGGTCACGACGGTGTTATTGCCTTCGGCGGCGGCTCGTCGCTGGATGCCGGCAAGGTGATCGCCTTCATGGCCGGGCAACGCCGGCCGCTGTGGGACTTCGAGGACGTCGCTGACTGGTGGACCCGTGCCGAGCCTTCGGGAATTCTGCCGATCCTGGCCGTGCCGACCACCGCCGGCACCGGCTCCGAGGTTGGTCGCGCCGGCGTCATCACCGACGAGGAAACGCGCAGCAAGAAGGTGATCTTTCACCCCTTGATGCTGCCAAGGATCGCGATTTGCGATGCGGAACTGACCATTGGCATGCCGCCGGCGACCACGGCCGGCACCGGCATGGACGCGCTGGCGCACTGCCTCGAAGCCTATTGCGGCTCGGCCTATCATCCGCTCGCCGACGGCATCGCGCTTGAGGGCATTCGGCTCGTCAAGGACAACCTGGCCCGCGCCTATCGGGACGGCACCGACGTTTCGGCGCGCGCCAACATGATGGCGGCGGCGGTGATGGGAGCCACGGCGTTCCAAAAGGCGCTGGGCGCCATACATGCCCTCTCGCATCCCGTCGGAGCGCTCTATGATACCCATCACGGCCTGACCAACGCCGTCTTTATGCCCTATGTGCTGGTCTTCAATCGCGCCGCCATCGACGACAAGATCGCCCGCCTTGCCGCCTACTTGGGGCTCGAGCCCAGCTTCGATGCCTTTCTTGGCTGGGTGCTGGCGCTCCGCGCCGAACTTGGCATTCCACCGACCTTGGCGAACCTGGGGGTCGACGACCGCCAGTTCGACCGCATGAGCGAAATGGCGCCGCTCGACCCGACGGCGGGCGGCAATCCGCTGCCGCTCGATCGGAAAAACTGCCGACGGCTCTATGAAAAGGCCTACAGCGGTTC
>DATFXD010000097.1:0-27805 GCA_035258605.1 Hyphomicrobiaceae bacterium | reverse complement strand
CGTGACCTTGCGAGCGGGAGGCACGCGGCGTTGCCGCATCGACGACGTGTTCGGCGGTGCCAACCGGCCGGCCGGCGGCGACGAGGTGAGGGCCAAGTTCCGGGCCAATGCCGCGCTTTGTCTCGAAGCGGCGGCCGTCGCCGAGCTCGAGCATGCCGTTGACACCTTGGAGCGGCACTCGGCGGCGCGGCTGGGCGTTGTTCTTGCATCGCCACCCACGGCTGTCTGCGCTGGAGCCAAGTCATGATGCACTTCGACACCGTCCTCGCCGGCGGCGATCTGCTATTGCCGGGAGCCGACCCGATCGCCGCCGACCTTGCGATCCGCGATGGCAAGTTCGCGGCAATCCTGGCGCGCGGCACCGCAGTCAGTGCCGCGGCACGGCTCAATATCACTGGCCTCACCGTGTTGCCGGGCGTCGTCGACGCGCACCTGCACCTCGGGCACGGCAAGGATATTTCGCGCCCGCGCGTGGCCGCCGATGCCGCCCAGGAGACGGCGGCGGCCGCGGTCGGCGGCATCACCACCTTTCTCCCCTATCTGATGGCCACCGAGCCATTCGAAACGATCTTTGCCGAGGTGCTGGCCGTTACCGAAGCCGGCGCCCGCATCGACTTTGGCTATCATTGCATCATTTCGACCGAAGCCCAGCTCGCCGGCGTGCCTCACTACGCTCGCGATTTCGGCGCGCCCTCGTTCAAGATCTTCATGAACAACCGCGGCGGCGAGGGCCAGCGCCTGGGTCTTCCCGACATCGACGATGGCTTCTTGTTCCGGTTGTGCGAGGCCGCGGCCGCGTCAGGCGGCATCGTGTGCCCGCATCCGGAGAACATCGAGATATCCTGGGTGCTCCGTGATCGCCTCAAGCGCGCCGACCCCGACGGTCGCGGCGGGCTTTCGGCCTGGAACGCCTCGCGTCCGCCCATGGTCGAGGCCGACGCCGTGCAGCGTGCGGCACTCACCGCGCAGGCGGCCGGTTGCGGGCTCTATATCGTCCACACCACCTCGGCGGCGGCGCTCGCCGCCGCGGTTAGCGCGCGCCGCCGTGGTTGCCGGATCGCCATCGAGACCTGTCCGCACTACTTGACGCACGATGTCGCGTTTGTTGGTGGCGACGTCGGCAAAATCAATCCGCCGTTGCGTGGCGCCATCGACCGCGACGCCCTGTGGGCGGGGATCGCCGACGGCAGCATCGATACGGTTGCAACCGATCATGTCCACCGCGATCTGTCGGGCAAGGCCGGCGGCATCTGGAATGCGGCGCCGGGTTGTCCTGGCCTCGAGACGCTGCTGCCGGTGATGCTGAGCGAGGGCCATTGCCGTCGCGGCATTCCGCTCAGGCGCATCGTCGAGCTGTTGGCGCGCAATCCGGCGCAGGAGATGGGGCTCGGCCATGCCAAGGGCACGATCGCCATCGGTCACGATGCCGACGTCGCCATCGTCGATCTCAAGCGCAAATGGACGCTCGAGCGTCCCGGCGTGCACTCGTCTGCGGGCTACTCAATCTACGAGGGCTGGCAATTTCAGGGCCAGGTCGTGCACACGCTGGTGCGCGGCCGCGTGGTGTTGCGCGACCTTGCGGTCGTGCCGGAAAGCGCCGGTTGGGGGCGCTATCAGCACCGGTTGACCCCCAAGCGCGCAGGCGCCGAGGCGCGGCCGCAGGCGCTCGGGGCAACCGGCCCGACCCCATCATAGGCCAGCAGCAACGGGCCGGGACGGCCAGTTTCGCGGGGACTGCCATGGGGGCAGCCCGCATCGAGCGGTCCGCCTGTTGCATAAGCTCTCGAGACTAGCGCTGTGCCAACAGCCGCTCGAGCAGCTGGCGGCGGTCGTGCTCGCTGGTCTGCGGATCGACCGCGGCGGTGAGCCGGCCATCGCCGCCAATGAGGTAAGTCTTGAGGCTGTGATCGAAGCCATCCGGCAGTTTTTGATAGACGGCATCGAAGGCGCGCGCGGCAACCGCAAGGTCGGCCACACTGCCCGTCAATCCCAAGATGCGCCGATCGAACGACGCCAGATAGTCCTTGAGCACCGCTGGCGTGTCACGCTCGCTATCGACCGAGACAAACACCACCCTGAGCCGGTCGCCGTCCGCACCGAGGCTCGATAGCAGGTTGGACCAGTCGAGCAGCGCCGTGGGACAAACGTCTGGACAATGCGTGAAGCCGAACAACACGGCGACTGGTTGACCGGCGACGACCTCGGGCGCGAAGCTTTCTCCCTGGTGCGTGCGCAACGCCGACAAGGCGCTTAGCGGGGAGTGCAACGGGCGATGCCTTTGGTGTTGTCGCTCCAAGTGGTCAATATAGGCGAGCAAGTCGGCCGCGTCGGTTGCCGACAGTGCCAGACTGGGCATGCGCACGGCAGCAAACTTGGCCGCCAGCGACAGCGCGAGCGGATCGTTGGCGGCCCGCATCGCTTCCGGGTCGGAGATGAAGCGCATCAGCCAGGCGCGATCCCGTCGCGCCATCACGCCGGCGAGATCCGGACCGACCCGGTCGCCGCCGCCGACCGAATGGCATCCCGCGCACAGCCTTCTATAGAGCGCCTGACCCGGGTGGGCGGCAAGCTCGAACAGCACCGGTCCAACCTCGGGTCCCACCACCGCCGCCCCGGCGCGCCATGCCGGGTCCATGGCGCGTAAGCTGAGCGCCACACCGTCCAAATCGCCAAGCACATTGTTTCTGGCCCAGCGTCCCGTTGCGCCGTTGCCCAACAGCACCTCATTGCGATGCTCGCTCAACACCCGGCCACGATCGCCGAGCTTATAGCGGATGGCGTTGATATCGTCCGGCGTGCCGGTCAGGAACAGCCAGCCGGGGCCGGCGCCAAACGTCTGCGCGTATTGCCGGAGCCGCTCCGGGCTATCGGTGTCGGGATCAATACTGAGCGAATAGAAGAAGATGTCGCGGCCCATGCTGTCGCGCAACTTCTCCTGCAATAAGGCCAACCGCGCCGTTGCCAAGGGACACACGTCGCGGCAGCTGGTGTAGATAAAGCTGATGAGGAAGATCTTGTCCTTGATCAGGTCGTCATAGAAGCGCAGCACCTTGCCGTCGTGGCTTGTGACCGAAAGGTTGGCGAAATAGCCCTCACCCCAAGGTCGGCCCTGGGCAGTTGGCGCCGCCGGAGCGAGGACCAGCGCCGCCAGCAGGGTGAGGCCCGCCAGAACCCGTCGTTGCATGGTCCCATCCCCGCCGCGAGCCACCGCCCGCGGCGAGCTCCCTATTTGCCGGGATCGAAAATGAACGGTTCCTCGCTGCCGAACTGCTCGGCCCTGCCGCTGGCGCGCAGCTTGTCGCTGCGTGCTTGCGATCGCTGGATAGCCTCGAGGATCATGGCCGGCGTTGCCGAGGTCGGCGCCGGCTTCTTGACGGGCGCGGTCGGGGAGGGGAGCACGGGTTTCGCCGCGGTCGCCGACGTCGTCTGAGCCGACACCGACGTGCCCGCGACGGCAACGACGCTGACCAACGCGCCGAGGCTGAGCAATTTCCAAATTGCGTGCGCCGTTTTCATGTCTTTCTCCGTTCCTGGTCCTGCCCTCGGGGCGTGTGGCCAACTAAATCGTACCTCGGGGGTCCCCCTCGGGCAGGATTTCCGGGGTTGTGAAGATGACGCCATCCGGCGTGGGGTTGGGTGTCTGCGTGACCGCCGTCTGCGGTGACCCGGCCACACCGGTCAGGAACTGGAGCCGCTGCAGCATGGCAAAGTCCTCGTGCATGTTGTTGTGGCAGTGCTGGACGTAGGAGCCGCCGTATTCCCCGAACTGAACCTGGAAGGTGACCGAGCGGTCGCCGCTGGTGCCCAAGCGCCAGACGTCCTTGCGCGCCAGCCGTTCGGTTGCCGCGATCGGATCGCGTCCATTGAAGCCCGTCGTCTGCCGCCCACGGAATAAAGTCACCCCTTCTTCGAAGTGGAGATGGATCGGGTGATCCCAGCCGCCGCCACCGTTGACGATGGTCCAGTGCTCGATTTCGCCAGGCCGGGGCACCACGATTGAAATCCGGTTGGCGTTGAAGGTGTGCGCGCTTTGTCCGTTGACCTTGATCGACCAGGGGAATGTCGCAAATTCGGCGCAGCTCGGGGTACATTCGCCGGTCTTTGGGCTGCGCGAATCGCCGCCACCCGACCTGCCGAACTCAAACAGGCGCACCCTTACCGGGGCGACGACCGGGATCTGCTGCGTCAGAACGGCCGGCACGACGCTCGGGTCGGGATCGGTCGCACGGCGGATGATGCCCGGCGCGTCGACGCTTTCGACCTCGGCGGCGACCTGGAACTCCAGGATCGCGCCAATCACTGGATCGTCCGGATCGCCGGCGAGCGCCTGGGCCAAGGTAAGCTCCCGGTCGGGCCCGCGTCCGTCGTCACGCATCTTCTGTCTGTTCACCAGCCTGACCTTGTCGCCGATCCTGAACCGGGAGAAGTCGACCACGATATCGTACCGCTCCGCACTGCCCTGTTGCGGCAGGGTCGTCAGAGTGAGCGGGTTCACCACCAGGTTGCCGTCATTGGCAATGAACTGGAACGGCACCGCGCGACCGCTACTGTCGGCAAGGGTCAGCACCCACCAGCGCGAGATCGTCGCCGGCAGGATGCGGAAGCGGTATTTGCGCGGCAGGACCTTGAAAAACGGGGCGTAAGCCAGGTTGACCATCGGCACATCACCCAGGAACCCGTCGACCGCAAAAATGTCAAAGAAGAGTTGGCCCGCGGGATCGAAGGCGGCGTCGGAAATAATCAGGTCGACGTCAAAATCCGAATTTCCCCAATCGAGGTGACTGCCGCTCGGTAGCCGCAGATTGACCCCGTCGTTGATGAGTTCGTTGCCGCGGTCCGGACCACTAAAATAATTGATCTTCAGCAGATTGCCTTTGTAGACATTCTCGGCGGTGAAGAAGAAGCGATGGTCGTGGGCCCACATTGTGCCCTGCAGCTCACGGAAATCGCCGGCAACGTTGGTGAGACCACCATAGCCGTCGGGACCTGAAGCTCGTCGATCGGTCGCTTCGGTATTGATCTTATCGCGTCGGGCGAGCGTGGTGCTCCAGCGGTAGTCGTAGAAGGTGCCAGGGAAGTGGTGGCAGTTGGCGGCGCCATCGCTCTCGGCGCCATTGTGCGCATTGTGGAAGTGCAGTTGCGTCTCATTGTGACCGAAGCCGTTGTTGTCCTCGGCATTAATCGGCGTGTTGTTGTAGATCCGAGTAAGGATGGGTTCGCCATAGCGCCCCTTGATCAGGGCCGGTGGCAAGGTCCCCTGTGCGAACCTTCCCGGGCCAAAGGTCCAGACCGTGTTCGGGTCCTGCGCCGGAAAATTGGGGTGGAACCTGCTGTTGGGGGCCACCTGACCCCACGACATCACGTAACCGACCTTGGGAAAGAATTCCTCCCAGCGTTGATGCGCAAACACTTCTCCGGGCGGCCGGCCTTCGATCGGGCCGCGTCCCGTCAGCGGATTGCGAAAAGCGGGGTTAGTCGGATCGGCGCTGAAATCGGTATGGTATGAAAGTCGCTTCGCATCGAGCTCACCCGAGCCAGGCGGGAACAGGGCATTGCCATTGGGCGCGCGCGTGAGGAGCTGTGGTGTTTGCAGCGCCAGCCGCGGCATGGGTTGGCTGAATTTCTGCGCCCCGAACAACGGGCTGCGTGGCGTGCCGGTCGGCACGGCCGCAACCGCGCTCGGCGCAAACGGACTGAGCCCGTGCTTGCAAATCAACAGACCGCCGGTCGTGAAGATCCCCCACTTGAAAAGCTCACGCCGCGTGATCTGGCCGACTGAGTGAGCCTTTACAATCTCGGCGCGATTGTTTCTTGCCCGCTGTGCTTCTCGTTGCCGGATGCGCGATGCCGTCTTCGACAGATACATTTTTGGCCTCCATCAACCACCGGGCGTTGCTGGGGTGCCATGCGCCGGTGACCCCCAACGGTGCTGCGCCGGAGGATCGGGCACGCCGCCCATGCAGCCTTTTCAAAGTCGTGTCTGAAAGCGACCGGCCGCTCAGCCATCAAGCCGGTCCCGCGCCAAAAGCAGCAATTTGCAGCCAACGGTTCAATGGGACTAAGGTCCAGGCGAATGTCCACATGCTCATGCGAGAGCATTAAACGTAAGTCCAAGCACCGTCGGGCTTTGAGCTTTTGAAGCGCTCGCCCCCTTGGACAATGGTCGTTTCACGACTTTGTGAGCGTGGTTGTCCCGATCATTCCAAAGTGAAAACCCCGACACGTAGTGCGCCGACCAAGGCCACGCAAGCAGGCGCATCTGGCCGAACGGATAAACTTACCAGCCGAATTGCCACGACGTGATCCTGGCCATTGGGGAGTATCTATTGGCGCAACCCAAGGGCCGCACGTTGGCGGTCTTGCCGTGTACCTCGTCGCGGCGCGCCGCCCGCTGCGAGCCCCGCCGTGCCACGCCGATCTGGCGGAGCGGCGGCCGCGCGGGAGGTCCTCCTGCCACGTTTGAATGGCGATGTCAGATCAGATCGAATCTAATCTTGCAAAGGTCTGCTGCGGGGACAAACCGGACACGGGACGAGATCGTCTTAATGTCGATGAGCTTGCTCGACAGCTTGCCCGCATCGCAGCCGATAATTTTGCTTAAGGAGGAGCCTCACGATGACCATCACCATTACCGCCTTTGAACGGTCCCCCGATGGCGGCAAGGGATTGGCGCGTGATACGCGCGTTCGCTGGGCGCTGGAAGAAGTGGGCCAGCCCTACAAGGTTCGCCTTGTTTCGTTCCGTGCGATGAAGCAGCCGGCGCATCTGGCGCTGCATCCTTTCGCTCAGATTCCGACCTTTGAGGACGGCGATCTCGCCCTGTTCGAGACGGGGGCGATCGTGTTCCATATTGCCGAGCACCATGCGGGCCTGCTACCGGACGATGCCAACGCCCGGGCGCGCGCGATCACTTGGATGTTTGCCGCGCTCAACACGGTGGAGCCGCCGATCCTTGAACTTGGTACCGCCCGGCTGCTCGAGGCCGACAAGCCTTGGCATGAGGAGCGCTTGCCTCTGGTCGAGGATGCCGTTCGCAACCGGCTGAACCAACTTTCCGCCCGCCTGGGCGACGCTGACTGGCTCGATGGAGCGTTCAGTGCGGGCGATCTGATGATGGTGTCGGTGCTGCTCAGGCTGACATCATCGGGCATTCTGGACGAATACCCAAACCTGGCCGCCTATGTCGCCCGCGGCGAGGCGCGGCCTGCCTACACGCGGGCTTTCGACGCGCAATTGGCGGTTAACACCGGCAAGCTGCCGACCGACTGATGCGGTTCGTCCTGGGTTCGACCCTCATCCGCGTGTGTTTCGGTCAGTTTATGGGGTCTTCACCCTAGGCACGGTCGCTCGGTTGTGACTATCCTCCGCCAGCAACCACCGTTGAGAGGGAGCCATGCTCTACCGCCTGGTGTTGATGCTTGCCGCCGGCATCGCTGCGAACTTGGCACCGGCTGCGGCCGAGGTCGGCGATCAGGGCGCGCTGCCCTCGCGGGTGGAGCTGCATGCCATCGCCACCCTCTCCATCTCAGACCAACAGTTTCTGATGGGCGACGACAGCGGGCGGCCGGTTACGGTGGCGGGCGAGCTCAGCCTGGCGCAGGGTCAGGGTCGGACACCGCTTGTGATCCTCATGCACGGCTCGGGAGGTATCGGTCCCAACGTGCCATTCTGGGTCAAAGAGCTCAACGGCATGGGGATCTCGACATTCGTCATCGATGGCCTGAGCGGTCGTGGTCTCAGCGGGGTCGGCGCCAATCAGGCGAGCCTCGGTCGCCTCAATTTCATCCTCGACATCTACCGCTCGCTCGCGATCGTGGCCAAGCACCCGCGCGTCGATCCGGCGCGGATTGCGGTGATGGGTTTTTCGCGCGGCGGCCAAGCCGCGCTCTATGCCAGCCTCAAGCGCTTTCACAAGCTTTGGAACCGGTCGGGAACCGATTTTGCCGCCTACATCGCCTTCTATCCCGACTGTGCCACTGCCTATCAAGGCGATGTCGATGTGGGTGAGCGGCCGATTCGCATCTTCCACGGCACGCCGGACAATTACAATCCGGTGGCGACCTGCAAGGCCTTTGTTGCCCGGCTGAAGGCCGCCGAGCGTGACGTCGAACTGACGGAATACCCCAACGCGCCGCACGGTTTTGACAACCCGCTTGGTGCAACCCCTGCCGCCATCGCCAAGGACAACCAATCGGTGCGCGACTGCACCATCAAAGAAGCGGACGCCGGCCTCCTGATCAACACCGCCACCGGTGCGCCGTTCACCTATCATGATGCCTGCGTAAAGCTCAATCCCCTGGTCGGGGCCGATCGAGAGGCGCGAGAAGCGGCCCGCGCCGCCGTTGCCGGTTTCCTCAAATCGATATTTAAGCTCAACTAGGTGCTACGTAACGCTCCGCTATCCGCTCCCCCGTCGTCGGCACCCGAGCGCTGGGAGACACCACCCGCCCAACGCCGGCGCCTTGCAGCGCTTTGAGTTTGACGCCATGGGCCGGCGTGGCAAGATAGCTATCGCGACGCCGCGTCGGGAAAGCGCAAGCTCGAAGGGATCGACCATTGAGGAAACTTCGGCACGCGGCCCTTCTGGCTGCCATCTTGGTGATCACCACAGCGGTCGCCCGCGCCCAGCCAGCGCCGGAGGCCAAGCCATTCCCCGAGCCGCACCCTAATCCGGCGCAAGTCATTCGCATGATCAATTTCGCCGGTGGCTTCAACCTGCCGATTTGGATGACGCAGCGCCAGGGCTTGTTCGCCGCGGAGAAAATCGACGTCAAGATCGACTTCACACCCGGCTCGACCTACCAGCTCACGCACCTGATTGCCGGCACCTACGATATGGGGTTCACGGCCATCGACAACGTCATCGCCTATCGCGAGGGACAAAACGAGGCCTATCTTCCGCCCGGCACAAACGTCGATCTGGTGGCCGTGCTGGCCTCCGACGACGGCTTCCTGTCGATCTCGGCGCAAAAGGACATCACGTCAGTCGAGGCGCTGAAGGGTCACACGGTCACGGTCGATGCCATGACCACGGGCTTTGCCTTCGTGCTGCGCGAGATTTTGGCGAAAAAGGGCGTGCCGGAAAGCGAGGTCAAGTTCGAGCGCGCCGGCGGCGTCGCCAACCGCTTCCGCATGATGCTCGAGAACCCGGGCCATGCGGCCACGACGCAGATGACGCCGTTCGACCTCATCGGCGAGGCGCGTGGCTTCAACACCATCGCCCGCGCCCGCGAGGTGCTCGGTCCCTACCTCGGGCTCGTGGCCTGCGTCAGGAAATCCTGGGCCGAGGCCAACCGAGACCTGGTGATTCGCTTTATCCGCGCCTACGCCAAAGGTGTTGAGGCGATGTATGATCCCAGCAACCGGCGCATCGTCGAGGCCATTCTGGTGGCCAATGCCGCTGGCATGACGCCGGAGCTGGCGGCCAAGGCCTACGACATCTATGTCAGCGACACGACCGGTTTCTTTCGCAAACCCCTGTTCGATCCGGCGGGGGCCAAGACGGTGTTGGCGCTGCGCTCCAAATACGGCGTCCCGCAAAAGACGCTGACCGACGCTACCCGCTATTATGAGACCAGTTATCTAGAGGCAGCTGGCGTCAAGTAACGGCGACAAGTGCCGCCGTTCACCGATGGCGGGTGCGCCCTTAAGAGACTTTTTCCACAAGTTCGTGAGCCGCTAGATCGGCAGGACGGCCGTCCCAAGCAACGGTTTTTGCAGGGCGACTCGGCGCCGCCGCTTTTGACAGCACGCCGCCCCGACGCGACCAACGGGCAGCACTTTCACGCCTCGCGTGATCATCGGACCACATAAATACTCAATTTAGTAACAAGTGGTCGCGGGCCGCCAGTGACTTGATGCAGCTTAAAAAAATTCTGTGCAGGCGGCGCCGTGGCGGGGACCAAACGTTACGCACACGTCGCCCCACAACCATCTGACAAATGTCACGCGTTGCGGGTATACAGGTCCCTTAGCGCGGAGAATCCGCCGTCGGGTGTGGGGGCCTGATCTTTTGACCGGGAGCACTCGAGCATGAAAGCAGCACATTGGGGGGTGGTAGCGTTGGGGTCCATTGCCGGCGTGGCCATGATGGCGATGCCGGCAGCCGCCGATGGAGGCCGTGGGCCGCCGCCTCCACCCTACGAGCAAGGCTATTACCCGTCCATCTGGCAAGGCCTTTACGCCGGCGTGAATGCTGGCGTTGGCTGGTCCGGCGATGCGTCTGGCGCGATCGGCGGCGGCCAGGTCGGCTACAACTGGCGATCGCAGCAATTTGTCTACGGCGTGGAGGGTGACATCCAGGCCTCGGACATTGGTGTGGACGCAAGCATCTCGGTCTGCGGGGCAGGGCTGGGCTGCTCCAGGATCGATGCGGGCGCATCGATCGACTGGTTCTCCACAATTCGTGGTCGTTTCGGTATTATGGTGCAACCCAACCTGCTGGTCTACGCCACCGCCGGCGTCGCCATCGTACACACGGAGGCCCACGTGCGTAGCTCCTTCGGGAGCGTGAGCATCTCGGAAACCGACTCCGGTTTCGTGGGTGGGGTGGGTGTCGAAAGCAAGATCAACGAGACCATGTCGTGGCGCGTTGAATACTTGAACTTCGGCCACCCGGCCGACTTCGTCCGCGATGATACCGGCATCGTCCGAGCCGGGCTCAACTTCAAATTCGGAAACTGACGTTAAGCAGCGGCTCCCGGCGCGCAATGTGCCGGGAGCCGTTTGCTTTTGCACCTGCCAAGACCCTTGTCGCATTCGCCGTTGGATGCGAGGCGCGCGACTTGCCCCGTGGCGAGACCGCTCTCGCCTTAGCAAGGCCGCGCCAGCGCTGCTATCGCACCCTCACCCTCATCGAGGCTGACATGACCGCAGCCGCAAAACCGCGGATGCCCTGGTGGGGCATGGCGCTGATGGTGTCGGCCGCCTGGGTGGCTGTGGTTGTGGCCGTTGGTTACACCCACACCGATGTGATCCTGGCCGGGAAAATCAGCGATGCGGAGGATGCGGCGATCAGCGAGATCTACGGCATCGTCTGTGGCCTGGGCGTGGTCCTAGTGTGGGTGCTCTCATTCCTGCTGATGCGAGCACGACGGTGATCGACATGGGGTGCCGGGCGCTCGCCCTGCGCCGCGGACGCGCCCACGACGTGGCCGCGACCTCGCCCACCGATCGAGAAACGCGTGCGGTCGGGTAACCTCAGCCACACCAACGCTGCAAGCTTTCCCTCGCTTTGCGGGCCAATTGGGCTGCGCCCTGCTGCTTGGCAATTTTGAGCGCGATCTGGAACGAGGCTCCGGCCGCGCTCACATCGCCGTGCGGCAGGCGCGCCAAAAGCTCGCCGTTGAGACGGTGGAGCTCCGCACTGTAGTAGCGTTCGTCACTTCCACGGATGGCCTCGTTCACCGCCTGCATGGCGTCAGCAAAAAGCCCGGCCTTCAAGCGCGTATCCGCCAATAAACCCAACAGATACGACAAAAAGTGACGCGATGGCGTGGTCATCAGCGCCGCAATCGCCTCGCTCAGGAGAAAACGGCCCTGGTCGGCGTCGCCACCTTCGGCGGCGCACCAGCCGACCACCCCGGTGCTCCAGGCCTTCAGCATGGCAAAGTCGTGTTCCTCGGCCAACTGACGGCTGGCTTCGGCGTACTGAGTGGCAGGCGCCACGTGGCCTAGAACCTGCTCCGTTGCCGAGGAGAAAAACAAGGTCAAACAAAGAGAAAACGGGTCATCGAGGCTGCGGGCGACGCCGAGCGCCGCCTCCACCGTTGCCAGGGCCCCCTGCTCCTCGCCAGCGAGGGCCTGGGCAAGCGCCAAGAAATTTCGGCCGCAGGTGCTGGCGTCATGGTTGCCGTAGCTGGAGGCCATCGCGCGATGCGTTCTGGCATCGTAAATCGCCAGTCCAGCATCGACATGCTGGCGGACATCCGCCAATCGGCCTTGTCCGAAGCATGTCGCCCAGGCGGCATGATGGGCCTGAAGCCTGAGCCCGGGCTCGCCGGATGCATCCGCCAAGGCCAGCAGGCGCTGGCAAAGCCGCCAACCCGCATCGATCTCACTTCGGCCCCAGTGGACCAGCCACTGGCCCCACAACGCGGGAAAAATATCGGCGCGCGGCCCCAATCCGTCGCACAGCGCCTCCGCGCGGCGGTAGGCATCCAGCGCTTCCGGTGCGCCAAAGCCACGCATCGCCATGAACGCCGCACCGAGGGCAATCAACAGCTCGACTTCGGTCCGCGTCCGCTCGCCCGCATCGGCGATGTGGCCGATGGCCTCGAGGCCACGCTCCAGATGGATCACGGCCTGCTCGTTGGCGCTGCGGCGCAGCGCGGTGTTGGCGGCGCGCTGATGCTGCGGGATGGCATGCGCCAATGCGCCGCCGCGTTCGAAGTGCTCGGCCAGCTCCGCTGCAATCACCTCCAGCCCGTTACCCCAGGCGGCTTCCAGCCGGTGCCCGACACGCGCGTGGCTGACGCGACGACGCGTCGCCGGCAGTCGCTCGTAGAGGAGCTCGCGGTAAAGATCATGTCGGAAGCCAAATAGTTCGGTGCGGGTGCCGTCGGGCCAGATCACCGAACCGGCAGGGGTGAGGAATGAGCCCTGCCGTGCCAGACGCGCGCATGCCGCTTCGACCTCGAGATCGTCGGTTTCCAACGCCGCGGCAACGGCGGCAGTTGCGAATTGGCGACCGACAACGCTCGCGGCACTGAGCAGGTTGCGATCGCATGGGTTGAGCTCATCGATCTGCCGATCAATGAAGCGCCGCACGTCGTGCGGGATTGACATGATGGCCTGGACACCCCCACGCGGCGCTGCCGATCGCGCCAGCTGATTGACGATGCTGCTCATGAACAATGGATTGCCACCGGTGCGCTCCAACAGCAGCGTCGCCATCCCCCGCGATTGCGCGCCGACATCTCCCAGCCGAGCTTGCAGATAGCTCTCAACCGCCTGCAGGCCGAGCGGGGCAAGCGTGATTTCCTTGCAGCGACCGTGCACGGCGAGCTCGGTCACAAGGCTCCCAAGCCCAACCTTGGCGGCGGCCGCATCGGCTGGTCGCAGTGTCGCCAAAATCAGCAGGCGAGCGGCATCGGGGCGGCGGGCCACATGCGCGAGCCAGTCGAGAGTGGACGCGTCGCTCCAGTGAATATCCTCGAGCTTCAGCAGCAGCGGCGTGTCCGCAGCCATCGCCTCCACCGCCAGCGTCAGTTCACGCATCATGCGCTCCCGCGTGGCGCGTCCGCGTATCTCGAGCGCACGGCGCTCGGACCGGGTCCATAGCGAGGGCATTTGTGCCAGCCAGCTTGGCGCTTGCGCCGCTAGCACCTGTTTGACCCCTCGGCTGTCGTGACCGCCCGCCAGCCGCGTCAACGCCTCGATCAAAGGCAAATACGGTTCGCCGACGCCATGATGGTCGAGGCATTGACCGTGCGCGATTCTTGCCGCGCGGGTGGCGCACAATTGATCAACAAAGGCATCGGCCAGGGAACTCTTGCCAATGCCCGGCTCACCCATCACAAACACCAGCTGGCGTCGGCCGCTTTGCGCGTGCTCGAAGGCGCCGGCCAGCTGTTTCAGCTCGGTGATGCGCCCGACCAACCGCGTCGGTTCGGGCGATGCCAGGCGCAGCGTGCCGGCGGCATGCTTGTCAACCAATTGCACCTCAACCATGAGGCGGTAGCCGCGCCGGTGCAGCGTCTCGATATAGCGCGGGCGCCGGGCGTGGTCGCCAAGCGCGCCACGCAGCTCCTGGATCGCGGACGTGAGGGCGTCGTCGCTGACCGCCACGCCGCTCCAGACGCGGTCAAACAGTTCCTGCTTGGTTGTCAGTTCCGGCGCCCGCTCGGCCAAACAGCTCAAGACCGCAGCCGCGCGCGGCGTGAGCTGGAAACGGCGGTGTTCGCGCCACAGCCCGCCGCTGCGGGCATCGAAGCGGACCGAACCAAAGCTCAGCTCACGATCCGTGGCCATACCATTCGCGCCACTGATTTCCCGGAAGTTTCCCGGAACTCGGCCGGTACTTTCCGCTCCATTATGCGCAAATTGTCGCACGCGCCCGTCCGGGCCGCAATCGGGGAGCAACGCAACATCACCCGGGAAAACGACCATGACCCCAGGACCTTTTGCCTATGCCGTGACCAGCGTGGTTGGGCTCCTGCTGATAGAGCCGGCCCTGGCCCAGACCGAAGGCAACAAGCTCGGCACCGTGCATTTTGAGACGTCGTGCACCACCGAGGCGCAAAAGCATTTCGATCAGGCAATGGTGTATCAACACTCGTTCTGGTACCGCGCGTCGCAAAAGGCGTTCGAGGACGTGCTCAAGGCGGATCCGCAATGCGGCATTGCCTATTGGGGCATTGCGCTGAGCTTGCTGCTAAATCCGCACGTCCCGCCGCCGGCCAAGAACCTGGCCGAGGGCACGGCCGCGCTGGCCCAGGCCAATGCCGTGCCGATCAAGACCCAGCGCGAGCGGGATTATCTCGGCGCATTGGCCGCTATGTATGCCGACTATCAAAAGGTCGACCATCGCACGCGCATTCAGGCCTATGCCAAGAGCATGCAGCAACTGGCTGAGCGCTACCCTGATGATGATGAGGCGCAAATCCACTACGCGCTGGCCCTCAATACCTCGGCCGACCCGGCCGACAAGACCTACGCCAACCAGCTCAAGGGCGCCGCGCTACTGGAACCGATCTTCAAGCGTCAGCCTCAGCATCCCGGCGTGGCGCACTACTTGATTCACCTCTACGACTATCCGCCGATCGCGGCGCGTGGCCTGGAGGCGGCGCGGCGCTATGCCAAAATTGCGCCCGAGGCATCGCACGCGCAACATATGCCCTCGCACATCTTCACGCGCGTCGGGTATTGGGGCGAATCAATCGCATCGAACCTGGAAGCGGCGCGCGTGGCCGAGATCAACCACGAGGGCCACGATCAACTGCACGCCATGGACTACCTGGTCTATGCCTATCTGCAGCTCGGGCAGGACGCAAAGGCAATGGCGGTGATCGAGCAGATGAACAAGGTGGCGGGGTTCACCGAGACCTTTATCGCGGGACCTTACGCCTTGGCCGCCTCGCCCGCGCGCTACGCCATTGAACGCGCCGACTGGACGGCAGCGGCTCAACTCGAGGTACGACCGACCCCGCTCGCGCATGTGGAAGCCATCACCCACTTCGCGCGCGCCCTCGGCGCCGCCCGCGCCGGCAATCCGGACGCCGCCAAGGCGGAGGTCGCGAGACTCGGCCAGTTGCGCGACAAGCTGGCCGAAGCGAAGGACGCCTACTGGGCTGAGCAGGTCGACATTGAGGCGCAAGTCGCCTCGGCCTGGATCCTCTATGCCGAGGGCAAGTTCGATGCGGCGCTCGCAGCCATGCGCGCCGTCGCCGACCGCGAGGACAAGACCGAAAAGCACCCGGTCACCCCCGGCGTGCCCAAACCGGCGCGCGAGCTCTATGGGGTGATGCTGCTCGATCGTAGCATGGCAAAGGATGCCCTCGCGGCATTCGAAGCCACCCTGCAAAAGGAGCCAAACCGGCTCGGTGCCTATGTGGGCGCTGCCAAAGCCGCGCAAATGCTGGGCGACCAAGGCAAGGCGCGCGCCTATTGCCATACAATCGTCGCCATCGCTGGCGATGCCGATGCGGCTCGCACCGAGGTGGCGGATGCGCGCGCCTACCTGGCGCAGCGTTGAGAGTATGGCCGATGGGTCGGCGCAGCATGCGCACGACAATCATCATGCTGGTGAGCCTCGGTGGTCTTTCCACCGAGGCCGGCGCCCAGTCGCTCGAAGTGTTCGGCTATGCCGGCGTTCTTGGCGAGTGGGAGCTCACCGCCGCGGTCGAGCCGACGCACCCCGGCGACAACACGTTCGCTGGGCCGCTGACCATGACCCACGTCGGCATCTGCACGCAGACCGGCCCGGAAGAGAAGCGTGGTAAAATAACCCTGGAACTGTCGACGTCACGCGCGCAACTGAATGCGGCCCTGACGCTGGACAACCTACCCTGCACCTTTAGTGGCCAACTGGCGGAGGCCTATAGCGGCAACCTCGTCTGCCAAGATCGACCACAGCTCCCGCTGAGGGTGTGGTTGAAAGGCGCATCCGCGCTGCCGCGCTGAGCCGGGTGATGGACGACCCCGGCCGGCGGCACTACCACGATACCGGTATTCGCTGGCGGCGCCGCTTTGCCACTCCAGACGCGACCAATGACGCGTGACCGTCGGCCGCCAGATTATCGGCGGGCCCAGCGCGATGCCCGGAACACGTGGCGCGACCTTCCACCGGCCCAGCGCTGGCGCATGGTGCAACCCTAGGGATGAACGGCAGCGTCTCACCGATCCGGCGCACAATTGCCACCCCGCGTCGCCCAACGAACTCTCGGCCGTGCTCGGCTTCACGTACAATTTCGAGAACCAACACACCGACTACCAGAACGGCGTCGATATGCACTTGGACTGGGGCGCCTCGAAATTCCTGACCAAACAGTGGCAGGTCGGCCTGGTCGGGTATGTCTATCAACAGATATCCGCTGACAGTGGATCCGGCAATCGCGTCGGCAGTTTCGAATCGCGCGTCATCGGCGTCGGCCCACAGCTAGGCTACGTCTTTCCGATCGACAACAAGTATCAGGGCTACCTGAACCTCAAGGGTTACAAGGAGTTTGATGCGGACCACCGGGCCGAGGGTTGGAACACATGGCTAACCTTCTCAATCTCTGCGGCCCCAGCCAAGCAACCATAGTGCGGGCGCACCGCCGCGCCTCGCGTCTCTCGATGCGATCCGCGATCCGCGGCGGCGTGTTCGGTCGTTGTTGAGCAACCCGCACCCGTGCGGTCCGAGAGGCGAGCTTGCACGACCCCCACTGAGACATCGTTGCCGCCCGCCTAGCGGTGCAGCATTGGCATGGTCGCACGTCCTTAATCCCGGCCTTTGAGCAACCAATGCTTGCCGGGATCAGTCGTCTGCTTGCGTCGGTTCCATGTAAGCTCTGCTGCCGTGCCGAAGCCAACGGGCGCACGATTGTGAAAGCCGCCTGGATATCGCCTGCTCGTAGAGGTCGAGGTCCTCGCTGGTGAGTATGCCGCGCCAGCGGTCGTTTTCCCCCTTTTGGAAGAAGTCGGCAGAACCGCCGGAGAACAACGTCATGACTCGTGGTGCCAGCTTCGCGCCCTCGCGCCGCATCTCTTCGAATGTCGCGGCCTTGACCAGGCTCGGCCAGATTTCTTCGCAAACTAGAATGTCGAGGAAGCGAGCGATGCGCCGCATCTCTTGGTCGAGGTCAGACTTGAGGTCGCGGTAGTGCACCATCAATAGATTGGGTCGTCGTCGGGCCTGCCAATAGGTCCCCTCGAAGTCGAAGTAGGAGAGATAAGGGCTGCCATCACTCGCACCTGCGACGCCTTCCTGCATCCACATGCGGAAATAAGCACGCGGATCCGTCGCAACGCGAGGGTAGGTCCGACCGATCCATTCATCGCGAAGTCCAATATCATCGAGTACGCGCAAGGTGTCTTCACGAAAGCGCGTAATCTGATTGTGGTAAGAGAGGCAGGCGTCGCGGCCATCGCGCGCAACATGAATGTAGCGCACGTCACTGTAGATCGGCATGCCGTCGAACGGCAGATGGCTCTTGAGAAAACGGCGGTGTGACTGGCTTTCGAGGCCGTGCATGATCGCTTCGAGCGGATCGAGGCGGCGATCCACCCAAGCAGCGATCTCGCCGACAGGCCTTGGTTCCGGGGATTGGAAGATGAGCAGCCCGACAATTCGCTGCATCCAGGTCGTGCCACATTTTGGATAGGTGGCGATGATCACGTCGCCGGATCGTGGGCGGTAGGCGCTCCAGCGGCGACTATCAATCATCCACGTGCGGTACACCTGACGCGCGGGTTCGCACTGCATGTTAGCATCACTCCGCCAGACGCCCTGAGAGAGAAGCAGCGCTAGATCTAAATGAAGGCGGCGTGTCCGTAGTGCTGAAGCGCCTTCGCTTCCAGACCCGCAAAGCCATCGCAACCATGCATGCAACGGTATTGGACACGTTGTGGAGAACCAACGGCATATCGCTCAGATTGACCCAGGCATTGAGCACCGTTGAGCCGGTCGCCGCGACCCACAGGCGCCACGTGGCGAGCAAGATGGCCATGCCACCTTCCCGGTCTTGGGCGATCCCTACAATTTGCAGGACGTGGAAAACACGGCTCAGTGAATTGCAGCAAGCATAGGCAAAAAGCGCTACCTCAGCCAAGAGAGACCTTTCACGCCTCCAATCTGCTCAGTCCTTGCGCTGCAGGCCGAGCGCCACGACCATCTCCTTGTCAACCAGCGCCGTCTCTTCCAGGTACTTGCGATAGTCGGCACCCGAACGATAACTCGCTACCAGCTCATGCCGGGCCAAGATCTCGCGTGTTTTCGGATCATCGAGCGCCGCTTTGAAGGTATCGTGCAGGCGTACGACGGCCCCTGGCGGCATTCCCTTCGGGCCGGCAATGCCAAACGTCGCCGCCCCTAGGCCGGTTGGAAAACCGAGCTCCGTGAATGTTGGTGTATGCGGCCAACTGGCGCGACGCGTTTCCGTAAATACGCCGAGCAATCGAAACTGACCGGCTGCCACCTGCGATTTCCACTCCGATGCGGAGACGTAGAGTTGAATGTGACCGCCAAGGAGCGCCGCAATGCCTTCCGGGGCGCCGCGAAACGGGACGTGCGTCATCGTGATCCCGGCTTTGCGTGCGAACTGCTCAAGCCCGAAATGAGCACTCGAACCGATGCCTGGCGTGCCATACGTGAGTTTGCCCGGATTGCCCTTGGCGAATTCAACCACGTCCGCCACGGAGCCGAAGGGCATATCCGCGCGCGTCACAACACCAACCGTCAATTCGCACAACTGAATGATATGCGTAAGATCTGCCAATGGGTCGAACGGTACCTTCTGCATCAGTGGTATGCGCACGATCGTGCTGACGATCATTGAGACCGTATGCCCATCGGTCTTTGCATTGGCCACCATGGTCGCCGGCCCGATGGTCATTGTGCCGCCCGGCTTGTGATCGAGCACGACAGGCTGTCCGAAGGATTTGGCCGAATGTTCCGAGATTGCCCGCGCAATCGGGTCGAACCCACCGCCGGGGAGACCGGGGACAATAAGTGTGACCGGATGTGACGGAAACACATCCTGCGCGAGCGCATCGAGATCGCCAACGCAAAGGGCGAATGCGGAAGCTCCAAGCATAACATCCCGACGCGTGCGCTGGCGCGCAGCAGCACTCACGTTGCGCATGAACATGGCAATTGCTCCTGCTCGGGTGGACTTGAAATGACTGTTGCTACCGGATCGCTGCTTTCGGCGCTCGTCGACCACCTCCCGGGCGGTCGTGCGCGGGATTTGCCTCAATGACCCTCGCCATTAGACTTATGAGCTTCTTGATCTCTTCTCTAGAAAGGCACGCCAACGCGTCCTGTTGAGCCTTGTCTACCTTCGGTCGGTACTCACTCAAAATCTCCTGACCCATCTTTGTGACGTCGACAATGTTCACTCGACGATCATTGGGGGATACCGTACGGCGCACCCATCCTTTCTTTTCAAGATTGTCGATGAGTTGGCCAACTGTGGTTGTATCGAACGCCATCCTCGCCGCAAGGCTCTTTTGATCGATCCCTGGCGCTCTGGATATGTCGGCCAGCACCCCGAACTCATTTCGCGCCATGCCTGATGGTACTGCTTGGGAGACGTGGTTCAATAAGATCTGCAGCAGTCTGCGCGCGAGGTGCACGGGAGCTCGCTGTTGAATGGCAGGAGCAGCGGGGCGCGCTGTCGACAGTGGGACCCTTTCGCTTTGCGCCTGTTTCGCCATGAGCTCTCGCCAATCGAAAGATATCTTATCATCAAGGTGCCAGTATAAAAGAATTCTGTCAATAAGAATTCTTATCATAATGTTCGCCGGCTACCCCCGCACCCCGATACCGGCTACATCGCGCGACCAAGAGTTCAGTGAAAGCCCCATTGCCGCAGCCGATGTCGGTCGATCGCAAACCAGATGGTGGCGACAGCCATGATGCGGCACTCGTCAAGGCGGCCGGTATTGGGCGCACTGACCAACGTATTCACGTGGGCGCGGATGACCAAGTTAAAGACGACTGGCTTCCGAAACCGACTATCCCGATCCTTGGCCAAGCGATCGCCTTGCCGCCACACACCCGAGGTCACCCGACGCGCTGGACGGTCTTCCAACGGCGGTTGCCCTGGCCGTTCGGGACCTGGGCGGCAGACCCTCATCGCGACGCAAAATCGCCGAGGCGGCGCTCAATCTCGAATTGCTGCCGAAGCTATCGGCGCTGCCATGATCGTTGCATCGGCGTTGGCTGGCATTTGCCGCGACCGCGTGATGAAGTATTGTGAGTGCTGCTAGCGAGCCAGCTTTGGGTGCATTTGCGGGCGGCCGACCCGCTTTTCGTTTTGGTCTCGCGAATTTGCGGCTCTGTGCTGATCGCACCAGATTGACCACGCGCGTCGAGTGTCAGACGTGCATTGAGAGCTCACCGACGAGGACTTCAGTAGATACGCAATGAGGGCACCCAGATGCACCATTCCCGGTTATGCGCCGTCTTGATCGACTGCAACACCTCGGATGTGGATGAGGCCGCGCGCTTTTGGGGCCAGGCGCTCGGGCGCGCCGTTGACACCAACCACCCGAACAGCCGCAACAACTACCGAATGCTGGAGACCCCGCCAGACGAGCCGATCGTGGAAATCCAGCGGGTGGATCACGAGAGTCGCGTTCACATCGACATCGAAACCGACGATATTCCTGCCGAAGTGGCACGCCTCGAGACGTTGGGTGCAAAAGTGGCGCGCCGGCTGCGGCGTTGGGTGGTCATGGAGGCGCCAACCGGCCAACGTTTCTGCATCGTACGGGTGCAACGTCCGGGTTTCCCGAAGAATGCCAACCGCTGGGATTAACATCGATCTCCTGCGATTGGGCGACCTCGCCATAGTACGGCCACCGCCTGCCGAGTTTGGCCGGCTCCCAGACGGCAGTACCTACTGATCATCCCCGTGCGGCTACCCTTACGTACTGCGGCTCCTCTGCCTCGGCCTTGCCTGGCCTGGCGGGTGGCGGCAACAGGGTTAACGTGAACGGTCGGGCGTCATCCCCTGTCTGGGGGAGAGGCCCGCCGCCGGCCAGCGTGAGGCACGATAATTGATGATCGCAAACATGCCGGTTACGGAACCCGGCATCTACCTTTGCTGTTTCGACACGGAGCATGCCTCCCGCAGAGGCTTGCTACCCAGCAATCGAAGACCAGTCAGACGCAGCGGTGAAGAGCACCTCGTCAGGTTCACCTGACGGCCGGGCACCCGCTTTAATCCAGCACATGAAAGGCGTGAGATGAGATCATTGGTATCGCCTCTGTCGCTAGTTCCGCTACTCGTCCTTGCCAACGTCACGTCAAGCGCGGCCGCAGCAGATGTCTGCGCAAAGAATAAGGTCACGTGCGACCGGCCGCGCGTTCACGTGCATCGCGCCAATCATCACCGGCGTCCTGTGCACTCGGCGACTTCGGGCCAGATCGGCATGGCGTCCTATTACCACCATGGACAAGTCGTTGCCTCCGGTGCCCGCTTCAATCCAGGTTCCTTGACAGCGGCGCACAAAAGCTTGCCCTTCGGGACGCGCATCCGCGTCACGCATCTGGCAAGTGGACGGACGGTCGAGGTGCGCATCAATGATCGTGGCCCCTTTATCGCCGGTCGTATCTTGGATCTGTCTAAAGCTGCCGCCAACGTCATTGGCATGACGGCAAGCGGCATCGCCCGCGTCAAGATGACGGTGCTCGGCCGTTGACGTTACGCTAGAGGACGCCTGATCGTTTGCGATCCCTGCCCGTCTCCTGAACTCCTGAACGGGCGTCAAAGGCGCCGTCGTCGCGCCATCGGCGCCAGTGGGTGCCAGCGGACCGCGCAGGGCTTGCTGCTCAGTCGAGGGTTAGCGTACGCTTCGCCGAGCGCAAGGCCTGAGTGGGCCAACTCGGCGGGCGAATCGGATCCCAGGCGCGTTGGCGCCCAGCCTTGAACTGGGCGCGGAGTGTCCGCGTGCCTTGCGGCGGCGGTGGCGGCTTGAGCCGTCGGCGGGCGCCCGCCCATCATTCAGGAAACATCCTGTTCGCGCAGGCCGCAAACGTTGAAGGCCACGGTCGGCCGATGCAGGCCCTTGAGCATCAACTCGCCGGCGGGTTCAGTGGCGATCATCGGTTCGACCGCGGCCAACACCTTGCGGTCGATCAAGATCTGGTTGTCCGCCGCTTGGCTACAGAGCCGAGCCGCCAGATTGACTACGGTGCCTACCGCCCCGTAGTCGAAGCGTCCCTCAAAACCAATGCGACCCAGCGTGGCGTAACCGTGCGCAATGCCGATGCCGAAGCCCAGCTCGTGACCTTGCCGACACCACTGTGCCACCAGCTCCGCCACTGCGGCGCGCATCTTTACCGCCATGCGCACTGCCCGCTGACAGGGATCCGGACAGGGTAGCGGGTCGTTGAACCAGACCATCACGCCATCGCCAGCGTAGCGCTCCAGTGTAGCTTCATACTGATGAATGAGCTTGCCCAACGTTTCATGATACTGACGCAGGACTTGGATCACCTCCTCGGGTTCGGCAACTTCGGCGAACCCGGTGAAGCCGCGCAGGTCGCAGTGCAGCGCCGTGATTTCGCGGCGATGGCTTTCCAGCAACTGGTCACCACCGGAAGACAGCACCAGCTCGGCAATCTGTGGTGACAGAAACCTCCGCAATCGCCCGATACGCTCGATTTCGACCAATTGGTCGTTCACACGTTGCGTCAGCGTGTTGTTCCAAACCGCGAGTTCGCCGGCTTGTCTTGCCAGTTGTCTCGACTGCTCGTGTACAGTGTCGTGGAGTTCCTTGACACGCAACACGGAACGCACGCGGGCCACCAACGCCGCCTGATCGATTGGCTTGGTGACGTATTCGTCACCGCCTGCCTCCAATCCACAAACGACATCCTTGCTATCGGATCGGGCGGTGACCAGAATGATCGGCATGAACGGCAAGCTTTTGTCTGCCTTCAGTTGGCGGCAGACTTCAAGCCCGTCCATCTTCGGCATCATGACGTCGAGCAGAACGAGGTCCGGCAGTTTGGCGCGGGCCGAGATCAGCGCCTCCTCTCCGTCGCCAGCCATGACAATGTCATAACCGCGCGCCGCTAGCAGGCGTTCGAGAATTTCGCGATTTGCCTCGTTGTCGTCAGCAATCAAAATTAGGGGTGGCTGGCGCACGGGTCATACCTCGGCCGGCAAATACTCACGTATCTTGGCAAGCAGCTGGCGTGGGCTGAATGGCTTGGCGACGTAACCATCGCAACCGGCCGCCTGCGCCTTGGCCTCGTCACCGCTGAGCGCGTAGGAGGTAACGGCAATGACCGGGATGGATTTGAGTTCGACGTTACCCTTGATGCGCCGGGTGGCTTCGTACCCATCCATGATGGGCAACTGCACGTCCATGAGGATCAGGTCCGGCCGTTTGCTTTCTGCCAGCGCCACCCCCTCTTCGCCGTTGGTAGCTTCGATAAGCTCGTAACCCGACGTGCTGAGGAGGTCGCGCAAGATGGCGCGGTTGTCCTCCTGGTCCTCAACAATCAAAACGCATTTGCTCACGCTACACCCGCGCTTTCTCGAGCCCGAATCGGCAGCTCGAAGTGAAATGCTGAACCGTTCCCCAGTTTGGATTCCACCCAAATTCGCCCGCCGTGCAACTCCACGATGCGCTTGGCAATAGCCAGGCCGAGCCCAGTACCGCCCTTCTCCTTGGTATTGGAGCTATCGACCTGATGGAACTCGCGAAACAGCCGCCCCTGCTCCGCATCGGGAATACCTGGCCCGGTATCGACAACGGCCACGGAAAACATACCATTGCAGGCATGGGCCGCAATGCAAACTTGACCGGTGTCCGTGAACTTTATCGCATTGCCGACCAGATTGAGGAGCACCTGGGTTATCCGTCGCTCATCACCGCGACCGAGCGGCATGTCGTCGGCAACCTCGATCTTGAAGCCGAGCTTTTTGGCCGCCGCCAGGGCCTCGGTCGCCAGCACCACCATCTCGACGACATTTTTCATCGAGTAGTGCTCGCTGCTGAGGACCAGCTGCCCGGCCTCAATCTTTGACAGATCGAGCACATCATTGATGAGACCGAGCAGATGCTTGCCATTTGCGCGAACCCGCTCAAGCACCTCCAAGGTCTTCCGCGGCAGCTCGCCATAGAGGCCATCCTGCATCAGCTCGGTGTAGCCGAGAATGGCATTGAGCGGCGTTCTGAGCTCATGGCTCATATTGGCCAGGAACTGCGACTTATGCTGGCTGGCAACCTCGAGCTGTCGGGATTTGTCTTCGATCTCCTGAAACAGCCGGGCATTTTGGATGGCGAGCGCCGACTGCGAGGCAAACGACTGCATCAGGTCGATGATGGATTGATCGAAGGCCCCGGGGCGATCGCGCCTAACGATCAACACTCCGATAATCCGTTCCTCGCGTAGCAAAGGCACCGCCAGCAGCGCTCGCACGTCGGCCTGCAGCAGCGCATCACGCAACACCCAAGCCGGCCCGGCGGCGACGTCACTTAATTGGATGGCGGACCGCTTAAGCGCGCTGTCGGATACGGGCCCATTGTCACCCAAGCTCGGATGCGCTTGGCGAATAGTCTCAATCAGTTCCGCGCTCATGCCGTGGGTAGCCGCGAGCGTGAATTCATTGCTCGCCTCGTCGAAGGTATAAATTGCCCCACCTTCGGCATCGGCAAGGCGGCAGGCTTGCGCCAGAATTGCCACCAGTACGGCTTGCAGCTCCAAGGTCGAATTGATGGTCTGGCCAACGCCGACCAGCGCCCGCACCTGATCGAGGGCTTGCGATAGCTCACGCGTCCGATCGTCGACCTTTTGTTCGAGGGTGGCATAGGAGTCCTTAAGCCGCGTCCCCATGTCGTTGAAACTGTCGGCCAGCACCTGCACCTCGTCGCCAGAACGCATCTCGATGCGATGGTCGAGGTCGCCACTGCCGATGCGCGCAGCGCCTCTTGCCAGGGCGCGAATTGGCACCACCATTCGCCGCGCCAGCCAGATGCCGGCCAACACCGCGAATGCCAATCCAAGCCCGAGCACGATGATGGTTCGACGCAGTGAGTCGTATACTGGCTGCAGCGCCTCGCGCAGGGGTAAGTCGACGAACACCAGCCAGCCCAGCGAGCCGATCGGGGCAAATGCCGTAAGCACTTCGCGTCCGGCGTGATCGCGGGAGATCGCTGGCACGGTGACCGTCGCATCGCGCAGCTTGTTGAGTGCCAAAGCCACGTGCGGTGTGTGGCTCAGATCGGTTTTACGCAGCACCAAGCCGATGTCCGGGTGAGCAATGAGCAAGCCGCGCTCGTCCACGACGTAGGCCATGCCGGCCTTGCCGACCTGAATTTGGGAGACCAGGTCAACAATGAATTTTAGGTTGATTTCTGCGACCGTGACGCCAGCGGCGCGACCCGGCCCCGCTATCGCCATGGTCAGATAGGGCTCCGATTCCCTGCGGAAGTACACGGGACTGAGATAGCGTTTTTTGCCTTTGGCATCGATGAACGTCGGCTCTTTGCTCAGATCCGCGCCGCTGCCCACGGTGTCCATGGCAAGGCGCGATATCTTGAGCTGCTCTCGCCCTTCGGCGTCGAGATAGCTGACCTCGGTAATCGCCGGGGCCTGACGCAGGAGCCGGAGAAAATCGAGCCGTCGTTGTTCAAGGCCACTGCCGGCCGGCAAAAATCCCGTTGCCCAGCCGACCTGCCCCTCGATCTCCTTCACAAACTGCTCGATGACGGTGGCGGCCCCGACCGCCTTCTCGCGCTGCACCGCGCTGAGCGCCTGCCGGCTTTCGCCGTAGGAATAGTAGAGCTCGATCAGCGCATTGATGAGCAAGGAGCCGCCCACCAGCGCGACCAAGAAAACGGCGTACTTCCGGAACAGCCCACCGGTTAGCTCCGATCCAGCTGAGCGCATGTTGCTCAGCGGCCTTGGCCACGTGAGGGCGGAGGCGATTGGGCGCTTGCGCGAACCAAGCTGCGCCGCAAAGTCTCGAAGTCTGCGACCGCTCGAGCGCACCATGGCGGAGGCAATCAAGGCCGCCGATTGCATGCGCGTGACGAGCGCCGGCATGCGATCACCTCGTCGGCGCGGGCGAGCGCTGCATGATGCCGGTCCAGAACGCGGTCGGTACTCGACACCATCCCCCATCGGGATACTCGCTGAGAAAGAGCATCGGCATCAATCATCCGTTGGCAAGCTCGGCCGGCCCGGTCAAGCCATCATCCGCGCGCTGGAGCGCATAGTAAATAGGCGACATCACAGCAATGGCGACTTTCCCCTTTTGCCGGGCCAACAGGGGGGGCCGATGCCGCTTGGGCCGGCGGTGGCCTTTCGCGCAAGATCGCCGCCGCAAATACGAGTAAGGATGGTTGCGCGAGAGCGCGCGGCGGTGACCCGGCAGGCCCGGGCTGGTATTTTCCCAACGGGACCGCTGGAGCTGCTATCCTGATGGCATTGATGCGACAGGATCGGGCGATGCGACGGCGGGATTTCCTAGGTGTTTTTCTGCCTAGCATCTTGGCCTGGACAACCGACCTTCGCGCGCAGCTGGCGAGCAACGTCCGCCGTATTGGCTTCCTGCGCACCGGTCAGCCACCAAGGTCTTTCATCGACGCCTTCCGACGTGGGCTGCGCGAACTCGGTTATATCGAAGGTCAGAACGTCGTTATCGAATACGGCGTGGTGGACCATGCCGCCCAACTCGCCGACGCTGCCGCCAAGCTGATCGCCAACAAGGTCGATGTCCTCGTGACCTCCGGATCGGCAGCCGTGCGCCCCGCGCAGCAGGCATCGCCCACGACCCCGGTCGTGTTCGTCGGTGCCTTTGACCCGGTTGCAGGGGGAATGGTGAACAGCCTGACGCATCCCGGCGGCAACACCACCGGCTTGACCCATCTGCAGGCGGATCTGACCGGACGACGATTGCAGCTGCTGAAGGAGCTGCTACCCGCATTGGCAAGGACTGCCGTGGTTTCCCGGTCGGCCAATCCGATGACACGGGTCTACTTGAATGAGGCAGAAGCTGCGGCAAAAATCCTCGGCTTACAACTGGTGCCGATAGATGTGCGTGATATCAATGATCTCGACCAGGTATTCGGCCGGGCTCGAGACTGCGGGGCCATGCTGATGGTCGCCGATGAAGAGTTCACGGCACATCGACATGAAATTGCGGCATTGGCCTTGAAGAACCGTTTGCCGACGATGTTTGGTTTTCGCGATATGGTCGAGGCAGGTGGTCTGATGGCCTATGGGCCGGACTATGCTGACCTTTGGCGCCGCGCCGCCTCGCAGGTCCACAAGATATTTCTGGGCGCCAATGCCGGTGATTTGCCGATAGAACAGCCGGCCAAATTCGAACTGGTCATCAATATGAAGACCGCGACCGCACTCGGGCTAACGATGCCGCCGGCATTGCTCGTTGCTGCTGATGAGTTGATCGAGGAGCCGAACTAGCCGACGCGGTGCTCAAGTAACGGCCATCTTCTGCGTCGGAGGCCGGTTGCCGCATTCGGCGTGCTTTAGCGCTCTCCACGTTCGCGTCGGGCTGCAGCGGCGCCCCGTTCGGAGCGCCGCCGTTAAATGCGTCAACGGGCCCTACATTGCTTGTAGCGCCGCAAAATGTCTTCGCAGCTCACGTTACCCGTGAAGCCATAGCCCCGCCGCCCC
>DATFXD010000096.1:0-5224 GCA_035258605.1 Hyphomicrobiaceae bacterium | reverse complement strand
GCCGCCATCCTCGGTGCTACTAGCCGTGCTAGGCTCGCCCATCACCCTCGATCCGAGCCACGATCATGCGGCTGCTCTTTCTCAATCCCAACACCAGTGGTGAATTGACCGAGCTCGGCGCCGCCGTCGCCCGCCGGGTGGCAAGACCCGACACCGAGATCGTGCCGGCCACGGGCCAATTCGGTGCCCGCTATATTACCACGCGCGCCAGCGCGGCGATTGCGGCGCATGCCGCGCTCGCAGCCTTTGCCGACTGTGGCCAGAACGTCGATGCCGTGCTCATTGCCTGTTTTGGCGACCCGGGCCTGTTGGCGTTGCGCGAGCTGGCGCCGGTGCCGGTGGTGGGCATGGCGGAGGCCTCCTGTCACGTGGCGGCGAGCCGCGGGCGCACATTTTCAATCCTCACCGGCGGGCCGCGCTGGGGTCCGATGCTCGAGGAGTTCGTGGCGGCGCTCGGCCTCGGGGCGCGGCTGGCCTCGGTCCGCACCGTGGCGCCGTCAGGCGCAGACATTGCCGCCAACCCCGAGGCGGCGCTCGATGCGATCGCCACCGCCTGCCAACTGGCGGCCGAGGCCGATGGCGCCGAGGTCGTGATCCTGGGCGGCCTCGGCCTTGCCGGATTGGCCGAGCGCATCGCCGATGAGGTGCCGATTCCCGTGATCGACAACGTGGTGGCGGCGGTTGGCTTTGCCGAGGCCGCGGCGGCCTCGGGCGCGGCCAAGGCAAGGGTCGGGTCCTTTGCCCCCGCCCCGCCGGTCAGGACGCAGGGGCTCTCGCCGGCGCTCGCGGCGCTGCTGGAGGGCGGCGGGCAGCCCTAGGCCATTGCTGCTGGGCGGCCAAGTCGGAGGTGGCGGCGCCGGCACCCTCAAGCCGCCGCCGGATTGACCTTGATCCAATGGCGCGCGATGTCGAGCCGACGGGCCACCCACACCCGCTCGTGCGCGCCGATGTGGTCGAGAAAGCGGGCCAGCGCCGCCGTGCGGCCCGGCCGGCCAATGAGCCGGCAATGCAACCCGACCGACAGCATCTTGGGCTGGCCGGCGACCCCCTCGGCGTAGAGCACGTCGAAGGCGTCGCGGACATAGGCAAAGAACTGCTCGCCGGAATTGAAGCCTTGCGCGGTGGCAAAGCGCATGTCGTTGGCATCGAGCGTGTAGGGCACGATCAGGTGCGGTCCGCTCGGACCTTTGACCCAGTAGGGCAGCTCGTCGGCGTATGAATCGGCGGAATAGACAAAGCCTCCCTCGGCCATGACGAGGTCGAGCGTATTGACGCTGGTGCGCCCTTGATAGAAACCGAGCGGCCGCTCGCCGGTAATCTCCCGATGCAAGCGGATGGCTTCCAGAATATGGGTGCGTTCCGCGTCGGCGGAAAAATCCTTGTAGTCAATCCATCGCAATCCGTGCGTGGCGATCTCCCAACCCGCCTCCTGCATGGCCGCCACCGCATCCCGGTTGCGCGCCATGGCGGTGGCAACGCCGAATACGGTGACCGGCAGTCGCCGCCCGCTAAACAGCCGCCACAGCCGCCAAAACCCCGCGCGCGCTCCGAACTCGTAGAGCGATTCCATGTTCATGTGGCGCTGTCCGGGCCATGGCGCGGCGCCGACGATCTCCGACAGGAAGGCTTCCGAGGCGGCGTCGCCGTCGAGGATGCAGTTCTCCCCGCCTTCCTCGTAGTTGATGACGAACTGCACGGCGATGTGTGCGCCGCCCGGCCAGCGCGCCTGCGGCGGGGTGCGGCCATAGCCAACGAGATCGCGGGGGTAGGGGTGCCGGGTCATGATCACCGTCGCAAGCGGGCGTGCGCCTTCATTTGGTGCCAAACATGCGATCGCCGGCATCGCCAAGACCCGGCACAATGTAGCCGTGATCGTTGAGGCGCAGGTCGATGGCAGCGGTATAGATGGCGACATCGGGATGCGCCCGCGACAGTGCCGCGATGCCTTCCGGCGCCGCCAGCAAGCAGAGCAGGCGCAGGCTGCGTGCGCCCATTGCCTTCAAGCGGCTGACGGCGGCGACCGCGGAATTGCCGGTGGCCAGCATCGGGTCGACGACGATGGTGAGCCGCTCGCCGACGTCTTCCGGCAGCTTGCAGTAGTATTCGACGGCGGCAAGCGTCGCCGGATCCCGGTAGAGGCCGACGTGGCCGACCCGTGCCGACGGCACCAGATCGAGCAGGCCATCCAACAGGCCGGTGCCGGCCCGCAGGATCGGCACGAACACCAGCTTCTTGCCCTTGAGGAAGGGGGCATCGATCGTCGCCACCGGCGTCTCGATCGGCCGCTGCTCGATCGGCAGGTCACGTAACACCTCGTAGCCGAGCAACAGCGAAATCTCGCGCAGCAAGGCGCGAAACTGGGCCGATGGCGTGTGCTTGTCGCGCAGCAAGGATAGCTTGTGCGCGACCAGCGGATGGCTGATCACGATCGGGGCGGGCACGTGCTAGTCCTCCATGATATCCTCGTTCCAAAGCTGCGGCCGCTCGCGAATGAAACGAGCCATCAAGGCGATGCAGTCGGGGTCATCTGCTATCACCACCTCGACGCCGCGCTGGCGCAGGAACTCGGGATTGCCGGGAAAATTCTGGGCCTCGCCGATGACGACGCGGGGGATGCCGAACTGGATGATGGTGCCGGTGCACATCATGCATGGCGACAGCGAGGTGTAGAGCGTCATGCGCCGGTAGGACTTCTGCCGTCCGGCCTTGCGCAGGCAGTCCATTTCGCCGTGCGCGATCGGGTCACCCTGCTGGACGCGCTGGTTGCGGCCGCGCGCGATCAGGCGCTCGCCCTCGGCCAACACGCTGCCGATCGGACAGCCACCCTCGTCGAACCCGGCCTTGGCCTCCTCATAGGCCAGGCGCAGGAAGCCTGCATCGATCGCGGTAAGTTCAAGCATCTGTCTCCTCCTAATCGACCATTTTGCCTCTATCCCCAGTGAAGGTCGAGCGGGTCGGCGCAGCCCAGCAAAGCGGCACCGGCGGGCCCCATTGCCCATTCTCGAGGCTTCGGCGGCTCAACCCCGTATGCTAGTTTTATGGCCGCAAACGCCAGGTGAGGAGCAGCATGCGCGGGGCCGCACTTGAACTGGTAGCCCTCAGCAAAAGGTTTGGTGGCACGCTTGCCGTCGACCGCATCGGCTTGAAGATCGAGCCCGGCACCTACTGTTGCCTGTTGGGGCCGTCGGGCTGCGGCAAGACCTCGACCTTGCGCATGATTGCCGGCCACGAGGCGCCGTCCGCCGGCGACGTCATCCTCGGCACCACCAACATCTCCGACATGCCGCCGGCCAAGCGCGGCACCGCCATGATGTTTCAGAGCTACGCGCTGTTCCCGCACTTGTCCGCGCTCGACAACGTGGCCTTCAGCCTGAAGATGGCGGGCATGGCCAAGGCGGCGCGCCATGCCAAGGCCACCGACATGCTGCGGCTGGTGGCCATGCAGGAGTATTGGGCGCGGCTACCCTCGCAGCTCTCCGGCGGGCAGCAGCAGCGGGTGGCGCTGGCGCGGGCATTGATCACCGAGCCGCAGATCCTGCTGCTGGATGAGCCGCTGTCCGCCCTCGACCCGTTCCTGCGCATTAAGGTGCGCGCCGAACTGAAGCGGCTGCAAAAGCAGCTCGGCATTGCCTTCGTGCACGTCACGCATAGCCAGGACGAGGCGATGGCGCTGGCCGACCTGATCGTGGTCATGAATCGGGGCCGCATCGAGCAGCAAGGCAGCCCGCACGAGGTCTTTACCAAGCCGGCCACCGAGTTCGTCGCCCGCTTCATCGGCGGCCACAATATCATTCCGACCTCGGCCGGGCTGCTGGCGCTGCGCACCGATCGCTTAAGCGTCGGCCGCCTCAATGGCCAGCGCGCGCCCAACGGCAGTCTCATCGCTACCGTGCGCAATTTCGAGTACCAGGGCACGCACGTCGAACTTGGGCTGACCAGCGAGGTCGCCCCCGACCTCATCGCCACCATGCCCGAACATGCCTATTTCGCCGATCCGATCGGCCCCGGCGACCTGGTCGCCGTCAGTTGGCGCGACGACGATGCGCATCGGCTGTCGCCAGCACCCAATCCGCAATGAGGTAATGAGGAGGAAGCAAAGGTGAACAACAATCGCAAGCAAAAGGCCCAATCGCGCCGCGAGCTCATCAAGGGCGTCGCCGGCGTGGCGTTGCTGGGACCGAGTGCCATCACCGCGTTCCCTTCGGTCATGGCGCAGACACCCAAGGTGTTGCGCTACCTCGGCACCGCGGTCAACCAGTCGCCCGATATCGCCCGAAAGGTCAAGGAAGATACCGGCATCACGCTTGAGTATATCCCCGTCACCACCGATGACGTGACGCGACGGGTGATCACGCAGCCCAACTCCTACGACGTGGTCGACACGGAGTATTTTTCCCTGCGCAAGCTGGTGCCGTCCGGCAATCTATTGGCGATGGACGGTAACAAGATCAAGAATTTCAACAAGATCACGCCGGTGTTCACCAAGGGCGAGCTGCCGAGCGGCACCAAGATCGGCGACCAGGGCACCGCGCCCAAGAAGGTGATGTTCCTCGAAGCCGAGAACGCCACCAAGTTCGCCAATTCGCCAACCCAGTGGGCGACCTTGATCCCCACCACCTACAACGCCGACACCTTGGGCATCAGGCCCGATCTCATCAAACGGCCGATTGGCCATTGGAAGGAGCTGCTCAACCCCGAGTTCAAGGGCAAGGCCGCCATCCTCAATATTCCCTCGATCGGCATCATGGATGCGGCCATGGTGGTGGAATCGATGGGCGAGTACAAATATCCCGACAAGTGCAATATGACCAAGGCCGAGATCGACCGCACCATGAAGGTGCTGACCGAGGCCAAGAAGTCCGGGCAGTTCCGCGCCTTTTGGAAGGACTTCAACGAAAGCGTCAACCTGATGGCGTCGGGCGAGACCGTGATCCAGTCGATGTGGTCGCCGGCGGTGACCGCGGTAAAGTCGAAGGGCATCGCCTGCGTCTACCAGCCACTGGCCGAGGGCTATCGTGCCTGGGCGGCGGGGTTTGCGCTGTCGAAAGGCGTCAAAGGCACGCCGAAAGCCGACCTCGCCTATGAGTTCGTCAACTGGTTCCTCGACGGCTGGGCCGGTGCCTATCTCAATCGCCAGGGCTACTACTCGGCCGTGCTCGAGACCGCCAAGGCCAACATGGAGCCCTACGAATGGGCGTTCTGGATGGAGGGCAAGCCGGCGGAA
>DATFXD010000095.1:0-6278 GCA_035258605.1 Hyphomicrobiaceae bacterium | reverse complement strand
CAGCATCAGCCCCCACGCCGGCTTCGGCGGCGGCACGCCGACCCCAAGAAACGACAGTGCCGCCTCGGTGACGATCACCACGCCCAGCATCAAGGTGCCGAGCACGATCGCCGAATTGACGACGTTGGGCAGGATGTGCCGACGCATGATGGTCCATTTCGAGCAGCCAGCCACCACCGCCAGGCGCACGAATTCCCGTTCCTTGAGCGACAGCACCTCGCCGCGGATCACGCGCGCATAGCGCGTCCAGTAGACCAGCCCCAGAATGATGATGATGTTCATCTCGCTGGGCCCGACGATTGCCGTCAGGAAGATGGCGAAGGTCAGCGCCGGCAACGCCAGCCAGGTATCGGTGAGGCGCATGATGACCTGGTCGACCCAGCCGCCGAGGTAACCCGAGACGATGCCGAGCAGGGTACCGACGGCGCCCGCCACGATCACCGCCGTGAAGCCAACCACCATCGACACCCTGGCACCGAAGATTAGCCGGGAGAGCACGTCACGGCCCAAATGATCGGTGCCGAGCAGATGGTCGGCGCTGCCGCCGGCGGACCACGCCGGCGGCCGGAAGCGCATGCCGAGCGCGCCGAGCTCCGGATTGTGCGGCGCCAGCAGTTCCGCGAACACGGCGATCAGCGCGATCGAACAGAGGATCAAGGTTGGCAGCACGGGAAACGCGCCGAGACGCAGAGAAACGCGTGGCGCAAGTGGGATGGCTTCGGTGCCGATCGCCATGACATTATTTCTCCAGTCGGATGCGCGGATCGATCACGGCATAAAGGATGTCGATCAGCAGGTTGACCACCACGATCATCGCCCCGCCCAGGAGCACCACCGCCTGCACCACCGGGAAGTCGCGGAAGGTGATGCCCTCATAAAGCAGGCGGCCGATGCCGGGCCAGGCGAACACCGTCTCCACCACCACGGCGACGTTGATCATGATCACGAGGTTGATGCCGGCAAGCGTGAGGACCGGGATCAGCGCGTTCTTGAAGGCATGCTTGGCGATCACCAGGGATTCGGGCAGGCCTTTGAGGCGCGCCAGCTTGATGTATTCCGAGCCCAGCACCTCGAGCATGGAGGAACGGGTCAGCCGCATGTGCGCGGCGGCAAAATACCAGCCGAGTGCAAACGCCGGCATCAACAGGTGCCACACCGTGCCCGAGCCCGACGAGGGCAGCCAACCAAGCGACACCGAAAATACCAAGATCAGCACCAGACCGACCCAGAACGAGGGCAGCGACAGGCCCAACAGCGCAAACACCTTGCCGGCGCGATCCCAGAAGCCGCCCAGCCGCACCGCCGCCAGGATGCCGCTCGGAATGCCGATCAGCAGCGAAAAAGCCATCGCCGCCGCCGCCAGCAGCAGCGAGTTCGGCAGCCGCTCCAGGTAGAGCTCGAGCACCGGCGTGCGATAATAGAATGAGTTGCCGAAGTCGCCGGTAACCAGGCTTGTCAGGAAGCTCGCGTATTGCACCCAAATCGGCTGGTCGAGGCCGAAGCGCTGGCGGATCGCCTCGATGTCGGCGGCGCTGGCGCCCGGCTCCACCAACAGCGTGCTGGGATCGCCGGTGACGCGCACAAACAGGAAGATCGTGAGCGACAGCAGCAACAGCGAGATCAGCGAATACCCAAGCCGGCGCAAGATGTAGTTGGTCATGCCGCCTCCACCGGGTCGCCCAACCCGCACGCCGGCGCCGCAAGACGCCTCCGATGGTGGCGCTTTGCCCGCGTCGCAGGCGTTGCTGGTCCCTGCCGCATGCCACCCTCCGCTTGGCTATGGCTTTGCCAAGGTCACATCCTCATAGGGCGCCGAGTAGGCGTGGCCCGCGATCAGACCGAGCCCGGTTTCGCCCACCCGCGGTCCGGCGCCGTTGAGGAAGGCCAGCTGCCAGAGCGGGGCGTAGATGGCACGATCGACCACCAGGTGTTGCATTTTCTCTAACAGCACGGCGCGTTTGGTGCCGTCGCGCTCGCTCGCCTGCGCCTCAAACAGGCTATCGATGTCGGGATAGCTGCCGTAGGCGTAGGTCCCACCTTTGACGACGAAGGCCTCAAGCCGCGTTGCCGCGTTGCCGAAGGCACCGCTCGCCCCTTGGATCAGGTTCTTGTAGCTCTTCTCGCCGTAGCCCTTGTAGAACGCCGCCCGTTCCAGCGGCCGGAGCTTGGCGCGGATGCCGATCGCCTGCAGGTTGTTGAGCACCGCCTCGGCGAGGTTGGCATAGGAGGTATCGCAGGTGTATTCGCCGGCATCAAAGCCGTTGCCATAACCGGCCTCCGCCAACAGTTGTTTGGCTTTGACCGGGTCGTAGCGGGGGGGCGGCGGTTGCCAGTAGTGCTCGAAGGTCAAGGGGATAATGCTGCCGGTGATCTTGGAATGGCCGAGCGTCAGCGCCTGATTGATGCCGTCGTAATCGATGGCAAGGCTGGCGGCGAGGCGCACGCGTTGATCGTGCCAAGGCGACTTCGGATCCCATTGGTCGACGAAATACAGCCAAAACGGCGCTTGGATCACGGTCGGCTTCAAGACGAGATCCTTGCTGCGCGTGATCTCTTCGGCAAGCTCGCCGCGGATCGAGTAGGCGATGTCGACCTCGCCGCGCTTAAGCGCGGCAAGCCGCGTCGCCTCGTCGGGGATCACGCGGAACACCAGCTGCTCGACATTGGGTTGTTTGCGCCAGTAGCCGTGAAACGCCTGCATGGTGAGGCTGAGGCCGGGCGTGAAGGCAACGAACTTGTAAGGGCCAGCGCCAATCGGCGCCTTCTTGAACCCCTCCTCGCCGACGGTCTCCACGTACGCTTTGGGTACGATCCAGGCCGCCGCCGTGGCCCCGGTATAGAACGTCATAAAATCCGGCCAGGGCTGCTTGAGTTTGAAGACCACGCGCCGGGGCTCGGGGGTTTCGACGGCGGCAACCCGCTCTTTCAGGATGGCATTGGAGGCGCCGCGGTAGCGCTCGAAGGAGAATTTCACATCCTCCGCCGTCACCGCCGTGCCATCGTGAAACGTCGCCCCCTCCCGCAGCACGAATTCGTAACTGAGCCCGTCGTCGGATTGCGACCACGATTTGGCCAGACTGGGCGCAAACGGCTCACCCGGCATCGGCTTCACCAGGGCGTCGTGCAAAGCATAGAGGATCATATAGGGGGTGATGATCCCCGACATTTCCGCGGGATCGAACCAGGTCGGGGCCAGCGAGACGTGTACGCCCCAGGTGAGCTGACTTTGCGGGCTTGCCGCGCGGGTGGTGAAGCTGCCGGCGACAACGAAGGCGAGGACGGCGAACAGGACCGCGACCGCGCGGCGCCAGACGTGCGCGCGCTTAGGAGCGATGCTGGGCACGGCCGGGATGGCCCCGGCTGCGATGGTAGCCATGGCGTTTCCCTTACACTTGGCGCACGGAGCGAGTGTATAAACGTTCGTTGGCGTCCGCCGTCACGGTCGGCAGGCGCGGCACTCCATGCGCGACGGACCTTTTGTTTGTTGCCGGAGCCTGGCGCGGGCCGGTTCCGGATTACGCCCTAGCTTAGTGCATTCGGCCGCCGGCGCCCAGGGCCAAAGCGGGCCAAAGGGCGGCATTGGGCTCCCACCTTGGTAGGGCTTTCGCGTATAAACCTTGTTAGCAGCCGGTCCCGCCGGCAAGGCAGACCTGGCGATAAAAACGAGGCCAGCCACATGCCCCAAAGCCTCAAGGAAGAGCTTGACGCGCTCACGGCCGTGGCGGCGCACAATGGCCGCCGCTTTCGCCTGCTGCAACGACCGGCGTGGCCAAATGCAGCCCGCATTGCCGTCAATCTGACCGTCGACTTCGATGCCATGCTGTTGCGGCGTCTGAACAACGAACCGCCGATGGAATTGGCCAAGGGCGAATTTGGCGGACGGGTCGGGATTTGGCGGCTGATCGAGCTGTTCCGGACGCATGGGGTCAAGGCCACGATCTTCACGCCGGGCCGTATTTGCGAACTCTATCCCCGGGCGCTGGCGGCGGCGGTGAGGGAGGGTCACGAACTCGCCGACCACATGTGGGAGCACCGGGTGCCGAAAGAGCCCGCCGTGGCGCGCGCGCATCTATCAAGGACCAAGGCGGCACTGCAACTGATCAGCGGCCGCGCCCCGATCGGCTCGCGCAGCCGCTACCCCTCAGCGCTGTTACGCGAGGTGGGCTTTCTCTACAACTCGCACGGGGCCCGCAGCCATCTGCCCTACCTCGTGTGCGATGACGATGGGGACCCGGCAATCCTGGAGCTGCCGTTCCATTTTGCCATCGACGACGCCATGTTCTTCAGCTTTGCCTGGTATGCCAGCGCCAATGCCGGGCAGCGTCTGTTCGACCCCGACCGCGTGTTCGACCTGTGGTGGGCGGCATTCGAGCATCAGTACCGCGAGGGCGGCTACCTCAACATCTGCCTGCACCCGTTCGTGTCCGGTCGGGCCCTCAGAATAGCCATGCTCGACCGGCTGATTGAGCGCATGCGGGGAGCGCCTGGGGTTTGGTTTGCCACCTGCGAGGAGGTGGCCCGCCACTGCCTCGCCCAAAACGCGCCCGGCCTGCTGACGGCGTCAGCGGCGGCGGCAACCGCCGAGTGAGGCCCCATGCCGTGGAAGCAAGGCTATACGATTAGCGATGAGATCAGCCTGGCCGATGCCGACGTGCGCTGGCCCGACGGCAAACGCTGCGCCGTGCATATCGTCGTCGATCTCAATCTGGCGAGCGGGCCCGACGGCATCACGCCAGGCGACCTCACCAGCCCGGCCGCGGTGTTTGCGGCCAATGACGGGCTCGACGGGCTCTTGCGCGCGCTCGCCGGGTCGGGGCTCAAGGCGACCTTCGCGGTGCCGGCGCTGATCGCCGAATGCTATCCCGAGCGCATCAGGGAGATCGTCGGGCGTGGGCACGAACTCGCGGCCCACGGCCTCAAGGGCGAGGACGTGAGCGGCTTGAGCCGAACGGAGGAGGCAGCGCGCATCGAGCTGGCGAGCGAGCTCTTGACGGCGATTGCCGGCGAGCGTCCCGCGGGGTGGTTCTCCCTGCCGCGGCAGACCGACCGCTTCGCCGGCGGCAGCATCAGCGCCAACACCATTGAGCTGCTGCTTGAGGCCCGCTACGTCTACATGGGCAACGGGCTTGCCGACGATCTTCCGCACTACTGGGTGACCGACGTCGGTCAACGGCGCGCGATCCTCACCTTGCCCTATTACTATCACTTCGACGATCAGTTCTTTTGCATGTTCCCGGCGCAAGGCACGGGACTTGAGAACGCCGACATGCTGTTGCGCAACTGGCGCGCCGAATTCGACGCGCAGTACCGGCGCGGTCGCTTTTTCACCATGACCTTGCATCCGCAGCACAGCGGCTGGGGCCATCGCCTGGCCGGTCTGGAGGCGTTGCTTGCCGAGCTCGGCCGCCGGCCGCAGCTGTGGAACGCCACCGGCGCGGAGTGCGCGCGCCATTGGCAAAGCGCCTATCCGGCCGCCAGCCAGCTTGGGCTCGAGGCCAGCATCTGGCAGGACTATCCGGATAGTTTGAGCTAACGCCGGCGTGCTATCTCGGCCCCAGCGAGGCCCGCCGCGCGCGCCATTTGGTAGACCTGCTGGCTGACGTTGGCGAGAAACAGCGGCATCCCCAGCGACTTCGCAAACGCGGTTTCGAGCTCTTGGTCCTTATAGGAAATGTCGACCGTGCCGCCCGGCTTGAAATCGCCGGCGAGCATGCGCGGCAGGCGATAGTCGAGGGCGAAGCTGGCCCCGGTCGAGACCCGGATCACCTCATACATGGTCTCAGGCTTGAGCCCGGCCTTGGCACCCATCACAAAAGCCTCGGCAATGGCAACGGTATTGACCTGGATCAGCATATTATTGACGAGCTTCAGGGCGAGCCCCTGGCCGCTGCCGCCGACGTGGAACTGATTGGTCGACATGGCCGCAAACACGGCGCGGCAACGCGCAAATGCCGCCGCATCGCCGCCGGCGATGACGGCGAGTTCGCCCGACTGCGCCCGAGCGCTGCCGCCGCTGACCGGCGCATCCAACATGGCGATGCCGGCCGCCGCCAACCGCTGATGGCAGCGCGTGGCGGCGTTGGGATCGATGGTGCTCATCATGGCGACGACGTGGCCGGGACTGGCGCCGGCGAGGATCCCATCGCGGCCGAGCAGCACCTCCTCGGTCTGGGCCGTGGTCTCGACCATGGTGATGGTCACGTCACACTGGCGCGCGCGAGCAGGGCCTCGACCTTGCCCGGCTCCAGATCGTTGACGATCAGCCGATAGCCGGCCCT
>DATFXD010000094.1:0-3413 GCA_035258605.1 Hyphomicrobiaceae bacterium | reverse complement strand
GCCGCTCAGGAGCTTGACTTTCTTAGTGGGCGGCCATTCCGCCGCACGCTGTTGCGAAAGCGATCGGCGAATGCAGCTGCAAGCTTGCCCTCGGCTGCGCACCTCGCTGGCCTCCATATCAGCGCCCGCCTCAGCCCGGATCCCAAGGGCACGACCGAGAGCCGACGGGCGTTTCTCGATCGATATGGCCAGCCCGTTTCGACCCGGGTGCCGGTCGTGGCTGACGCCCTTGCGCGCTTGAGCCGGGCCTATCCGGCGACGATCCCGGTTGCGGCGCTGCTTGGCGACAGCGGGTCGGCGCGCACCCGGATCGCCCAATGCTTACTGGAGCTGGTGTTGAGGGGCAGGGCGGTTTTGTCGACGCTTCCAATTGAGGTCGGACGGGAGACCGATCCAAAGCCAAAGGTTTGGAGCTTTGCTCGTCGGGAGGCGGCGATGGGTCTTCCAGGCGTCACCAGTCTCAACCATGTAACGGTTGCGCTCCCAAAAATTGGCGCCGCCATCGCGTCAAGGTCGGATGGCACACGCACCAGCACCGAGCTTGCCGCGTGGCTCGCCGCCGAAATCGCTGCGGGGCGGATAGCTCTGCCAGAACCGGCGCCGAGCGCTGCCGAGGCAGTGCTCGACCTCGCCAGGCGCCAGGTCACAGACACGCTGCGCCACCTTGCCGGCAGTGCGGTATTGGTGCCTGCGGCCCCTTGATTGAGTGCGGTCCTCAGAAATTGCTGCCGACGGTACGACATCCGCCCCATGGTTGGGCGCGGGATCGGGCCAATTCTGTGGGGCTCGTCGGGAAGACGGCGACGCGGGTTTTCGGTGGAATTGCGCCGCAAAACACGCGCCGATTTCGCCGCGCTTTGGCGCTTAACGCCTATTCACCCCCGGTCCCGAACCGGTCCGAAGGTGATCAGGACTTTAGCCTAAGGGTGCCGGAGACTTCGGACCTGAGGTATGTCCAACCCTTTTGACCTAACCCGATTTCGCAGTCTCCGTAGAACTGGCTCTCGAACGTGAGCTCGAGAGACAGGAAGCGCCGCCATGCCCGTTAGCTTTGATCGCGTGGACCTCGACTTCATCCTGAAGCAGATCGAGATGGCCGAGGCCGGCCAGCCGCCAGTGAGCCCGCATCTGGCATTTGGACTGCGGCAACTTGAGGGCACCAACAACAATACCTCGACCGGCCTCGGTGGCGACGCCAGCACGTTTGGCGCCGCCGATCAATCGATGCCGCTGTTCGCACCGGACGATCAAATCTTCACGGCGCAGTATCTTCCCGGCACCCAGTTCGTCTTCGATGGTGAGCCGCGCACGATCTCGAACCTGATTGCCGATCAAACCGCAAGCAATCCGGCGGCGGTGCAGGCCTTCATGGCGTCGAACGGCATTAGCTCGCTGGTCGTGCAGGATCCGACCACGCTGCTGTTCAGCGCCGATCCGCTCGCCGTCGATATCAACGGCGTGTCGCTGGTGGCCAATCTCGATCCCGTGACGGGCACGTTCACCATCAATCCGGACGCCGGCACCCTGTCCATTCCCAACGTGACGCCCGATGGCGGCATCTCGGCACCATACAGCACCTGGTTCACCCTGTTCGGCCAGTTCTTCGATCACGGCCTTGACCTGATCACGAAGTCAGCCGCGGGGCCGCAGCAAGAGCTCGTCTTCATCACGCTCAATCCCGACGATCCGCTCTACAATCCTGCTCCCGGCGCACCGAACTTCATGATCGTGGCGCGGGCGGAGGATGCGCCCGGCGCCACCACGCCGACCAATCTCGTCACACCCTTCGTCGACCAGAACCAGACCTATACGTCGCATCCATCGCATCAGGTGTTTCTGCGCGAGTACACGGGCGGCGTCGTCAATGGCGTGAATACCGGACCGGTGGCGTCTACCGGCGAGCTGCTCAACCATTTGCTGTTCAATGCCGATGGCACGCCCAAGTTGGACGCCGACGGCAACCAAGAGCACACGCTTGCGACCTGGGGAGACGTCAAGGCCAATGCCCTGAAGCTCGGCATTATCCTCGACGATCACGACGTCGGCAACGTGCCGCTGCTGGCAACCGACGCATTCGGCAATCTGATCCTCGGTCCGCACGGGCTGGCGCAGATCATCGTCGATATCACCCAAGTCGACGCCGGTGGTATCACGCACCACACCCAGCATCTGGTCGAGGGCACGGCGGCCGGCATTTCGCTCACGGCGCCGCCGCTTCCAGGCGACATCGACCTTGCGTTAGGCGGCGTAACGGCCGAGGCGACGCTGCGCATCGGTCATGCCTTCATCAACGACATGGCGGCGACCGCTGCGCCGTTTGATGATTTTGGCAATCCGCTGCTGCCTGATTCGGATGCCGGCCTCGGCCTCGCCAATGGCGATGGTTCGAGCACGGTTGGTTTCTACGACAATGAGCTGCTCGACCAGCACTTCGTCGCCGGCGACGGGCGCGTAAATGAAAACATTGGTCTGACCACCGTCCACCAGATCTTCGAGAACGAGCACAACCGGCTGGTCGAAGAGATCCGCGATCAAGTGCAGAAGGCCCTCGATGCCGGTGATAGCTCGTTCGCGCTCGGCTGGGTCAAGTCTGAAGCCAACCTAGCACTGACGGCTGCCGACGTTGCGGCGGGCCGGACGGTGCACCTGCTGACCGACGCCGATTTCAATGGCGAGCGCCTGTTCCAGGCCGCCAAATACGGCACCGAGACGCAGTACCAGCACCTCGTGTTCGAGGAGTTTGCACGCAAGGTGGTGCCGACCATTCACGTGGCGGGGGAGACCAATATCCACCTCGACCCGGCGATCACCTCAGAGTTCGCCAACGCCGTCTATCGCTTCGGCCATTCGATGCTGGATGAGTCGATCCAGGTTCAGGCCGTAAACGCCGACGGCTCGCCGATGGTCGATGCGCAGGGTAATCCCGTCTTCACTCAGGAAGGGCTGATCCAGGCATTCACCAATCCGCTCGACTTCCTGAAGTACGGCGCCAGCGGCATTGCCCAGGGTGCGACCAATCAGGTCGGCAACGAGATCGACGAGTTCGTCACCGGTGCACTCCGCAATAACCTGCTCGGCCTGCCGCTCGACCTCGCCGCGATCAATATCGCGCGCGGCCGCGACACCGGCATTCCGACGCTCAACGCCTTCCGCAACGAAATCTACGACCAGACCCACGACGCCAATCTGCGTCCCTACCTGAGCTGGGACGACTTCCGCCACTACCTGAAGCACGACGCCTCAATCTACAATTTCGTGGCTGCCTACGGCGCCTACGACGCAATCACGGCGGCGACCGCGGTGGCGGACAAGCGGGCCATCGCCATCAGTCTTGTCGATGCCGGCACCGATGCGGCGAGCAAGGGGAGCGCCGACACGATCGCCGTGACATTGAGCGACGGCAGCTCGGTGAC
>DATFXD010000093.1:0-2412 GCA_035258605.1 Hyphomicrobiaceae bacterium | reverse complement strand
AGCGCCGACGGCATCTGCTCGCTCTGATCGACAGGCAAAAGGATGCTCTTCATGGGTGATCAATCCAGCTTTGACGGACAGTTATTGTGATTGAGTGGCAGCATAGCACAGTTGCCGCCGCCGTGGACTAGGGGTCCCGTGTGCGATCCGAGAATCCTCGCAAGCCCACGGGGGAACGCCGGCACGGCGCACCGGCGTGACGCGATGGGCAAGCGGCGAGCCGGGCGCATCGCGGTCGCTGCGGCGGCCCGTCGGCAAGCCACCGCGACCCTCGGGGGATCGCCTACGACGGCTTTGCACTCGGTCGGCGGCCGCTGCCACACCTGTGCCGCTCCGCCCGCACCGCAGCGCCGCTGCCAGCACGGGCAGGTCGCGTGCGCGGCCGGCCGCGCGTCTCCCGAACCCTGAGCCGCGGCCGGCGCGGCACCTTCCGATTGAACACCTTCCGGATTGAAGATGTGCACATGTTGTGGGCAAGCCGGTGAGGTTCGCCGCCCGGCGTTGCTGGCAGCCGACCCCGACGATAAGCTGAGCGCTCGGCTACGGGGGGCGCCGTTTTCTCGTTGGTGATCAGGAGTGTGGGATGCTCGATCCGAAGTGCGGGCCGTTCGGCAACCTCTATCAAGCTTACGCCAATGCCTGGGATACCGTGGCCAAGGGCTATGAACCGCCCCTGGTGGCGATCAGCCGTTATAACCTTGAGCTCACGGCCTTCGCGCTGCGTCGTGCGCGGGCCTGGCTCGAGCTGCCGACACGGCTCAGCCAGTGCCGGGGCGGGCCGGATCTGGTGGCCGAAAACGTGCGCTTCTGGCAACAGGCCGGCGGCGACTACGCGGAGGGCACGCAGCGCCTGATGGCGGCGCTCATGAGCGCGGCCGTGACGGTGCCGGGGGCGCGGGACGATCGTGACGGGCACGATGCCCGCGATTACATCGCCGTCGCCGAGCGCTCGGCTGCGGCGACACCGGCGGCAGCCCGGAATCGCCGCGCCGCGTGAGGAGACCATGCCGGCCCAGCCTACGGCCACCGCCCCCTAGGCACCAGGCGGGCGGCGCGGGTATGGTGCGCGCAGGGAATCAACGCGTCCACGCCATCGCCAGCACATCTATTCGCCCCTATAAATCGCCACCATAAGGAGAGGCGCCATGAGGCTCGTCGCGGTTGGGCTGCTATCGGCCGCACTGATCGCCGCGGTGGCGTTGGCCGCCGTCGCCAAAAGCCCGACCAAAAAGCACAAGCGGTACGCCGCGCATGCGACCGCGCACGTGGCGCGCACAGCGCCCAATCGCGGCCAGGATCAGTGGTATGAGCGCGACGCCAGCAAGCTGCCGTTCGGCTCGACCATCTGGTGGGACCAGATGCTGCGCGAAAACCGCCTGACCTGCTGCAATTGATCGGCGCCGGCTAACCTTCTACAGGCTGCCGGCGACAACTGTCGAAAACCGCTTAGCGCTTTGAGAACTGGAAGCTGCGCCGCGCCTTGACGCGGCCATACTTCTTGCGCTCGACGACGCGGCTGTCGCGGGTGAGAAAGCCGCCCTTCTTCAGAACTGCGCGCAGTTCGGGCTCGTAGTAGGTGAGCGCCTTGGAAATGCCGTGGCGCACCGCGCCGGCCTGACCGGACAGCCCACCGCCCGACACGGTGGCGGTAATGTCGAACTGGCTCAGCCGGTTGGCCGCTTGCAGCGGCTGCTTCAACAGCATTTGCAGCACCGGCCGCGCGAAGTAGAGGGCAAAGTCCTTGCTGTTGACGGTGATGCGGCCGGCACCTGGCTTCAACCACACGCGCGCCACCGCATCCTTGCGCTTGCCGGTGGCATAGGCCCGACCGCGGGCATCAAGCTTTTGCGTATAGCTGGGTTGCGCCGCCGGAGCGTCGCCCTTGAGCACCGACAGATCTTCCAGGGTTCTGGTTTCGGCCATCGTTGTCATGCCCTCGCAGCATTCTTGGAATTGAGCGCCCTGACGTCGAGCGGCTCCGGCTTTTGGGCGTCGTGGGGATGCGCCGCGCCCTTGTAGACCTTGAGATTGCGCATCAGCTTGCGTTGCAGTGGCCCGCGCTTCAACATGCGCTCGACCGCTTTTTCGACGATCCGCTCGGGAAACTTGCTGTCGAAGATCATGCGCGGGGTACGGGTCTTGATCCCGCCGGGATAGCCCGTGTGCCACTGATAGAGCTTGGCATCGGTTTTCCGGCCGGTGAAGACCACCTTTTCGGCATTGATCACGATCACGTTATCGCCACCGTCGACGTGCGGCGTGTAGGCCGGCTTGTGTTTGCCGCGCAGGCGGATGGCGATAATCGTGGCGAGCCGACCGACCACCAGCCCACTGGCATCGATCAGCACCCACTTCTTTTCCAGCTCGCCGGGTTTGGCGGCATAGGTACGCATGGAAGCCCTCAAAGTCTGG
>DATFXD010000092.1:0-10596 GCA_035258605.1 Hyphomicrobiaceae bacterium | reverse complement strand
CATGACGAAATAGGCGCCATGGCTATCGAAATTGCTGACCGACCACGGCGCGACTGGCTGCTGGCCCTCCGTCGCGGGTTTGCACAGCGGTGCCCGAACTGCGGCAAGGGAGCGCTGTTTTGGAAGTACCTAAAGGTTAGTGATAGCTGCCCAGTTTGCGGCGAGGCTTTGTATCACCACCGCGCCGACGATGCGCCCGCCTATTTCACCATCGTCATCGTCGGACATTTGATCGTCGGCGGGGTCCTCGCCCTGCACAAGGCTTTCGCCCCGGCAGAATGGGTGCAGCTTGCGATTTGGATGCCGCTGACCCTGGTCAGTTGCCTATGGCTGCTGCCGCGCATCAAGGGTGCGCTTGTCGGGCTGCAGTGGGCGCTCTACATGCACGGCTTCGATGGCTCCAAAGCCGACGATCCGGTCATTGAACCATAGCGCCGAGCAGCTGGTGATGACACCGGCGGTGCCGCCGTTCACGTCTTGTTGCAGCAAGTCACGCGGCCGTCACGCTGTCGTCTAGAACTACAGTCATTGGCAAACATGCCGCGACAACCTGATGGCGAGCCTCGCGAGCCTGCGGGATTTTCGGCGCCGGCTGGGACGGGGCATGCTGTTGTTGGCGTCATTTTGCTTTTGGCTCACGGGGTGATGCAATGGCCATGTCGCTCAAACAGCGCCTGATGGAGAACTTTCTGCCCTCCTCATTCTACTATCGGCGGCGCTTCGACGATGAGGCCACTTGGGGCGAGCATGAGCTCCGTGCGCTCGACCAAATCGTGTCGCGCGGTGGAACGGCGGTAGATGTCGGGGCCAATGACGGTGTTTTTGCCTTCGCCTTTGCGGGCATCGCCGATCGGGTCGAGGCTTTCGAGCCGAATCCGGACTATGCGCGTTTTGCCCGGCGGATGTTGGGATCGCGTGCGCGCGTGCACGAGATCGCGCTCTCGAACAAGCCGGGAACCGCGGAATTTATCGTCCCCGTTTCGGAGGACGGAACCGTATTGCACCTGGGTGGGAGCCTGAAACTCCCGACCGCATCGCCGAAAGCCTTGCGCTTCAATGTGGCGGTGCGGACGCTCGATAGCTACGCTTTCGAGGAGGTCCGCGTCATCAAGGTTGACGTCGAGGGCAGCGAGATGGAGGTGCTTGAAGGTGGTCAAGAAACGATTCGGCGCCATCGGCCAGCGCTCATCGTCGAGCTGCTGACGGGGACGCACAGCGATCCAATCGCCCTTACGGAGCGCATTTGCGCCACCTACGGCTACAACTCCCGGATCGTCACCATCGATGGGGCGGTGGTCGATGCCATCCCGGTTATGCGCAGTCTGGGCTCCAATACCACTTGGGGATCTCCAATCCGCAACCGCAACGTCTTGTTCCTGAGCGAACACCAGCGGGGGTCCGCTTAAGTGGACCTGCCCTCGCGTGTCGGTTGACTTCAGCACCGGTGGCGGCGTGCGAGACAAGCGGTCGATCTGGAGCGCGAGCCGAAAGCGCCCATCGTATTTATATTTGCGTGCTGTCGATAGCCTTGCCGCATTTTTTGGCAGCGCAGCCGCAGCGATACTCTCTCGGCATCGGCCGATGGGCGCGCCCCCCACGGATTTCCAGCCATGGGTGGATCGCGCGCTAGTCGTCGTTTGCCATCTCGATGAGGACGTCAGCGTGGCATGGCGTGGACAGCCTACAGGTGCACGACAGGTCTTTGCCTCTAAGCTCGGTCAAGTCGATCGCTTCCTCGCGAAGGTAATCCCGATAGAGGATGAGGGCGCCGGCTTTCCAACCGCCTGCCTTCACGGCAGCCGCGATGTCTGATTCGCTGCTGACGAGCGTATCGATGTCCTTCTTTTTGAACGGCAACTGCCATTTTGTGCCGGGACCAACGTCAACAACATTAGCTTCGGCGTCGGCGAGCTTCTCCCGCTTGAGCCGTCGCGGACGGCTGGAATTGAGCACATCAAGCACCATGTTCTGTGAACGCGCAGCCGACGAATTGGTTGCGGTTCCAGGGGCTTGTTTATCTATCTTCAGTCACCCGATCGACGCCGCGACCTTTGGTCGAAACGCTTCGCCACAAACGAGCCAATCTGGCTGCGGTCGGTTGACCGCAGCACCGTCGACCTTGTCTGCCAGAGAGGACGTTATGCCGCCTGCGGTACGCGCAGCGGTGGCGTCGCCTGAGAATGGCGCGGCCGCGGCGGTTGGAACGCCAACCGCAAATGCTCGCCGCAGTAGGACTGGCCGGGAACTTGCGGCTCGCCGCAGAAATGGAAACCCTCTTGCCGCGGGTCTCCGATCGGCCATCGACAGTCGCGCGCTTCAAGGTTTGAGATCGTTTTCCGCTTTTTGCTCATTGTCGCTTCCGCTGGACGCGAGCTACGCGCCAGGCCCGGTCGCAAAGCCGTTGTCTGTTGGGGATGAGATCGGACATAGAAATAGTGCGAAAGTTCCAGCCCGCAACGTTGGGACCTCTGCGACCCAATGGCGCGGTGATGCCTATTTGCCTGCGAGGGGTGCGAAGTTCGAGAGCCACGTACCCCGAGCGGCGCGCATCAAATGAAGGCATCTTCCTCAATTGGTGAGTGGCGCCAGCAGCGGGTCCCCTCTTCAAAACCAGGAGCGACCCCGCATGCCTTGGGCCGGCGCACCCCGGCCATGGCGACCGCCAAAATCCTGCTCTGACGGCGTTGCGCAACACGCCAAAGACCCAGTCGATGACCCCTTTTCCAAGCTCAGCATCTCACTGGCCGCAGACGCAAACCTGCGTCTGCGCCGGAGCCGGCAATCCGACCCTGGGCGCTACGGCCCGAACAAGGGCAAACCTCAAGTTCTCAGGGCATATCAAGGGGCTGGAGCTGGGCGAGCACAGGTGGGGCTTGGCGCCCCGCACCCGTCCGCCAGGGCAGACCTTGCAACGTGCTCCGGCCTTCGCGCCGGCGGGCGAATTATGCCGTGCGAAGACGATCAAGACTTAACAACGGTTTAGTCGGCGGCGATTGTGGCACGTAACTGAGTACGGTGCGGCAATTGTGGCGCTGGCTGATGGCTATCCGGGCGGGTTTGGCCCCCTTGCGCGGCCTCGCCAGGGTGCGGTTGGAGTGACCATCATGTCGCTCACGGACCGCCATAGAAAGCCAACGCAACGGCACCAGCCGCCAACGTCCGGGATGGCTGCGGTCTCGAGCCGAGCCACGATATGGTTAATGGTTGGTCATCGCGCGATGGCCTGGCGGCGTGCCGATGACGCGCGATCATGAGCCGGCCAAGGCGTTGGGCCGCACAACAAAGTTGCTGTGATCGCAGCCAAAAGAAAAGCCGGGTGGCCGTCTCCCTTCGGACAGACACCCGGCTATCAACGCCATTAGTTTTGCGTGTATCCCCCCAACTAAGGCGCCCAGCGATCAGGCCTGGAAACCGCTTCGGGTAAGAGCTGCGGTCTTTCGAGGCGACTGCCGCCATTAATTCGTACAATGAGCAGTGCGTTCTGACCACCCACGAACGGCTGTGCCCGCAGGGCGCGCAACCGCACCGCGCGTTCTTGCAGTTGATTGGCAATCGCAGCTTTCCGTGCACTGGTAAAAGGAGAACGGGCGAGAGCGGTAGTATCGGGGGAACACAGCTCGCTCTCGCCCTAGGCCACTGCCATACGGGGGTAGGACGGTGTGGCCCTGCGCCATCGGGTCGAGGGAAGAGACCGCGAGGGGCGCTTGCTGTTGTTTTGGCAAGGGCCGCAGTCCGGGGCTATGCGGAGTAATACTGAATGCAGCAAAATTATTTGCCGGGTTGGTGCACCGACAAGCGCCGGCCTCGGGGTTAGGCGCTTCCGGCAACGGGATCGAGGGTCTCCCCTGGGCTGGGGATCGCAGCACCGGGCATTCCTCGCCATTTGCCAGCCGTGAGGCACGGAATGGATGCGGGGTACGCTCCATTCTTAACGCAAGGAAAAACCTGGTAAACGCAGACGCGAGGTTCGCCACCCCATCTCCCAGTGGTGAGCGCTTGTGCTGCTGCTGCGGACCGCGTTCGCGTGGCTTCTCCATCAGCCCACGAACGCGGTCCGCCTTCTCTTTGTCTTTCCCGCATCTTAGCGGGGCGGCGTGTTCGCCGCCTCGCCTCGCGCCATTGGGCAGGCATCTCCATTTGTCATGGCCTGCCGAACCAAATCGGGAAAGCGTGAGCACCGACGTCCCCGGAGATCAGGCTGGGTGTGCCTGACGCCTGCCGGGGGCTGAAGGTGACGCCCTGGACCGTGGCAAAATTTTCCCCGGCAAATCCAAGCCCAGCCGCTCGAGGTATCCTCACCTCACAATCGACACCTTCCCCCGCTCGCAAGGCTGGGGCATGATGCCAGCCGACGACCCGCAAAGTGAACTCGAGCCGACGAGTATCCTGCGGCGGCTGAGCCATCAGCGGCCCACGCACCGCCGTCGGCGGCGTCCGGCGGGCAATGGGAGGAAGCACCATGCAGATCGAAGCGCTGGGCTACGTCGGCGTCAGGTCAGATCGGCTTGAGGACTGGGCAACCTACGCCTCCCGCTTCCTGGGGATGCAGGTCGATGAGCGCAGCGGCCGCAGCCTGCGGCTCAGGATGGACGATCGCAAGCAACGCCTGCTTGTGACCCCCGACATTGGCGAAGGTGCGGCGCTGTTTGGCTGGGAGGTGGCGGACGCCGCATCCTTGGAGGCGCTGGCCGCCCGGCTGCAGGCAGCCGAAATCGAGGTGAAGCGCGGCGATCGGGCGTTGGCCGACGAGCGCCGGGTCAAGGATCTGGTCGTGTTCCACGACCCGATCGGCACGCGGCTGGAAGCGTTTCACGGTGCCGAATGCGCCGCCGAGCCGTTCAAGCCTGGCCGCGCGATCTCCGGCTTTCGCACCGGGCCGCTCGGCGTCGGCCATGCGGTGCTCGCGGTTGAGAACGCCACGGCGCTGTTCCCGTTCTATCGCGACCTGTTGGGGTTCCGGCTCAGCGACTGGTTAGCAAAGCCGTTCAAGGCCTATTTCTTCCACGTCAATCCGCGTCACCACAGCCTCGCCCTGATCGAGTTGGGACGCAACGACATCCATCACTTCATGGTCGAGCTCTACAGTCTCGACGATGTCGGCCAGGGCTTCGACATCGCGCAAAACCTGGAAGTGCCGATCGGCACCACTATTGGCCGCCACACCAACGATTTCATGACATCGTTTTATTCCTATACGCCCTCGGGTTTCATGGTCGAGTACGGGTGGGGTGGCCGCTGCATCGATCCGGCGAGTTGGCAGGCCTCAGAGATGCCCCATGGCGGCAGCCTGTGGGGCCACGAGCGCCAGTGGCTCGACGCCGATCGCCGCCAGCACGCACGCGAGCTCCAGCTGCGCGTTGCCGCCGACGGGATCCGTCACCCGGTGCAGGTGCTCGAGGGCAACTTCGCGCTTTCGTCCGGCGTCTGCCCGTGGTGGGATCAGGCGAAGAAGAGTGCGGCCACCAACTAGCATGCCCGATCGTGATCACTTCTTTCGTGCGCGGGGCGAAAGGGTGGCATGATCGGAGATCGTCAGCCGCTGCCGCGGCGCAATGTTTCTGCGGCCGGTGGTGCCAGCCAGGTCACACCTCGCGCACGGAGGCAGACGATGATGATCAGCTCTCGATCGGGTGTCCTCGCCAAGGCCGAGCCGCAAGGGCTCACCCATCTTCCCGGTGAAGCCGGCTGGCCGGTGGTCGGCAACACCTTTGCCGCGCTGCGTGATCCGCTCGGCCATGTCGAGGGGATGCACCGCAAATATGGCCCGATCTATCGCGACAACCTGTTTGGCAAGCTCAGTGTCGTCTTGCTTGGACCGGAAGCCAACGAGCTGATCCTGTTCGATCGCGACAAGAATTTCTCCTCCGCCGGCGGTTGGGGCTTCCTGCTCGATCGCCTGTTCCCGCGCGGGTTGATGCTGATGGATTTTGACGAGCATCGTCTGCATCGCAAGACGCTGGGGGTGGCCTTCAAGCCGGCACCGATGAAGGCCTATCTTGGCGCGCTCAACGCCGCCATCTCGCGGCGCATTGCCGAATGGCATCTGGCCGGCCCCGGACAAGGCGGCCACAGCGATTTCAAGTTCTATCCTGCGATCAAGCAGCTGACGCTCGATTTGGCGGCGACCTCCTTTCTTGGCATCGAACTCGGGGGCGAGGCGCTGGCGGTCAATCGCGCCTTTGTCGATATGGTGGCGGCCATCACCGGCGTGGTGCGCGCCCCGGTTCCCGGCACGCAGATGTGGCGAGGGGTCAAGGGGCGGACGGCGATCGTTGCCTTCTTCAGCCGGGAGATCCCGGCACGGCGCGCCGGGCAGGGAACGGATCTCTTCTCGGAACTTTGTCGCGCCCGCAAAGAAGACGGCTCGCTGCTGACGGATCAGGAAATCGCCGACCACATGAGCTTCCTGATGATGGCGGCGCACGACACCCTCACCTCATCGGTGACCTCGCTCGTCTACCTGCTCGCCAAGCATCCGGAGTGGCAGGACAAGCTGCGCGCCGAGATGCACGGGCTGCGCCTGCCCCCCGGTGCCCCGCTACCCTACGACCGGCTGGGAGAGCTCGTTCTCCTCGAAATGGCATTCAAGGAGGCCATGCGCCTCAACCCGCCGGTGCCCGGCATACCGCGGCGCGCGGTGCGGGATTTCACCTTCCAGGGTCGTGACATCCCGGCCGGCACCGGCGTCGCCGTCAACCCCATGTTCACGCACCGCATGCCGGAGATCTGGCCCGAGCCCCTCCGCTTTGATCCCATGCGTTTCACCGACGCGGCTGTGCGCACCCGTCACAAATACGCCTGGGTTCCGTTTGGCGGCGGCGCCCATATGTGCCTCGGCCTGCATTTTGCCTATATGCAGGCCAAGAGCTTTGCCTATCACCTGTTGACGACGAGCAAGCTAAGCCTGCCCCAGAACTACGTCCCGCGCTGGCAGATGTGGCCGATTCCGAAGCCACGCGACGGACTGCCGATCCAGATCGAGCGCATCAGCTGAGATCGGCGGTGCGCCCGGCGACGCCGGCGGCGCATCGCCCGACGTGTTCCCCAAAGGCTTGCGCGGCTGCGCGCATGGCGGCGAGCCCGCATCGTTGCTGCAACCCGACCCACGCCACCCGCTATCGATCGAGCCAGACGTCGTCGAAGCGCCAGTTGTTGTAGATGTTGTTGTGGTGCAGCACGAAGTTCTTCACGTAGGGATGCCAGCACAGTCCGGTCACGTTCTGCATGATGATCGGGCGCGCGACGTCCTCGGCAAGCTTGCGTTCGACGGCCCAAACCAGGCTTTTGCGCTTCGCCGGATCGGTTTCGCGCGATTGCTCCCCGATCAGCTTGTCGACCTCGGGGTTGCAGTACTTGGTATAATTGCGCTCCGATCCACAGCTGTAGTTCTCGTAAAAATTGACGTCCGGATCATCAACGCCCGCGGCTGTCAAATTCAAGCCCACCGAGTATTCGCCGCGCGCAACCTTGGGGAACCAGACGCTGGTGTCGATCGCATCGAGCTCGCCCTCGACATAAATCTTCTTCAGCTGGTCGATGAGAATAACGGCTGGATCGCGGTAGAGGGGGACGTTGCGGGTCGCGACCTTGATTTTGAGGGGGTTACTCGCGCTATAGCCCGCCGCCTCCATCAGCTTGCGGGCCTCGGCCCGGTTCTGTTCGATGTCGCGGCCATAGCCCGGCAGCTTCGCCACCTCGTCGGGCGGCAGTCCCCAACTGCCCTCGGGCGCCGGCAGCATGACGGCCCCGATCTTGGATTTGCCTTCGCTCAGGATATCGATAAAGGCCTGACGATCGAGCGCCAGCGCCAAGGCGCGGCGCAGCTTGGGGTCATTGAACGGCGCGGTCTCGCGATTGACAATCAGATTGGTCGTGCCGTTGTTGGCTTGCAGTTCGCAAATGGCCTTTGGCGCCTGGGCCTGGATGTCCCGCACCAGGGCCGGGCTCAGGTCGAGCGAAAACGTCATGTCGAACTCGCTGGTGACGAAGGCCAGGACCCTGGTCGACCGGTTGGAAATGACGCGCCATTCGATGGCGTCGAGATAGGGATGACCTTTGCGCCAGTAGTTTGGGTTGCGCACAAGCTTGACGGATTCGTTGCTCTTGAACTCGACGAACTTGAACGGGCCGGTTCCGATCGGCTTGGTACGCATCTCGGCGGTGGAGACATGGCAGGGGTAGATGGGATTGTAGCCGGTCGCAAACAGGGACAGAAACGACGCCTGCGGCCGCTTCAGCTGAAACGTGACCTCGTGCTCGCCGTTGCGGTGCGTCGCCTCGAGATTATGCCACCAGATTTTGCGCGGGTTCTTGCGGAAGGAATCGGCGCTTTTTTCTTGCAGCTTGTCGAAGGTGCAGACCACGTCATCGGCGGTAAATGGCTTGCCGTCGTGCCATGTGACGTCGGTGCGCAACTGGAAGGTCAGCCTGGTTTTGGTCTCATCCCATGACCAGCTGGTGGCAAGCTCCGGCCGAATGGTGTCGACGGCGTTGAGCGGCTGCTGCTGGTCGTAGAGTACCAGGTTGTTGAAGAGCGCCATGAACGGCATCACGGTGGAGACCGTTGCCTCCTCGTGAATCGACGCGCTTGGCGGATTGTCCCAAATATACATGTGCATGGTTCCGCCCTGCTTTTCGCCTGCCGCGGAGGCAGCCGATGGCGCTAGCCATGCAACCATGAGTGCCGCAACCAAGCCCTGCTTGGGGAGCATGCGTCACCTCCCTGCCTGCGCTCGGCCATGTTTTGACGGAGGAAACCGGCGCGGCTGTTGTCGTGTGTGCGGTATGCTAGGGGCTCTGAAGCCCGCGATCAATGCGCCAAAAGCCTTAACCGCGGGGTGGTGCCACCCCCGAGGCCACGGCCGGGACCGTGCGCTCGGCAGAGACCCCGGCGCGGTGGAATGCCGGCTGAAAAGGTCGGCGGTGCGGTGTGATCGCCGAGGCCGCTGCGGGGGCTAGGGCCTCGTTCCCTATTTCCCCGGGGGGATCCGAGAAGGTCGGTCGCTGCCGACCCATCGCCCGGCCTGGTTCGGGCGCGGCGCCGAGCGCCGGTTGGCTTGGGCCGCGGCTTGGCCTCGACCTCATCGGTAGCCGAGCATCGTCCCCACTGTCGAGCTCCGCCGATCGTCGCCCTCGTCGGCGCGACGTTGCGCCGGCTCTTGCGCCTCGCTGAGGCTTGCCGACAGGTCGCGGATCTGATTGCGGCACTCTTCAATCGCTTTACGAATGGCGGAAATGTCGTTGAGCCGTTCGGAGGCCAGATGGCCCGTGCCGCCCGGAAGCTCCGACAGCGAATCGACCTTCAGCAAGGCTAGGGCGGCAAGCTGCAGCGGCCCGGCATGCAATTTGCTATCGAGGCGGCGCAGATGACGCTGGTTGAGCTCGAACACCTGGGCATTGGCGTGGAAGGCGCGCTTGCGAAAGTGCTCATCGGCCGCGTGCTGCCGCGCGAGTTCGCGGATGCGACGTTGCAGTCCACGCATGACGCCGAACAGCACCAACAAAAGGCTGAGCGCGCCGCTGGCGATCACGACATAGCTGGCGTATTGGGCGGCGCGCGTCATGCGTGTCAATTCGACGGCAAGTTCCGAAGTCGCCGCCAGCGCAATGATGCGGTTGGTGCCGGTCTGACGCACCGGCGCCAGGATTTCGAGGATTGGGGTGTGCCCTGCGCCTTGACCGTCACCGTCTCGGTCGAGCGCGAGCCGGGCCACCACCTGGCCGCGCAGGGCACGTTCGCGGCAACTCGCCGACGGCAGCCTCAGGCCCGGCGCGTTGCCCTCACTGTGATAGACCATGCGATCGCCTGCCCAGATGCTCAGTTGAACAATGGGCTTGTTGGTCGCGCCCGCTGGCAGCGCCCGCTCCAGCGCCTGCTGGCTTGCAGCTGACAGTACGGCGCCTTGCGCCAAGTCCTGGACCAACGGTTCGACCAAGCTATCCATATACATGGCGGTGTTGGCCGCGGCCTTCTGCGTCATCGCCTCTTCGATGTGGTCGGCCACGACCGAGCAGGCGTAAATGACGCCAATCACCACAACAATGCTGATCGCGCCCATGAGCTTGGAGGCACGCTCGAGACGCTTCCACGATTCCCAAAGCTGCTCGAGAAGCGGCAACATCAATCCTCGTGCACTGGGTCGGAGCATAAGTTGCACTTGATAATCAGTTCCAACTGGATACGCCCGCCGCGGGCGCCTGCAATCAGACCAAAGTGAAGACTTCTTCCGATCCTTAGCACCATGCGCATGCGCCAAAGGCGCAAGCCCTCCGCCGCCCCAGGAGGCCGAAGCACGGATTGACCCCGGTTTATCCCCGCCATGGGTAAGCGATTGGCACAAGGTCGGATCGGTTAAGCGCTGGGCCGAGGCACAGGCCGACCCCCAGACCTTGGTCCGTAAAGCGCAGGGTTCTGTCCCCCGCAGGCGAAGGCTCGGGGGCGCGCGCGTCGGGTCGGTGATGCAACCGCTGTCAGCGGGCGGCGAGCCAGGCCAAGAGCCGCCGCTGGTCGGGCTCGGGGGTCTCCGGGTCGATGCTGCCCGCCACGTGGCCGTCCTGATCGACCAGATAGCTCTTGACGGTATGGTCGAGGCTATA
>DATFXD010000091.1:0-5749 GCA_035258605.1 Hyphomicrobiaceae bacterium | reverse complement strand
GGCATCGAAATCGGAACCCGTGTAGATGACCGGGCGCAGACCATAGTGGGCTTCAAGGGCGTCGAGAAGGGCCGTGATCTCGCGAATAACGCTGCTGACTTGCTGGCCGGTGCGGCAAGGGCCCATATGCTCGGCGTCGATAACGGGCGGCAGCGCGCCGTGCTCACGCGGCACTGTCCCAATAAAGTTCTTGGCTTGCTCGACGCCTGGTCGGCATTGCGTGAAGAAGTGGTAGGCGCCTCGGGCCAGCCCTGCCCGTTTGGCCCCCTCCCAATTGAGCTGGAAGCGCTTGTCCCGGAAATCGGCGCCCTCGGTGGCCTTGATGTAGGCAAAGGCGACATTGCTGCCGGCAAGCGCTGGCCAATCAATGTCGCCTTGGTGGTTGGAGACATCGACGCCAATCACGCCGTACCAGAGCGGCGCCAGTTGAAATTCGTAATGGTAGGCGAGGATGCCAGCGAAGGTTCCGCTGACTGCCAGGGCGGCCAGGCCCAGCAGAAGTCTACGGCGGATAGGAGTATGTCGCTCCTGCTCGGACTTCATCGGTCTCGTGCCCCGACGGTTGTTTGATCGCGCCTGCCCATCACACTCTTAAAATGAGCCCCCGCGCCGAACTAACCTCCGGACACCTGGTGCGCCTAGCATCCAACACCGCGTTACCATCGTGGACCCTGGTCGGGCGCCAATCCGCTGCTAGCCGGTAGTGGCCCTCCAAGATCGCCCTTGAAACCTGCCAGAAGATCTTCCATCGCGGTGTTCGAGTTGTCGACTGTTTGTCGGCATAAATGGCGATCGAGGCGCGAGCCGCTCGCCCTTGCACGATGAGCGGCCGCGGCTCGGCGCCACCCGAGGACTGGAAAACATCCCGGCAACCTCGGCCGCTGGCGATAGGTCAGTGGCTGTCGGCTTGCGATTGTCGCGTTGCGGGCTGTTGCACGCCGACAGCCACACTCAGGGCGGAATGCATGAACAAGATCGCGAGAGCTGCGGCCCGGTGCCGAGACCTATCACGCCTCGCTGATTTCACGCCAGCAAGCGTGGTATGCCACCTGGCAGCAAACGCTTAAGCTTTCGATGGCCGATAGCGGGAAAAGCAAAGACCGACCCGCGGGCGGGTCGGCCGATGAGTGTCCAGACTTTATGGAAAGGTGGCCTACTGGCCTGTCGCGGCACTTCTCAACGAAGCAAGATCAGAGACAACGATCGGCCGCGTCGAGACAGTTACCCTTGCGAAGAAGCCGATCGTAACAGCATTTCTGCCCCGCTTTGCACACCCATACTGTCGGAGTTCGCGTGAGAAACATCGCAGGGGCAGTGCACCTCACGTGGCGAGCAACAGAGCGGACAGCAACGCCGTCAGCTTCAGCCACATTGCCGAGCGGCAAGGTGAGAGACATGGTAATCGCGCATGCAAACGCTGAGATCCAACGTGCCATTATCGTCCTCCTTCAAGGGACGACTCCATAAAGTGGGCGCCCACAATGGGGCCACACCCCACTTTGCGAATCGTCAGCGGAATCAGTCACCGCATGTAGCCCTAAACTGATTCGCAACTTAAGAATGTAACTTTTCGACATAAAAGTACGGCTTCAGGGCGGCTGTGGCTCGATCAACGACCGCCCCGACTATATGGATTGAGTATCCGGTGTGGGGTTCGCCGGCGAACGGAGGGCAAGGTCTAGGCCCGGTTCGCGCCTGCGATCAGCCCCCAAGCACCGCAGCCCAGTCGTGCGCCGCGAACTGCGCGAACGTTTCCCAGCAGATCTTACCGATCTCAAGGCTAAACCCCGGCGGCGCGCAAGGGTGGGGCCCGGGGAGCAAACGAGACGTCAGCGTCGTCCGCGTTGCGGGCTTTGCCGCGGCAGATAGCGGATGAACAAGAATGATTGCCAGTCGATCGACGCTTGGGTGTCTCCCCAGGCTGCGTAGGGATAAGGGTCGGTGCCGCCGTGCAGCTGCAGCAAGCTGCCGAAGGCCCTCATCCGCACTTCTTCGTCGAAGGGTTTCAGGTCATGCTCGCTTAGGGGTAAGCCATCCTCATCGAGCCGCCCGGCGTCGTGCGCGTCCCACCAGCCGCGGCTCAACCAGGGACGAAGCTGGTCGAGCCTGCAGCCGGCTGGAAGCAGGGCCGCAAAGGGTTCGGGCTGGTGGCGTTGTGCTTCGATCTCGCCATCCGACAGGCGCTTATTTTCGAAATACTGCGGATTGCTGTTGTACCCATCGAGCGCCTTCCCCTTGTAGTCAAGATTATAGAAGAAAACATCGTCGTGGAGGACGATGAGGGCGAGGGCGTAGCAGGACAGCGCTGAGCTAATCCGGTTGCATACTTTCGATAAATGCAGAGCGCCTGTGGCGGGCCAGGTTGCTTCGATGAGCGTAAGCCAGCGCCCGTTGCGCGGGGCGGCGACGTAGCAAGGCCCTGGTGCGGTGGTAGCGTCGAAGCCCGCTATGGCGTGTGGGCCGCCAGCAGGAACAGCACCAAGCTGATCCCGCCCAAAGCCGGCGTCCTCCAGAATGCTGTCCAATGCTGGGATAACCCTGTCGCGCTCGACATCGCGCAGATGTAGCACATGAGACATGAGGCCCATCGTCCGAGTGCTCCTGGATGAAAGGAGGATGATGGCCTCCGGGTTTGGACATACCGGAGGAAAAGCAGGGGTTGCGTAGCGACCAATTACATTTTTCAAGTGGCGACTCGCAGCCTGCATGACAGTTTTCCCGCCGGTGCCGCTGTGGACGTCATTGGGGCTTTAAGGGGCGTGGCCCTGCGATCCGGCGTACCGGGCTCCTACCTGCAACCCTTTGCCATCAAGCTCGGCAGCGGCGGCGATCATTCCAGCGCCATGGCCTCGCAAGCCGGGGCCGCTCGGCCGTGGCGGCCAAGCCTATCCCGGCCCTCAAAAATGGGCGCCTAAGCCGCAGCATTAAGGTCAAGGAGCACGCCACCGCCGCGGCGGCTTGCTGGCGCGCGATAGACGTTAGCGCCACACCGCTTTTATCCACCGCGCTTCATGCGGCCCCAGCAGGTTGGCCGGCTCTCGGCAGCTACCGACCAATTGCCCGCAAGCCAAGGTTGGCTTGTTACCGCCATCCCCGATCGAACTTCGATCCTGGCGTGCACCCGAGGAAGTTCGCGGCAATCTCAGCACTTATCCCGATAGAGACATCGAGGCGTAGTTCGCTACGGTCCAGGGAAAGCCGTAGCACGCTTGCGAATGGATTCCGCGTACAGCAGCCATGGAGGTTCAACGCGATGGGCGATGCCGTCCTGGCAGGAAGGAGTTGACCTGTCGGACTGAGACCCGCCTTTAGTGCGCATACACCAAAGCGCGGGGTGGAGTTGGCCCGCGATGCTGCCGGCCGGTGTTAGAGGGACTGCACCGGCCCCGCCGTAGGTGCTCTCGCCGACGGTGTGAATGCACGCCAGGGTCGTCGCTGCGATGGCGAGATCATCCAAGCCTTCCCCGCCCGTCGCTGCATCTCTCCGAAAGCAGGTTGCGATGGCGTCTAAATTTAGGTTCAGGCCAGCCTAACCTTTTCAGCATCCCGCATTATCCAGGGCCAATGGATCGCCGCACCCAAGACCACTGAAGATGGGTCCACAGATGCAGGACCGGCTCTGCACCAACGTGATGGGTTTCCGCCACGCAAACGACGGTGTTCGTGGTCTGGCCTGCCGCAGGGCAATGATCAAAACCAAGTCGGCGGTGAACCGGCACAATCCCCACAGCCCATTGACGATAGGGGTAACCATTTGAGCCACTTCCTCGAGCGCCTCAGCTATTTCACCCGCCGGCGTGAGCCCTTTGCTGGCGGGCTCGGCGAACTGCGCGACGAAGATCGTATGTGGGAAGAGGGTTACCGCCAGCGCTGGCAGCACGACAAGATCGTGCGCTCGACCCACGGCGTGAACTGCACCGGTTCGTGCAGCTGGAAGATCTACGTCAAGAGCGGGGTCGTGACCTGGGAGACCCAGCAGACGGATTATCCGCGAACGCGGCCAGGCATGCCCAACCACGAGCCGCGCGGATGTTCGCGCGGCGCTTCCTATAGCTGGTATCTCTATAGTGCAAGCCGCATCAAACATCCGATGGTGCGGGGCCGGCTGATCAAGGCCTGGCGCGACGCACGTAAGACCTTGGCGCCAGTCGAGGCGTGGGCGTCGATCGTCGGCGATGCCGCGGTCGCGAAATCTTACAAGTCCATGCGCGGGCGCGGCGGCTTCGTGCGCTCGACCTGGGACGAGGCGAGCGAAATCATCGCTGCCGCGAACATTCACACCATCAAGACATGGGGACCGGACCGCATCATCGGCTTTTCGCCGATCCCGGCCATGTCGATGGTCTCCTACGCATCTGGTGCGCGCTATCTGAGCCTGATCGGCGGCACGCTGCTCTCCTTCTATGATTGGTACTGCGACCTGCCGCCCTCCAGCCCGCAAACCTGGGGCGAGCAGACCGACGTGCCGGAATCGGCCGACTGGTACAACTCGGGATACATCATCGCCTGGGGCTCGAACGTGCCGCAAACGCGCACGCCGGACGCCCACTTCTTCGTCGAGGCGCGCTACAACGGCACCACGGTGGTCGCGATCACGCCGGATTACGCCGAAGTCGCAAAATTCTCCGACCTGTGGCTTCACCCGAAGCAAGGCACCGACGCCGCCCTCGCCATGGCCATGGGCCACGTCGTGTTGCGCGAGTTCTTCCTCGATCGGCAAGTTGCGTATTTCCAGGACTACTGCCGCCGCTACACTGATATGCCGATGCTGGTGTTGCTGCGGCGCGCGGGTGACCGGCACGTGCCGGACCGCAACTTGCGGCAAAGTGATCTTGCCGGCGCGCCGAGCTCCGATCGCGCCGCTTGGAAGACGGTCGCGATCGACGACAAGACTGGCGGCCTGACCGTACCGCAGGGGTCAATGGGCTATCGCTGGCCCGGTCAAGACGCCCCGAAGGGTCGGTGGAACCTCGAAGCAAAGGACGGTGAGACCGGCGAGGATGTCAGCCTTCGCCTCAGCCTGATTGACGATCACGATGCGGTGGTTTCGGTCGCGTTCCCCTATTTCGGCGGCCACCCGCACGAGCGCTTCCCGGAAAACAATCAAGGTAGCGATGTGATCTGCCGAAACGTTCCGGCGAAGCGGGTGAGGCTCGCCGGCGGCGAAACGCTTGTTGCGACGGTGTTTGACCTCGTCTGCGCCAACTATGGGCTGGACCGCGGCCTGGGCGGTGCGTGTGCCACAAGTTACGACGACAACGTTCCCTATACGCCCGCCTGGCAGGAGGCGATCACGGGCGTGCCGGCCAAAATGGTCCTGGCTGTGGCGCGCGGCTTCGCGCACAACGCTGAGCAGACCAACGGGCGTTCGATGATGATCATCGGCGCCGGCTTGAACCACTGGTATCACCAGGACATGAACTATCGCAGCATCATCAATCTGCTGATGATGTGCGGCACGATCGGCGTTTCCGGCGGGGGCTGGGCGCACTATGTGGGGCAAGAAAAACTGCGTCCGCAGACCGGCTGGAGCATGCTGGCCTTCGCGCTCGACTGGACGCGGCCGCCGCGGCACATGAACGGGACCTCATTTTTTTACGCCCACAGCGATCAATGGCGCTACGAGCAGCTCAAGGTCGCCGAGCTGTTGTCGCCGCTCGCCGATGCTGCCGCCTATCGCGGCAGCTTCATCGACCTCAATGTCCGGGCCGAACGAATGGGCTGGCTGCCGTCGGCCCCGCAGCTCGCC
>DATFXD010000090.1:0-16616 GCA_035258605.1 Hyphomicrobiaceae bacterium | reverse complement strand
TGGCTGCTTGCGGTCTTGGTATTGAGGATGCGTCCGGCCGCCACCGCGCTGACGACGCGCGTGACGCGGATAACGCCCAGCTCTTCATCGACCTTTACCTCGGCAAAAATCGCCGAGTGCGTGTTGTTGGCGCGGCTGTGGTCTGACGCCGGGTTGGTGGTTTGTTCCAGCTCGATGCGATCCAGCGCTCCTTGCCGTAACGCATCGGCAATCGGCACCGCTCGCGAGCTATCGCGCCTGCTCACCAGCTTGCCGTCCGCCAGCACCACCTGGTCGGGCGCAGCGTTGGCGAGCGGCGAATTCGGGATTTGCTTGGCCAGGCGCAGCACCTCGTCGCGGATCGCGCCGGCTGTGGTCGCGATTCCGTTCGCCACCGAAGTCGCAATCCATGACCCGCCTTCGACCGGCGATTGCGGCAGGCTCGAGTCGCCAAGCTTGATGCTGATGTTGTCGAGCGGCAGCCCCAGCATGTCGGCGGCGACCTGCGCCATGATGGTATAGGTACCGGTGCCGATATCGGAGGTCGCGCACGCTACTTCGGCATGGCCATTGGCGGTGAGCGCGATGCGCACCGTGATCGGCATCTGCAGGGCTTCCCAGACCCCAGTCGCCATCCCCCAGCCGATGAGATCGCTGCCGTCGCGCATCGAGCGAGGCGCGGGATTGCGCTTGTCCCAGCCGAATGCCGCCGCGCCCTGGCGGTAGCATTCGCGCAGCGCCTTGCTGCCGTATGGCCTGTCCTCGTGCTGATCGCGATCCGAATAGCACCGCAGACGAAGTTCGAGCGGGTCGAGCTTGAGCGCGACCGCCAGTTCATCCATCGCCGATTCCAGCGCGTATACCGCCGACGCCGCGCTGGGAGCGCGCATATCGCAGGCGGTCGCCAGATCAAGCTGCGCCAGCCGGTGTACGTATCTCGCGTTGGCGGATTTGTAGAGCAGTCCCGACCAACCCGTCTCCTGCCGATAGAAATTCTCGTATTGCGACGTCACCGTCACGGCGTCGTGCGTAATCGCGTCGAGCGTTCCGCCGCTGTTGGCACCGATCGCGATGCGCTGGATCATCGCCGGCCGGTAGCCCAGCGCGTACATCTGTGGACGTGTTAGCACCAGCCGCACCGAGCGCCGCAACGCCCGCGCCGCCAGCACCGCCAGCACCACCTGAAACTGCGGGCGCAGGCCGGAGCCGAAGCCGCCGCCCATATACGGCGACATGACGCGCACGTCCTGCGGCGCCATGCCGAACACACTGCAGACATAGCGCTGCACGTTCTGCACGCCTTGGGTCTTGTCGTAGACCGTGAGCTTGCCGTCGGCCTCGAAGATCACCGTCGAGGCATAGAGTTCCATCGGATTGTGATGCTCGATCGGGACGAAATATTCGCCCTCGTGGCGCACCGCGGCCGCCGCTAACGCTTGGTCGGGCGTGCCGCGCGGCTTGGGCGGCGCGAACATGGCCTCCAGCGGGTTCGAGGGAACCCTTATCGGCACCGCTGCGTCGCGCTGGCGGTAGACGTCCGTCACATGTGTGTCCTCATCGTAGTCCACTCGAACCAACGAGGCTGCATAGCGCGCGACCTCGGCAGTTTCGGCGACCACAAGCGTAATCGGCTGGCCATTGAACATGATCCTGCCGTCGTACAACGGCCGGTATGGCGTGCCGTCCGGTGCCACCTCGTCCTTGTAGGCTTGATCGCCGTCCGCCATTGGCGGACGGTTGTCGTGGGTCAGTACCGTGAGAACACCACTGATGCCTGTGGCGGCGCTGGTATCAATGCGCCTGATGCGACCCTTGGCAATGGTGGCGCCGACAACGCTCGCATGGGCGAGACCTTGGACGTTGACTTCGGCGGCATACTTTGCGCCGCCGGTGACCTTGGCAATGCCGTCGACGCGCGAGGTTGCGGTGCCAATGTAGGGTGCCATGACTTTGCTCACGCGATCTTCTTGTGGGATTGCGACTGCGGCGTGCCACGTGCCGCCTGCGAGAGCGCGCGGACGATCGCCCGGCGGGCGAGATCGATCTTGAAGGTGTTGTGCCCGAAGCCCTTGGCCTCGCCCACGACAATGTCTGCAGCCTGGATGAAGGTTGGTTCGGTGGCGGTCCGACCACGGAGCGCCGCTTCGGCCTTTGCGTTGCGCCAGGGTTTGTGCGCGACGCCACCGAGCGCGAACCGCGCCTCTTTAATGCTGCCACCATCCAGTTCGAGGCCAACCGCAACCGACACCAGGGCGAAGGCATAGGAGAGCCGATCGCGGATCTTGAGGTAAGTGTAGTTTGCGGCGAATCCCTGCGCCGGTAGCTCGATTGCCGTGATGAGCTCGTCGGCTTCGAGATTGCTGTCGCGCTGAGGCGCGTCGCTGGGCAGCCGGTGAAAATCCGCAAAGGCGATGACGCGGTCACCGCGCGGGCCGGTCACATGCACGTTCGCCTCGAGCACGGCCAGGGCAACGCACATGTCGGAGGGATGCACGGCGATGCAGGCCTCGCTCGTGCCGAGGATGGCATGCATGCGGTTATGGCCGCCGATCGCCGAGCAGCCGCTGCCCGGCTCGCGTTTGTTGCAAGGCGTCGCGACGTCGTAGAAGTAGGCGCAGCGCGTGCGTTGCAGAAGATTGCCGCCAGTAGACGCCATGTTGCGCAATTGCGCCGAGGCGCCAGCCAACAGCGCACTCGATAGCACCGGATACCGACGCCTCACCTGCGCATGATAGGCGAGATCGGCGTTGCGCACGAGGGCCCCGATGCGCAGGCCGCCGGCTGCCGTGTCCTCGACCTTATCGAGTGGAAGCCGCGACACGTCGATCAGCGTCGCCGGCCGTTCGACATCCATCTTCATCAAGTCGACCAGATTGGTGCCGCCGGCGATGAATTTGGCGCCGTGGTTGGCGGAGATCAGGCGCACGGCCTCGGCAACGTTGCTGGCGCGCGAATACTGGAAAGGGATCATGACCGCCCCATCGCCTGTCTGATCGCCGCGACGATGTTGGGGTAGGCGCCGCAACGGCAAATGTTGCCGCTCATCAGCTCGCGGATGTCCTCATTGCTGTTGGCGTGGCCTTCGGCAATCAGACCCACCCCTGAGCAGATCTGGCCCGGCGTACAGTAGCCGCACTGGAAGGCATCGTGATCGATGAACGCTTGCTGCAACGGGTGCAGTTGCCCATCCTTGGACAAGCCTTCGATGGTGGTGACACTGGCACCGTCGACCATGACGGCCAGCGTCAGGCACGAAACGACCCGGCGGCCGTCGATCAGCACGGTACACGCGCCGCATTGGCCCTGATCGCAGCCCTTCTTGGTTCCGGTCAGATCAAGGTGGTCACGCAGCACGTCCAACAGCGAGGAGCGCGGATCGAGGGAGAGTGCGTGCCGCGTTCGGTTCACGGTAACAGTGACCGATACCGAAGCAGCGGTTGGGCTGCTGCCACCTCCCTGCTGAGCCGTTGCGCCGGAAGCGATCGCCATCGCGACCGGGGCCGGGTCGGTCATTGCCTGACGCGAGGGATTGCCACCACCACCCGGATCGTTGGTATTGCTGATTGTCATGGTTAACCCCTAGCAAACCGCCAACAGCAGTCAGACTGACGACCAGGAACTCGCGACGGCGGCGCCTGTTCCGCATCGCCGAGGGCGACGCGGCGCACCGGGTCACCCACTATAGCTGTCAGCAGGTGCCCGCAAGGCGATATCCAGATGAAGCAGGAGACCCGGAGCAAAAAACCCGGGCATTCCCGGCCGGCTTGTTCCGATTGACCTCACGCCGCGCTGCTACCAACCCACGGGCGAGGTTCCAACCCGTGATCGACGCGTCTTCGGTCCTCGACGAGCGCAGGTGGCGCCGCATGCCCCGGGCGCTGGTCCGCGGGCCGATCGTCAGAACCTGTAGTTCAAGCCAACACTGACCCGGTAATCGTTGTCGTCGCGGGCGAAGGTCGAGGCGGCATTGACGGTAGCGCTCAGCTGCGGACCGAGCTCGAACGCCAATCCACCCTCCACCTTGCCATAGGTCCGCGTATCGAAATTCGCCACCGGCGACAAAATCGGCACTAGCGGAGCTTGCGTGAGAGTGGCCGTCATGGTGCGCGTCGCATCGCCGAACTCGTGCTCGAGAGTAACGTTGAGGAAGGTGCTGACGGGGGTCTGCCCGACCATGAACGGCGCCCGCAGCTGCACGCCGAAGCTGCCTGTCAGCGTTTCCAGCGTTTGCGCGGCGACGCTGTAGGTGAGCAACGGGTCGCCCTTCTCGGTGTAGCCGTCGAGTTTCGAATGCGTGTACGTCAGCCCGGCGATCGGGCCCGCGCGCAGCGGACCAACATCGAACAAATAGCCACCCCGTGCCACCGCCGCGAAGACGTTGGCTTCGGTATCGCTGCGGATGATGTCGATCACTCCCGGGCGAGACAGATCCAAGTCGTGGTGCCCATAGCCGATCAGGGCATCCGCAAACCAACGCCTTGAGGCATACGACAGATAGCCGGCAACTTGGGCGGCATCGACGTCGATGCTGGCGCGTCGGTCAAGGTCGGCATCGGTGCTGGTATAGTTCCCGGCCAAGCCGACGATGAGGCCGGGGCCGGCGCGGTACTCGATGCCGGCGGTGCCCGAGCCCGCGTCGGAATCAAAGCCTGCGAGATTGGGTGCGTCCGGGTGGTTGGCGCTGGCGAAAGTACCGATGGTATAAACCGTGAAGCGGCTAGTATCGGGTCGGGTTGCCGGCCCGCCGTAGCCGACGTCCTTCAATCCCCCGCGCAACTCCGAGATGGTATTGCGTTCGCGCAAGGCATCGAGGCGACCCAGCACCGCGCCGGTAAAATTGCTGGTGGCGGCGGCGGTGATCGCCGGTTGCACCGCAATGGTGTCGGGGGCGAGCACGATATTGGCCATGTAGTCGGCAACCAGCGCAAAACCACCGCTGGTGAGATGCAGGCCATCGGGACCAAGGTAGAATTGCTTCTGTTGTGGGCTAGCGATGTCGCCGCCGCAAACCGGCGGTGGCCCCGGGCAATTGAAGCCAATGAAGCCGAAGCGCGCCGGGTCGGCGCTGACGGCACGGCCGAGGCGGAAAAGATCGAACATAAAGAAGCGAACACCGTCCTGCGCCAGCGGTGCCAGACGCGCCTGCATGGCATTGAAGTAGGCTTGGCCGTAGGCGTCGGCGATTGGGGCCACCACGCTGGGAACGATCGGCAATCCCGACAGGCCACTGAACTCACCGAGCACGAAATTGCGCGCACCGGAGGCAACAAGGCGCTCAATCTGGGCGGTGGCGAAGTCGGCGGTAATGTTGGCAAAGGTGGCGGCGTTGCCGACGCCGATCGAAATGCCGGGGTAGCCGATGACGGTATTGTTGGCGGGCGTCAGAATATTGCCGAGCAGGGCTAAGCCATCGTTGCCCCCGATATTGAGCGTCACCAGGTCGCGTGGGCCAATGAGATTGCCGTTTGCGAGGTAAGCATCGACCTGTTGCTGCAGATGCCAGCCTGGAGGGTTGACGGTGGCAGGCGGGCCAATGGGCGAGGCCCTGGCACCGCCAACGCCAAATGGGACGATCTGGTCGATGCCCAGATCTTCTTGTAACGGCAGGGGGTAAACCCGCCACAGCTTTAATGGCGTGGCTGGCTGGGTCGTTGCCGCGACGCCGGCGAGCGTGACATCGGTGTAGCTGTCGCCAAATACGAACAGCCGCGCAAACGGGTCTTCGGCGACGGCGCGCGTGTCAACGGCGGCAAGCAGCGAAATAACCACGGCCGCGAACAGGCCGGCACGCCGGCGCATGGGCGTAGAAGGCTGACGCATCACAATGCCCCCCTGGCGTCGCGCAGTCCTCAATTGACCGCGGACTACGCACTCAGACCATTCCCGCGGCTATACCCTAGGATCGGCGTGGTGATGACGTAAGCAGGTCGTGCAAAGATTTTGTGCACGTGGCAGGGCTGCCACGTACACGGTCAATGCGTATCGGCTGCAGCGCCGCGTGGCGAGCTCACAAAAGCTGTGTAGGTGCCGCCGCAACCAACGCTGAGCAAACAATGATCGAAGGTCGGCGCGTTGTCATGGCCAGCCCTAACTCTGGCATGGTTCACCCGCCACACGCTCACGACCGGACACCACCAGAAGGCCCGCGCACTGCACGAGCCTCCGGGCATCTGGGTGATGCGATTGGGTGGAGCGTCAGTGCCCGTCGCGGTCAAGTTGCTCCCAAATTGACGCCGGCACCTTGTCGGCCAGGGCCGAGCCCGCGGTGCCCGACAAGACCGACAACGCCACGAGGGCTGAAAGGATGGCTTTCATCGCATCTCTCCTGATGTCGAGCCAAGCTGTCGTCGCCAAGCCGATCGAACGACAGGACTAGTTGTGATTGCGGTCGACCTGCTCGAAGAAGGCCTTGGCGTCGTAGGCTTGAGCGGTGCCGGCGACGCCGGCGATCAGCAGCAGAGCAACAAGGGCGGATGTGATGGTCTTCATGGCTATCTCCTTTTATGTTACCGCGGGATCGCGGCTAACGAACGCATGGGCTCCCGCTGCAGGGCGGGTGCTCGGGTTGTTGCATGGTTTGATTGAGGTCGCTGTTACCTAGGGCACACCCCCAGACCACGCCAACGCGCTTCTATTTGATGATCTTCCCGGACCAAGTGCGCCGGCATCAGACTGCGCAGCGTGGCCACATGGCTGGTCCTGGCGCGGGCGCTAACGAGGGCCTGAGGAGGAGGAACCACGCCGATGCCAGATGCCATCCGTGTCTTCGCCGAGCATGCGAGCCGGACGCGCTTCGAGGACTTGCCCGAGGCGGCGGTCAGTGCGGCGCGCATCTTCATCCTCGATACCATCGGTGTTGGGCTCGCCGGCAGCAACGGGCCGCGCCTGGCGGAGCTGATCCAGTCATCGGCGGCGATGCTGGGGGATGGGCCGGCGCGCTGCTGGGGACACCGCCGCACCTTGTCGGCACCCGGCGCCGCCATGATCAACGGCTATCAGATCCACAATTCGGAATTCGACTGCGTGCACGAGGCCGCCGTCATACATCCTGTGACCGTGTGTCTGGCCGCGGTCATGGCCCATGCCGATCGAGTTGGCGGCGTCAGTGGACGCGATTTGGTCACTGCCGTCGTGCTCGGGGTCGATACCGCCTGTCATCTCGGCGTTGCCAGCACCACGGGTTTGCGTTTTTTCCGACCCGCCACTGCCGGCATATTCGCCGCCGCCGCCGGGCTCGGCAAGGTGCTCGGCTTCGACGCCAACCGGCAGCTGGCGCTGTTTGGTCACGTCTACGGCCAGCTGTGCGGCACCATGCAGCCGCATCAAGAGGGCTCCATGCTGCTCGGGCTGCAGATCGGCTTTAACGCGCGCAATGCGGTGATTGCCGCCGATCTGGCGCAGCGGGGCATCCCCAGCATCGAGCACATCCTCGAGGGACCGTTCGGATATTTCGGCATGATCGAGGCAAGCGGGGATCTGAGCGGGGTGCTCGGCGCTATCGGCAAGGTGTGGCGCATCACCGAGGTGGCGCACAAGCCGTTTCCGAGCGGACGCGCTACCCATGGCATGCTCGACGGCTTGCTAGAGCTCAAAGCCCAGCACGGTTTCGCGGCGGCGGAGGTGGAGCGAGCCGAGGCGCGTGTGCCGCCCCTCACCCACCAGCTCGTCGGTCGGCCGCCAATCGACAGCATGGCCGTGAACTACGCGCGCCTGTGCGGATCCTATGTTTCCGCCTGTGCCCTCATCAATGGTGAGCTTGGCAGCGACGACTTCAAGGACGCCCAGCGCCACGATCCCAAGCGATTGGCGCTCGCCAGGCGGATCGCGGTGGTGGTCGATGGCAATCCGGACGCCAACGCGCTGACCCCGGTCACGGTGACCGTGCGCCTCAAGGACGGTCGCGAGTTCGCGCGCACCATCGATACCGTCTACGGCAACCCTAAAAAACCAATGAGCCGCGAGGCGCATCTGGGCAAGTTCCGCCGCAACTTCGAGTCGGCGCTCAATCCGCTACCGAGGCAAAACGGCGAGCGGCTGGTGGCGATGCTGGATGATATTGAGCATCTCGATGACGTGCGGCGGATTGGCGAGCTGCTGGTGCCCGCCGCGTGAGTGGCTGCGGCCGCAAGCAAGCTCCGCGTTGGATCCGCACAAGCGCTGCTCCCGGCGGTCCAGCCCCGCCAGCGATCAGTGCCTCGGGGCCGGCGGCGGTACCGTTTGTGGTGGCGGGACGGGTCACCGCCGGCGGCCGCTCGCGGATGCCCGCCGCCATCGCGCAGAAGATCCCGCGTAGTGGCGTCGCACCAGCTTTGCCGCCAGGGTGGCGTCGCGTCGCGCGACGGCGTCGAGGATCCTCGCGTGCTCGCGCAGCGACTGCGCCCCGCTGCCGGCGGCCTCGAAATAGGCATGGCGAACGGAACGTGTCATCAAATACAAGGATTTGCCGATGCGAAGCAGTATCGGGTTCTTCGCCGCCCCGATCAGCGCCAAATGGAAGGCCTCGTCGTCGTCGGCGAGATTACGCCCGTGCCGAAGATTTGTGCGCGATCGCTCGAGGATCGCCAGCAAATCGTCAAGGTCGCCGGCCGAGCGCCGCTCGGCAGCCAGGCGCACCGCTTCGACCTCATGAATTGTGCGTGCCTCCTGCGCCTGCTCGTAGTCGACCGAGGACGACCTGACATCAAGCGTCTCGTGCAAGACCAAGGCCTCCAGGCTCGGCTCCGAGTCGTGCGGCCGCAGGTAGATGCCCGATTGCGGCCGGCGCTCGATCAGGCGCAGCACCTCGAGCACCCCCAGCGCTTCTCGCACCGATGACCGGCTGGCACCGAGGGCTTGCGCCAGCTCGCGCTCGCCCGGCAGCCTGGCCTCCGGCGCGGTGCGGGCCGCATCGATCCTGCCGAGCAGGGCCTTCAGGAGTAGTTGTCGATCGTTCATGGCGACGCGGCTACCATGCAGGAAAGGCGCTTGACGCCGGTTTGACGGCGCCGGTTAGATAGCAATCTGGTCCTACCAGTTGTCAACCGGCCGATTGCTCGCCTGGCCAGCACCGAAGGATTGCCCGATGTCCCTTGCGCCGAACTCAGCCGCAGCCCGCGATATCGCCTATTACGTGCATCCTCAGACCAGCTTGCGGCGGCACCGGGATAGTGGCCCGGTCATTATCGATCGCGGCGAGGGCGCCATCATCTACGACGATACCGGCAAACCCTATATCGAGACGGTCGCCGGCCTGTGGTGCGCCTCACTGGGATTCTCGGCCAGCGAGCGGATCGCGCAAGTGGCGTACGACCAGTTGCGCAAGCTCGGCTACTATCACACCTACCGGCATCGCGCCCACGAGGCCAGCATCGACCTCGCCGAAAAGCTAATTCAGATAGCGCCGGTGCCGATGTCCAAGGTGTTGTTCCAATGCTCGGGGTCGGAGGCCAACGACACGGCCATCAAACTGGCGTGGTACTACCAGGCCGCGATGGGGCGGCCGCAAAAAAACAAGATCATCGGCCGCCGCAACGGCTATCACGGCAACACGGTTGCGGCCGTCAGCGTCTCCGGCAAGCCCGACATGCACGCCGACTTCAATTTGCCGCTGCCGATGATGCGGCACACCGAATTTCCCCATTACTATCGCCAACACGAGGAGGGAGAAAGCGAGGAGGCGTTCGCAACCCGCATGGCGGACGCGCTCGACGCCCTCATCAGTGCCGAGGGTGCCGACACGGTTGCGGCATTTTTTGCCGAGCCGGTGATGGGGGCAGGTGGCGCGATCATTCCGCCCAACAGCTATTTTGCCAAGGTCCAGGCCGTATTGCGCCAGCACGACGTGCTGTTCATCGCCGATGAGGTGATTTGTGGTTTCGGCCGTACCGGCAACTGGTGGGGCTCCAACACCTTTGCGCTGGAGCCGGACATGCTGACCTGCGCCAAGGCGCTATCGGCCGCCTATCAGCCGATCTCGGCCGTGCTCATTAACGAGAAGATGCATCAGGTGATGCTGGCACAGAGCGATAAGCTCGGCAGCTTCGCGCATGGCTACACGCACAGCGGCCATCCGGTGGCGACTGCCGTTGCCCTTGAGGTACTCAAGATCTACGAGGAGATGGACATCAACGGCCGTGCGCGACGCCTCGGCCGCCGCATGCTCGACGGCCTGATGCGGTTTTCCGATCACCCCCTGGTTGGTGATGTCGCCGGCGTTGGCCTGATCGCCGGCATCGAGCTGGTCGAGGACAAGCGGACGCGGGCCGGCTATGCCCCGGTGGGTCGCGCCGGCAAGATCGTCGATCGCCTCGGCCACGAGCATGGTCTCGTGCTGCGTGTCATCGGCGACCGCATTGCGTTTGCACCACCCTTCGTCATCTCCGAAGGCGAGATCGATCAGATGCTGGTGGGGCTCGGCCATACGCTCGATGCCGCGCACCGCGAGCTCGTGGCCTAGCCATGCGCGATGGTCGCAGGCCACAAGGGTGGAGGCTCGGATCATGATCCGGGTCGCATTCGACATCGGCGGCACTTTCACGGATTTCGTGCTGTCCGACGATGCCACGGGGTCGAGCTCCGTCTTGAAGGTGCCAACCAGTGCCGCCAATCCCGGCGAGGCGGTGATCGAGGGCCTGGAAAAGCTGCTGGCTGAAACCGGCATCACCGGCAGTTCGATCGATGTGGTCCTGCATGCCACTACGGTCGCCACCAACGCCGTGCTCGAGCGCAAGGGCGCCAATACCGGCCTCATCACGACGCAAGGCTTTCGCGACGTTCTCATCATTGGCCGGCAGAAGCGCTACGAAACCTACGACATGTACATCGACAAGCCGCAACCGCTCGTTGAGCGGCGGCATATTGTCGAGGTGATCGAGCGCGTCGCACCCGATGGCACGGTGGTGACGGCGCTCGACGGCGATTCTGTCCGGCGTGCCATCGACGCCATCGTTGAGGCCGGCCACGAGACGGTGGCGGTCTCTCTGTTGCACGCCTACGCCAATCCCGAGCACGAGCGCCGCATCCGCGACCAGTGTGCGTTGCGCGCCCCCGGTTTGTTGGTGTCGCTATCCTCGGAGGTCTCGCCGAAGTTCCGCGAGTACGAACGCACCAATACCACGGTGACTAACGCCTATGTCAAACCCATCGTCGACCGCTACCTGCGCCATCTCCAGCAAGCGCTCAGCGCTCGCAGGGTCGGCAATGATTTGTTCGTTATGCAGTCGAACGGTGGCCTGATCTCGCCGGATCTGGCTCGCGAATTCCCGGTGCGTATCATCGAATCCGGTCCGGCGGCCGGCATCCTCATGAGCGCCATCGTCGGCAAGCAAGAGGCTCGCGACCACCTCATCACCTTTGACATGGGCGGCACAACCGCGAAGCTCGGCGCCATCGATGGCGGGGTTCCCGCCATCATGCCGACGTTCGAGGTCGACCTCGTCCGCTACAAGAAGGGCAGCGGCTTGCCAATCAACGTGCCGGCCGTCGAAATGATCGAGATTGGCGCCGGCGGGGGCAGCATCGCCCGCGACAATCGGGGCATGATCGTGGTGGGCCCCGACAGCGCCGGTGCCGATCCGGGCCCCATCTGCTACGGCCGCGGTGGTCGCGCGCCGACCATTACCGACGCCAATGTGGCGTTGGGCTATATCTCGCCGGATTGGTTCAATGGCGGCAGCATGCGCCTTGACAAGTCGGCGGCCATCGCCGGGATCAGGCGGGCCATCGCCGACCCACTTGGCATAGCGATGGAGGAGGCGGCCTGGGGCATCCACCTCGTCGCCACCTCCAACATGGAAAATGCGCTGCGCATCGTCTCGGTGGAGCGCGGCCGTGACCCCCGCCATTACGCCATGGTGGCTTTCGGCGGCGCCGGGCCGCTGCATGCCGCCCGATTGGCCCGCTCGATTGGCATTCCGATGGTGATTGTGCCCCACCGCGCCGGCGTCGGCTCCGCCATGGGGCTATTGCAAGCCGAGCCGCGGGTCGACGTCAGCCTTACCAGGGTGATGCGACTGGACGCAACGTGCGGCGAGGAGATCGCCAGGCTCTATCGGGAGCTCGAAGCACAGGCCAGCCAAGACCTGAAGCGGATCGCGCCGGCGGGCGTACCACAATGGTCCCGCTACGCTGAGATGCGCTACGCCGGCCAGGGTTTCGAAATCCACGTCGACCTGCCTCCCGGTCCGATCGACGCCGGCTACGGGCAGCAGGCCATCGATGCTTTCGGTCAGGCGTATTTGCGCCGGCACAAGTTCCTGGACCAGGCCGGCGTCGTTGAAGCGGTCGATTGGACCTTGGTCGCGACCGTCCCGTCCGCGGCTCAAGGCGCGAGCCTCGGCCAGCAGCGATTGGCTGGCAAGCCGCGACGCGAGCAGCGCTCCGCCTGGTTCCCGGAAACCGGCGGCTATACCGATACTTTGATCGTCGACCGCGCCGGGCTCGCCGACGGATCAACGATTGCCGGACCGGCGATTATCGAGGATCCCGACTGCACGGCGATCGTGCTGCCCGGCGATGTGGCGCGCATCAGCAACAACGGGCATATTATCATCGAGGTTAAGAGCGAGGCTTGGCAATGAAGGCCGCCGGTGTCGATCCCATTACGCTGACCGTGATTTGGAATTCGTTGCTGTCGATCGCTGACGAGCTCGGCGTCACCTTGCGGCACACCGCCTTTTCGGAAGGCGTGCGCGAAGGCGACGATTTCTCGACGGCGATATTCGACCGCAACGCCATCATGATCGCACAGGGCAACTTTAGTCCTGGGCATCTTGGCGCCATGCCGGCGGTGGCGAAAACCGTGCTCCAATATTTTCCGGTTGCTACGCTGCAGCCCGGCGATTCCATTCTCGTCAACGACAGCTTCATCGGCGCCGGACATTTCCCCGACACCTATGAGATCATGCCGGTGTTCCTCGAGCGGGTGGTGATCGGCTTCGTCGCGTGCTCGGCCCACCAGGTCGATATGGGCGGCGCGGCTCCTGGTTCACAAAAGGTGCACGGCGTCACCGAGGCGTTCCAGGAGGGACTGCGCATCCTGCCGGTGCGCCTCGTGCGCGAGGGCAAAATCGATGAGGACATCTTGCGCATTGTGCTGGGCAACGTGCGCATGCCCGACAAGGTACGCGGCGACTTGCTCGCCCAGCATACGGCCAATCTCACTGCCGCGGCGCGCCTCGTGCGGTTGTTCAAGAACTACGGGGTCGAGGTCGTCGAGCGGGCGTATGCGGCAATCCTCGACCGCTCGGAAGCCAACATGCGCGCTGCCCTGGCCGCGGTGCCGGCCGGCACCTACAGCTTCGAGGATCATCTCGACGACTATGGTCCCGGAACGCCTCCAATCCGAATGGCGGTCGACGTCACCTTTGACGGCAAGGGCGAGGTGGAGTTCGACTTTTCGCGCTCCTCGGATAGCGTACCCGCCGCTCTCAATTCCTATATCAACTACACGCGTGCCTATGCGGTGTTCGCCATCAAGGCCTTCTGCAATGCCTTGGAGCCGCAGACCGAAGGCAGCATGCGACCGATCAAGCTCAAGGTGCGCGAAGGCTGCTTCTTCAATCCCAAGTTCCCGGCCCCCTCGGGTGGGCGGCCGATTCTGCAGATCCGCATCTTCGACACCATCAATGGCGCGCTGGCAAAGGCGCTGCCGCAGCGGGCGATGGGCGCTTTCTCGCATTGGTCGAACCCGAATATCGGCGGCATCGACGACAGCACCGGTCGCCCGTTCGTGATGTACGATGTGTCGCTAGCCGGCTACGGCGGGCGCTACGGCAAGGACGGTCTTGAAGGCATGACGCCGGTGATGAACTGCTCCAACATTCCGATCGAGGTCCACGAGACGCTCAATCCGATACGCGTTCGCCAATTCGGCTTCATTCCGGACACCGGTGGCGCCGGACGTTGGCGCGGCGGCTGCGGCATCCGCAAAGACATCGAGCTTTTGAACTCCACGGCTGTGTTCTCGCATCTCGGCGACCGGCACGTCTTTCAACCCTATGGCATCTTCGGTGGCAAGCCGGGCGCGCTCGCCGAAAGCATTCTCAATCCGCAAGGCAACGGCGAGCGGTTGCATTCGAAGGAGACCCGCCAGATCAATCGCGGCGACGTCTTGAGTTTCCGCTTGTCCGGCGCCGGTGGCTACGGCTCACCGGCAGAGCGTGACCCCATCGCCATTGCCAGGGACGTCGCCGAGGGCTACGTGACCAAAGAGGCGGCGATGCGGGACTACGGCTGGTCTCCCAAGTCCGGAGAATGATGGTGCGGGCTTCGCCCCGATCGCCGAGGCGCCGCATGGGCGGCGATCCGGCAATGGCTTGACGAGGGCGTGCCGCTGCGCGATGTCCTCGTCCGCTCTGGTGGGTGGCCGCCTCATCGCCCCCGGATCTCAACCGTCACGGGTCCCGCACAGCGGCGCGCCCCGCGTGCCCCAGGCCAAAGCACAAGGCACGCAGCGGTGACAATGCTCGATTGCTGCCAGCGGGAGTAGCGCAACGATGTCCTCTGTAAGCGACAGCCCTGGCGTGGTGGCGCGCCCGCCGCTCATTTACCTCGCGACGCTTATGATCGCGCTGGCTCTTGAGTGGCTCCGCCCGCTGCCCCTGTTGGGGCACGCCGCAATTGGGCCTGGCGTGCTGGCGGCCGTGGCCGGCATCGCCATCGCCGTCTGGGGGCGCCAGACCATGTTGGCGGCAGGAACTAACGTCGACCCGACGCTTCCGAGCACGGCAATGGTCACCGCCGGGCCGTTTCGTTTTTGCCGCAACCCGCTCTATCTGGGGCTCACCTTGCTCTATCTCGGCATCACCTTGGCGGTCGATACCTGGTGGGGGCTGATCGCGCTTGTCCCGCTGCTTCTCGTCATGCATGTGGGCGTCGTGTTGCGCGAAGAGCATTACCTCGAGGCGAAATTCGGCGATCAATACCGCAGCTACAAAATGGAGGTCGCGCGCTATGTTCCTTTCGTGGGCTAGCCAGCGGCAAATGTCATTGCGGCAGTTCGTGCTGCCTGGTTGCACCCGGGGGCTGACCACCATCGACCGATAACAATCGCGTTGTTCGATCCGGCGCGGCCGCCGAGGTCGCCAGCTCTTTAGCCGCGGCCATGGTCGCTCATTTCTCGGCCGCAATCAGCAGAAATGCGGGCCGCTCCCGCTCGATGGCCAACGCGGGTTGCGCTGCAATCTGCTCGGCGCTGGGCCCCCATTCCAGCAAGCGTGCCAAGCGAAAACCTTGCCGCAGGAGGAGGTCGACGTAGGTGGCAATGGTCCGGTGCTGCTTGATGACGCCTCGCACCAGCCAGTCGGTCGAGCGCCCACCCTCGCTGAGATAAGCCTCGACGGGCCAGCTGTGGCGGCCCGGTTCTCGCTCGACCCAGCCAGGATGCAAGGGCGCCGTGAAGATTGGGTGTTCAACCGAGAACACCAAGCTGCCTCCGCTGATGAGCGCGGCATGGACTTGGCGAAACAGCGCCTCGAGATGCTTCAGATAGTGGAAGGTCAGCGAGCTATAGACGAGGCAATAGGCCTGCGCATCGAGGCCAATGGTCTCCAGGTCCTCGCGCCTAAAGTCGACCGCTGGGTCGTTGGTCATCGCGCGGGCCCGCGCCAGCATCAACTCGGACAGGTCGATGCCCGTCACCGTAATCGCGCCGTTTTCGCGAGCCCACCGGCAGAACCATCCATAGCCGCAGCCAAGATCGAGTACATTGCGGTCGCGGATGGCCGGCAACATGGCGCGCAGGGCCGGCCACTCTGGTGCACCGTCCAAGCCCTGGATTGACCGGGGCAGCTGACCGTAAGCCTGAAAGAAGCTCGGGTCGTCGTAGATGTTCTGGGTCATCGGATGCATCCTCCCGACCCAACGTCCCAGGGCGGCCCGATAGAATGGCAATGACGCGGGGATCTATACAGGCAATCCGTCGCCGCGCAACGCAAACGCTCGATGCCGCAACCGGTGCCTCACGAGCTGCCGGTGGCGGCGCGCGCGAGCTGAGGTGCGATCACGAGCCCACATACATCGGTTGCGATGTGGGCGAGGATCAGGGCAACAAGATCGCGGCGCCAGATGTAGATGCCGGTCAGGATGCCGCCGGAGGCGATCGTGGTCGCGGCCGCCGCCAATCCCCACATTGGCACATGGGCAAGACCGAACGCGATCACCGAGACGGCGCTCGCCACCAGGTATGAGCCGGTGAGATCAACTAGGCGTTCGATGGCGTAGCCGCGATAGAGCAGCTCCTCCGCGGCTGCGACCACGACAATGGTGAGCGTGAGGTAAGCGGTCGGCAGTTGGATGGCGGTTTCAATTCCGGGCGCAAAGCCCCGATCGCCGAGGCGCGCCAGCGCCCAGCTGGCGAGTGGCCCGAACACAAAAACGAAAAAGGCGGTGAGCGCGATCGCCGATAGCGGCGTCAGCAAGGACCAGTTGCGCAGACCGAGCCGACGCCACCGATAGCCTTCGCCCAGAATTGCCCAGGTGATGACAGCGAGCGCGATCAGTGCAATCGCTGCCAAGCCGAGGGCATTGGCCACCAGCACAGGCAGGTTGGGTCGCGCATGCGTTGCCGCCACCGCGACGACGGCAGGACCCATCAGCGCCAGGGTAACGTTGGCCCAAGCGGCTAGCTGCGCTGTCATCCTCACCAGGGCACCCGAAAG
>DATFXD010000089.1:0-3200 GCA_035258605.1 Hyphomicrobiaceae bacterium | reverse complement strand
CAAGTACACCGGCATCGATTCGGCAGAGTTGCGCGCGGCGGCCCGCCTCTACGCCACTGGTGGCAACGCCGCCATCTACTATGGTCTTGGCGTCACCGAGCACAGCCAGGGCTCCACGACGGTGATGGCCATCGCCAACCTTGCAATGGCGACCGGCAATCTCGGCCGCAAGGGGGTCGGCGTCAACCCGCTGCGTGGCCAGAACAACGTCCAGGGCTCCTGCGACATGGGCTCATTTCCCCACGAGCTGTCGGGCTATCGACACGTCTCCGATAACGCCGTGCGCGCGACCTTCGAAGCCTTATGGGGCACTACGTTGAGTCCCGAACCTGGCCTGCGTATTCCCAATATGCTCGATGCCGCCGTCGACGGTTCGTTCAAGGCCATCTACATCCAGGGCGAGGACATCCTGCAGTCCGACCCCAACACCTCTCACGTCTCGGCCGGCCTTGCGGCCATGGAGTGTGTGGTGGTGCATGATCTCTTCCTCAACGAGACCGCCAACTACGCTCACGTGTTCTTGCCAGGTTCCACGTTCCTCGAGAAAGACGGCACTTTTACCAATGCCGAGCGACGCATCCAGCTAGTGCGGCGCGCGATCAGCCCGCGCAATGGCTACGCCGACTGGGAAATCACGCAGCTCATCGCCAACGCCGTCGGCCTCGATTGGGACTACATACATCCGAGCCAGGTGATGGACGAGATCGCGAAGCTCACCCCAACCTTTGCCGGCGTCAGCTTTGCCAAGCTCGAGGAGCTGGGCTCCGTGCAATGGCCCTGCAATGACGTTAATCCAACAGGCTCACCGGTCATGCATGTGACGAGTTTTGCCCGCGGCAAGGGCAAGTTCATGCTCACCGAGTATCTGCCGACCGATGAGCGCACCGGTCCGCGCTATCCCTTTCTGCTGACCACCGGACGTATTCTGTCTCAGTACAACGTCGGCGCACAAACTCGCCGCACGGCCAACGTCGTGTGGCATGAAGAGGACCGGCTGGAAATTCATCCTCACGATGCCGAGCAGCGCGGCGTGAAAGACGGCGATTGGGTTCGCATTGCGTCCCGCGCCGGCGAGACCGCGCTGCGCGCCTTGGTAACCGATCGCGTGGCGCCGGGCGTGGTCTACACCACATTCCATCATCCCTTGACGCAGGCCAACATCATCACCACCGACTACTCGGACTGGGCCACCAACTGCCCCGAGTACAAGGTGACGGCGGTCCAGGTGAGCCCGTCCAATGGACCGACCGACTACCAGGAGGACTACGAGGCGTTTTCCAAGCGCAGCAGACGCATTGCTCCCATGGACGCGGCGGAATAGCGATGCGCAATCCCGCGATGCTCGTCGACTGCCGCAAGTTTAAGATGTGCGCAGCTATGCACGATGCACGCCGTGTGCCGGCCGAAGTGCCGGTGGCGTTCGTGTACGATGGTTCGACCTATGCCGTCATGATGGCGTCCCCCTCCGATCTCGAAGACTTCGCCCTCGGCTTCAGCCTTGCCGAGGGCATTGTGTCGAATTCTCAGGAGATCGTGAGCCTCGACATTATTGAGCAGGACAAGGGCATCGAGTTGCGGCTCTGGCTAAGTCCTGACCGCGGCCGTAACCTCGCGGAACGTCGCCGCCACATGGCTGGTCCCACCGGTTGCGGCCTGTGCGGCGTGGAGAGCCTGGATGCGGCCGTGCCGTCCTGCCCCCGGGTGTCCAGCACACTTACCGTCACTGCGGATGATATTGGAAAGGCGCTGGTTGCCCTGCCGGCGGCTCAACTGCTGCATCGAGAGACGCATGCGGTGCACGGTGCGGGATTCTGGAGCCGCGCGCAGGGGCTGTTGGCGCTGGCCGAAGATGTGGGGCGTCACAACGCTCTCGACAAGCTTGTAGGCCGGCTGCGCCGCGAAGCTGTCAGCATCAACGAGGGCATCGTGCTCCTGACGAGCCGCGTGTCTGTCGAGATGGTGCAAAAGGCTGCGGTTGCCGGTGCGCCCATCGTTGCGGCTGTCTCGGTCCCGACCGCACTTGCCCTCGAAACCGCGGATCAGGCCGGCATCACGCTGGTGGCGATCGCACGGGCGGACGGCTTCGAGGTCTTCACGCATCCGCATCGCATCATGGACGTGGTAGCGCCCGCGAACCAGCGCAAAGCCGAGGTTGAGCGTGCAGCCTGACAAGCTGGTCATGATGGCGAACCAAATCGCCGCCTTCTTCGCCGCCCAAGGTGAAGCGCGCGCCGTGCCCCAGATCGCCGATCACATCGAAAAGTTCTGGGACCGCCGCATGCGTCGCGACATCATTGCGCATGTTGAAGCGGGTGGCGCCGGCCTCAATCCGTTGGCGAAGAGCGCGATTGCGAATCTGACAATGCCGTCCCTGCGCTAGCTACCGCCGGCATTAAGCTATCCGGAGCTGCCTCCGGTCGCGTGGCTGATCCCGGTGCGATATCCGGAGCCAGCGAGCGCGGCGATCTGTTCAGTGGGCTCCAAACTCAGTTTTATGCAGGCAGTATTTCGATTGAAGCTTTCTATCATTAGACGGCTTTGCCTTATTGATTGTCCGTGACCTCCGGCGACATACAGAAACGGTCGCGCTGCTGAGGTCTACTGCCGGTTTCATCGGTCCATTGGTCGTGAACCTGCTTCACCAATTTCGAGCAATAGCCTGCGTTTCGCGCAACGCATTGTCCGTTTCCAGGTACGTATTTTCGCGTAATGCGGGGCGGGGGTGGTTTATCCCGCAACACCCGACAATCCAAATTGGCGCATGAGTTTCAGATGAGCCGGCTTATCTGCAAGCCAAGCGCCTGGTCGCATCGGCCAATAGGGACTGCACATCGTCGGCAAAGAACACCAAGCATTGCCGATCCGGCCTCATGTATTCGCGTTGAACAAATCCACGGCTTATCTGGAAGTGCGCAATGAACGTGCCCACCGCTCACATGTGCCAAGCACCGGCAGACGTGGCTGGTGCAAGTAGCCACCGCGGAGGGGATGTCCTGGCATTACTGTTCTCGCGGTCCTCGGTTGCGCCAAAAACCCTGAATACGCCAGGTCCCAGTGCAGAAGAACTCATGCAGATGGTGTCTGCTGCGATGGCAGCGCCCGACCACGAGGGACTGCGGCCGTGGAGATTCATCCTTATCGAAGGTCCAGGAAGGCTCCAGCTCTCGCAGGCCTTCGCGCAAATACGCAAAAAGGCAAAT
>DATFXD010000088.1:0-14513 GCA_035258605.1 Hyphomicrobiaceae bacterium | reverse complement strand
CCCGTCTGCCACTCTCCATTGCTGGAGCGTTCGACTTGCATGTATTAGGCCTGCCGCCAGCGTTCGTTCTGAGCCAGGATCAAACTCTCAAGTTGAAAGTTCTGATTCTGGTCGGCTTGGAAGGAATCTCTCCAAGGATCTACTGCGTAACGGGCACCTTCACACGCGACGCATAAAACCCAGGAGATCCCGAGTTCCACGCGCCATGGTGATGGCTTGAAACGCAGAAGTTCGCCAGAGTCTCTTTACGACCCATCGAGCGTTGGCACGCCCCACGGGTCCGCCAGGACTCCGCCGCCTGCGTTTCCCTTTCTTCAAACCACTTGTCAAAGAGCACCGGGGCCTCGACCACAACCGCGGCCCGGCTTGCGCCGGCCCGTGTCGCGGAGATGACGAAGCATGCCTCCTGGTCAAGCCAGGGCACCCTCGTGTCCAATCCGGAGATTGCTGCCCACTGTCGCGCACCCGAACACGGCGCGCGAAACCCGTATCTAACCTTTGCTTTCCTCTCTGTCAACGGCCATCGTAAATTTTTTACACGGGGCTGCTCAGCCGGCCATAACTGTGCTTTGCCGCAAAATGGCCGGTATCGTCCAACAAAAAAAGCACCAGAGCTGGAACGGGGCTATGACGGCGGCGAGTTGCGACGACGCGGCCAGCGCCCCTTCCAGCGCTCCTGGCTGACGGTTCCGGTTCGTGGGGAGGACGCGAACTTGGCCTGACGCGCTCCGGGGGGAGTTGAGGGATGGACACCAGGCGCCATGTCCCGATTGGGCGCAGGCGGATCCGATTGCCGACCAGTGCCGCGCGCCGGCCGGTTCCCGGCTACCGTCGGCGCAGCAACCGCCTCAGCGACCTCTATGCCCCCGATCACGTGGATGGTCGGCAGGCGGGCCGCTTTCGCTGGCTGTTCAGCACCTGCCTGGCGGCGGCGGTCGGCGTGCTCGCCATCCTGGTGGTCGTGGTCGGCTCGATGGACGCCCGCGAGACCGAGGGCGGGATCTTCTCCGCCCTGAGCCATCTGCGCGATGCGCCGCTCGCCTCGCTGCGGCTGCCGTCGGTGCGCGTTGATGGCTTGCGCTGGGCGATCCCCAAGACCGACCGGCTGTTGATCGGCAGCGGCGCCTCGGTGACCAAATCGGTGATTCTCGATCACATCCGTCAGCGCCGCGGCAATCGCGACTACATGATGAACAAGCCCTACGCGCGGCTTGCCGCGCGCCTTGCCCCGCTGTCCAAGGCGGAGGCGCAGAAGGTGCCACCCTTCAATCCCTTCAAGCTCTACGCCAACACCGATCCCCTCGACGGCGGTGATCGGCGCGAGGACGGCGGTCAGGACGCCAGCATCAAGCTGGTCGAGCTGCTGGGTGGCTATCTGCCGAACGAGGATGGGCAGGAGCTCACCAACCCCGAGGTGGCCGAGCTGGTGGCCCGGCATCAGGCGGCCGAGGAGGAAGCCGCCGGGCTGCCGCCGGGGTCGGAGAGCGGCAGGGTGGCCGCCGAGCTGCTGGCCGGACGCTCCGAGCGCGCCGTGTCGGAAACGCTGCCCCCCAATACCATCGCGCTGGCCAAGACCGTGTTCGAGGCGGAGGACAACGGCGAGGAGCTCGACGGCCGCGAGGTGCGGGTGGTGCGCGTCCAGAAGGGCGATACCTTAGTGCGCATCGTGCTGCGCCTTGGCGCCGAGCCGTGGCAGGCGCGCGCCATCGCCGATGCGGCCAAGACCATTTTCCCCGATAGCGCCCTGGTCCCCAGCCAGGAGGTGCACGTGACCCTGGTGCCCTCCCTGACGCGGGCCAATAAGGTCGAACCGGTGCGCTTTAGCGTGTTCGGCGACGGCCACGATCACAAGGTCACGATCGCGCGCGATGCGGCGGGCGAATTCGTGGCCAGCGCCTCGCCGATCGACGAACGCATGGTGCGCGCGCCGATCGCCGATGACGATCAGCCCAGGGCCTCGAGCCTGTACACGAGTTTACACTACACCGCCGAGCGGCAAGGCGTGCCGCCCGACGTCATCTTGCAGATTTTGAAGATCCACGCCTACGAGACCGATTTTCGCCAGCGCGTGCGTGCCGGCGACGGCTTTGAGTTGTTCTTCGATGTCAAGGACGAGGACAAGGCCATGGAGGGCGGCCTTGGCGAGCTGCTTGCCACCTCGGTGACCGCCAGCGGTGAAACCCACCGCTATTACCGCTACCGCACGTCCGAGGGCACGGTCGACTACTACGACGAACAGGGCAACACCTCGCGCAAGTTCCTGATGCGGCGGCCGGTGCGCGGCGACGACGTGCGCATCACCTCCGGGTTCGGCGTACGCCGGCATCCGATCCTGCAAGTTCCCAAAATGCACACCGGCGTCGACTGGGCCTGCGCCGCCGGCACGCCGATCATGGCGGCCGGCAGCGGCGTGATCGAAGAGGCCGGGCGCAAGGGCGAGTACGGCAACTACATCCGCATTCGCCACGCTAACGGCTACAAGACCGCCTACGGGCACATGTTGCGACTGGCCCCCGGTGTCAGCGAAGGCGTCAAGGTGCGACAGGGGCAGATCATTGGCTACGTCGGCACCACCGGGCTGTCGTCGGGGCCGCACGTACATTTCGAGGTCCTGGTCAACAACAGCTTCGTCGACCCGATGTCGATCCAGGTGCCGCGCGAGCGCCAGTTGAACGGCAGGCAGCTCGCCGATTTCCAGAAGGAACGGGCGCGCATCGACGATCTCATGCGCCGCAATCCGGTATCGACCCGGGTCGCCAACGCGGTGGCGACGCCGTAGCGCTTCATTGCCGCTGGCGCCGTCGTGGTCGACGGGCGCGTTGCGGCTGTCCTCGACGCCGCAACTGCCCTTTGAGCCTCAGGCGGCGGCCTTCACCGGCTCGCCATTAACCGACAGGGTGCCGTCGCGCACGCTGAGGCGCACCGTGTCGCCGTCCTTGGTGCGGCCGGCCAAGATCTGCTCGGCGAGCGGATCTTGCACCGACTTCTGGATCACGCGCTTGAGCGGGCGCGCACCGTAGGTTGGATCGTAGCCGCGGTTGGCCAGCCAGGTGCGGGCCTGCTCGTCGAGCACCAGGGTGAGCTTGCGGTCGGCCAGCAACCGCTGCAGCCGCGCAATCTGGATATCGACGATTGCCGCCATCTGCTCGCGCTTGAGGCGGTGGAACAAGATGATCTCGTCGATGCGATTGAGAAACTCTGGCCGGAACTTGGAGCGCAGCTCCGCCATCACGTAAGGGCGCACCGCTTCCACATCCTCGCCCTCCTTCTGGTTGGCCAGGAACTCCGAGCCGATATTCGACGTCATGATGACGAGCGTGTTCTTGAAATCGACGGTGCGGCCCTGGCCATCGGTCAGGCGTCCGTCGTCGAGCACCTGCAGCAACACATTAAAGACGTCGGGATGCGCCTTCTCGATCTCGTCGAACAACACCACTTGGTAGGGCCGGCGGCGCACCGCCTCGGTCAGCGAGCCACCCTCCTCGTAGCCGACGTAGCCCGGCGGCGCACCGATCAGGCGAGCGACCGAGTGCTTTTCCATGAACTCGCTCATGTCGATGCGCACCATGGCGGTCTCGTCATCGAACAGGAACGCAGCCAGCGCCTTGGTGAGTTCGGTCTTGCCGACGCCAGTGGGACCGAGGAAAATGAACGAGCCGATCGGCCGGTTCGGATCCTGCAATCCCGCGCGCGCGCGCCGTACCGCCGTAGCAACGGCTTCCACCGCCTCGCGCTGACCAACGACCCGCTTGGACAGTACCTCCTCCATGCGTAGCAGCTTCTCGCGCTCGCCCTCGAGCATGCGATCGACCGGAATTCCAGTCCAGCGTGACACAATCTGCGCGATATGGTCGGGGGTAACGGCTTCCTCGACCATCGCACCCTTGCCGTCACCGGCCTCCATCGATTTGAGCTTCTTCTCGAGGCCCGGAATAATGCCGTAGGCGAGCTCGCCGGCGCGCCCCAAATCGCCGCGCCGCTGCGCCCGCTCGAGCTCGGTGCGGCGCTGATCCAATTCCTCCTTGACCTTTTGCGCTTCGCCGAGCTTCTTTTTCTCGTTCTGCCAGCGCCGCGTCAGCGCCCGGCTTTTCTCTTCCTGTTCGGCAATGGCCTTGTCGAGGCGCGACAACCGCTCCTTGGAGGCGACATCGCTCTCCTTACGCAGGGCCTCGCGCTCGATCTTCATCTGCATCAGGTCACGATCGATGGCGTCGAGCTCTTCCGGCTTGGAATCGACCTCCATCTTCAGCCGCGAGGCGGCCTCATCGACGAGGTCAATGGCCTTGTCGGGCAGGAAACGGTCGGAAATATAGCGATTGGACAGGGTCGCCGCTGCCACCAGCGCGCTGTCGGTGATGCGCACGCCATGGTGCAACTCGTACTTCTCTTTGAGGCCGCGCAGAATTGAAATGGTATCCTCCACCGTCGGCTCGGCGATGAATACCGGTTGAAAGCGCCGCGCCAGGGCGGCGTCCTTTTCGATGTGCTTGCGGTACTCGTCGAGCGTGGTGGCGCCGACGCAGTGCAACTCGCCGCGGGCGAGCGCCGGTTTGAGGAGATTGCCGGCATCCATCGCCCCCTCGGCCTTGCCGGCGCCGACGATGGTGTGCAGTTCGTCGATGAAGAGGATGATGCGGCCGCCCTCGGCTTGCACCTCCGACAGCACCGCCTTCAACCGCTCCTCGAACTCGCCGCGATACTTGGCACCGGCGATCAGCGCCCCCATGTCGAGGGCCAGCAGCTTCTTGTCCTTGAGGCTTTCCGGCACGTCGCCCTTGACGATGCGCTGCGCCAGACCCTCCGCGATCGCTGTTTTGCCGACGCCGGGATCGCCGATCAGCACGGGGTTATTCTTGGTGCGCCGCGACAGCACCTGGATGGTGCGACGGATCTCCTCGTCGCGGCCGATGACCGGATCGACCTTGCCTTCGGCCGCGGCCGCCGTCAGGTCGCGGGCGTAGCGCTTCAGCGCATCGTAGGCCTGCTCGGCGCTGGCACTGTCCGCGGTGCGCCCCTTGCGCAACTCGTTGATGGCGCCGTTGAGCGAGGTCGGCGTGACGCCGGCCGCCTTGAGGGCATCTGCCGCAGGACCGCCGGGCTCCATCGCCAACGCCAACAGTAGCCGTTCGACGGTGACGAACTTGTCGCTGGCCTTGTCGGCCAACTTTTGCGCGGTATCGAACACGCGCGCCAGCTCGGGCGCCAGGTAGACCTGGCCAGCGCCGCCGCCCGTCACCTTAGGTCGCTTGGCCAACGCCGCCTCGACCGCGGCCAACGCCTCGCCGGGCCGGCCGCCGGCGCGCTGGATCAGCCCGGCTGCTAAGCCCTCCGGATCGTCGAGCAGAACCTTTAAGAGATGATCGGTGCCGAACTGCTGGTGGCCCTCGCGCAACGCCAGGCCTTGCGCCGATTGGATGAAGCCCTTGGCGCGGTCGGTAAACTTTTCAAAGTCCATTGCTCCTCCTCGGCAGCAAAAGCCCGCCCCGAACGGGCACGGATAGACGCATGCTTCTTGCCAGGATTGGCGCGGCCATGGCGACCCGTTGCTGGCATCGTCCGCCGCACCTCAGGCAGTGATATAGTGTGGCTTAGCGAGCGCAAAAGAGGCAGCATTGCCGGCGCTCAACGGCGCATCAACGAGAAGATGGGAACCCCAGTTGTCTGTTGCCCACGTCACGGCCCTCTACCGTTATCCCGTCAAGGGTCTGAGCCCGGAGGCACTGCCCCGCACCACCTTGGCAGCGGGGGCCACCATTGCCTTCGACCGGGCCTACGCCATCGAAAACGGGGCCGGGCGGTTTGATGCCAACGCCCCCCGCCATCTGCCCAAGATCAATTTCCTGATGCTCATGCGCGACGAGCGCCTGGCGACGCTCAAGACCCGCTTCGAGGATGCAACCGAAACGCTAACCATAACCCGCGACGGCAAACAGGTGGCCCGCGGTGAGCTCACGACACCGCTCGGGCGCCGGCTGATCGAACAGTTCATCGCCGCCTACATGAAAAGCGAACTGCGCGGGCCGCCCAAGATTGTCGCCGCCGCCGGCCACAGTTTCTCCGACGTGGCCGCCAAGTGCCTGCACATCGTCAATCTGGCGAGCGTGCGCGAACTGGAGCGCAGCCTTGGTCGTCCGATCGATCCGTTGCGGTTTCGCGCCAACCTCTACCTCGACGGCCTGAAACCGTGGGCGGAGAGCGACTGGCTCAACAAGGAACTGGAAGTCGGGCCGGTGCGGCTGTTGGCGTTTCAACGCACCACCCGGTGCGAGGCGACCAATGTCGACCCCGTGAGCGGCGCCCGCGACATGGCGATCCCAGCGCATCTGCAGCGCACCTGGGGTCATGCCGACTTCGGCATCTATGCGCGCGTGCTCAGCGGCGGCGAACTGGCGCTCGGGGCACCGATCGCCAGCGGCTGACGGCGCCGGGACCGGCCACCGAGGCGGCACCCGGGCTCAATCGCGCGAGGGCTCTTCCTTGTCCTTGCCGTTAGCCTCTGGCGCGTCCTCGTCATTGCGTACGCGGCGCACCGGGCGGCGGAGGAACTCTGGCTGCTCGTGCGTTTGCTGCGGCTGGAAGCGCTCGCGCCGGCGCGGCTGCTGTTGCGGCTCGGGCGCCGGCGGCGCCGCTTCTGCCACCGGCTGCTCGGCGGGGCGCTCGGGAGCAGGCTGCGGGCGACTTTCGAAGCCGGGCCGATCGCCGCGATCGCGATCGCGATCGGGGTTGCGGTCGCGATCGAGGTTGCGGTCGCGATCGCGGAAGCGCCCATGATCGCGCCGGAACGGCCGCTCATGGCGGGGATTGTCGTAGCCGCCGCCGTGCTGGCGCGGTTGCGGGTGGGCGTGCTGCGGAGGCGGCTGAAACGAGGGCTGCGGGAAGCCACCCTCATCCAGCAGGTCGTCGCCGTCATCGTCGGCAAACTCGTCGCCGACCTCGCCGGTCTCGTTCGGCCCGCGCAGACGCTGCTGGCCGTTGCCGTTGTAGCCTTCACCCGAGGCATGCATTTGCTCTCGGTAAGCCATAATAATGCGGCTGTAGTGTTCCGCATGCTGGAGATAGTTCTCAGCCAACACCGGATCGCCTGAGGATTGGGCGTCGCGCGCAAGCGAAATGTACTTTTCGGCAATATGCGCTGGCGTACCGCGGATCTTTACATCCGGCCCGTTCGACTCAAAGCTGCGCGATAGCGGATTTTGGCTTTTTCGATTACGACCGCGACCGCGGCGATTCTGCTGTCCCTGCCTCACTGCGCCTAACGCTCCATTAATTGACCAAACCACGCGTCGAGGCTCGCTTGCGCGAGCACGACCCTGTTTTGTGCTGGCGCTCGCAACCAATCGGCCCGAGCCCTCCAGCCACAACCAACGACGATGGCCTCGCCCCTTTCAGCGCTCCAGCCCACGCCCGTGGGAGAGCGTCCCTACCCGGCAATTATGCCATCAGTGCTTCTCTATGGACGGTAAGTGGTGCTGACGATAGGTCGCCCTGTTGCGAGCAAATCAACCTGCCTCGCGTCGATCCTCGCATCCAACATCCTCCACCAGACGGAGGAGCCGCATACGAGTACGATTCCACTAGCACCAGCCTAGCGCGCCCAACGCAGGATTCCAAGGGGTTTGTGGGCGTATGCTCAATTCCGTGTTCTTGCAGCAACACAGCGTCGTCGGCCGGAAACATCCGTATAGAACCTGACATCTGCGGCGCTACCGATTGCCGGCGCTTGCCGCAGCAGGTCCGCCACGGCCTCAGCCTGTCCGGCCCCAACCTCAAGTAAGATCCAACCGCGGCCAATGACCCCGCTGATCCGGGCGCTAAGCCTGCGGAAAATCTGGAGGCCATCGGCCCCCCCATCGAGCGCCAAGCGCGGATCGAACCGGCTCACCTCGGGCTCGAGCATCGCGATCTCGGCCGAGCGCAGATAGGGTGGATTACAGAGTACCATATGGAAGTCGCCCTCGACGTTTTCAAGCAGATCGCCGGCGCACCAGGTGACACGCCCTTCAAGACCTAAGGTAGTGGCGTTGTCGCGCGCCACCGCCAGTGCGGCCGGGCTCAGATCGGAGCCAACGCCATGGGCCTGCGGCAGCTCCGCCAACAGGGTCAATAGCAGGCAGCCCGTGCCGGTGCCGATGTCGAGGATCCGCAGCGGCGCCCCCGTCCAGCCCTCAAGGCCAACAATCTCAAGGGCCGCCTCGATCAGCGCCTCGCTGTCGGGGCGCGGATCAAGTGTCGCAGGCGAAACGGCAAAGCTTCGGCCATAGAACTGCTGCCGGCCCAGGATCCGCGACACGGGTTCGCGCGCCAAACGCCGCTGGATCCGAGCGGCAAACAGCTGGGCCTCCTCAGCGCTGAGCCGCAGCTCCGGTCGTGCCAGCAGGTGGGCAGCACTGACCTCGAGTGTCGCCGCCAGCAGCCGGCGCACGTCGATGTCGGCCGTGTCGATGCCGGCCGCGCGCAGCGCCGCCAGCGCCCAACCCCGCGCCGCCGCCACCGACGTGTCCTCTTCCTCAAGCCCTAGCATCGTCGCTGATCGCCGCCAGCTGGCTCGCCTGCCGCTCGGTCACCAGCGCATCGATCAGCTCGTCGAGCGCCGTGCCATCGAGCACGGCATCAAGCTTGTGCATGGTCAGGCCAATGCGGTGATCGGTGACCCGACCTTGCGGAAAGTTGTAGGTGCGAATGCGCTGCGAGCGATCGCCGGAGCCGACCTGATCCTTGCGCTGCGCCGCCCGGGCGTCGGCGGCCTTCTGCCGCTGCTGCTCGAACAGCCGCGAGCGCAGCACCTGCATGGCGAGCCGGCGGTTCTGGTGCTGGGACTTCTCGGCGGAAACCACCACCAGCCCCGTCGGCAGGTGCGTGATGCGCACCGCCGAATCGGTCTTGTTGACGTGCTGGCCACCGGCGCCGCCGGCGCGCATGGTGTCGATGCGGATGTCCTCCGGCTTGATTTCGAGGTCGATCTCCTCGGCCTCTGGCATGATGGCCACGGTCGCGGCCGAGGTGTGGATGCGGCCGCTGGCCTCCGTCAATGGCACGCGCTGGACCCGATGCACGCCCGATTCATACTTCAAACGAGCGAAAACATCCTTGCCGGCGATCGATGCCACCACCTCCTTGTAGCCACCCAGATCGTTCTCAGACAGACTGATGATTTCGGTTTTCCAGCCGCGCTGTTCGGCGTAGCGCACATACATGCGGAATAGATCGGCGGCGAACAGGGCCGCCTCGTCACCACCGGTGCCGGCCCTGACCTCGAGGATGGCGCTGCGCTCGTCGGCGGCATCCTTGGGCAACAGATGGATGCGCAATGCCGTCTCGAGGGCGACGAGGCGCGGCTCGAGTGCCACCAGTTCATCGCGAGCGATGGTGCTCAGCTCCGCGTCGGCACCCGGGTCGGCCAACAGCTCGGCCAGCTCAGCGCGTTCGGCCTCGGCCTTGCGCAAATCGCCGATCGTCTGCACCACCGGATTGAGCTCGGAAAACTCCTTGGCCAAGGCGACGTAGCTCGCCTGGTTGGCGCCGCGGCTCAACTCGTCCTGGATCGCTTCCCAGCGCTTGACCAACTTGTCCAGGGTCTCGGCAGGAATGGCCGTCATGGTCGTGAACTCAAACGTCGAAAACGCGGCTCGACCCCGCCGGGACGGCCGCCAGCCACTTAAGATCAGCTACTGGGCGCGGGACGGCAGTTTGTCGACCTTGCGCGACCGCGGATCGCTGACTTCGATCCAGGTCAAGCCGTCTCGGCTGGGCATTGTCAGCCCCACCAGATAGTCAAAGCCAGCCCGCACCGGCCCGGCGATCGGCAACGGCAAGAGGGCAATCGCCTGATAGACGGGCCGCGAGGCCGACTGCCCCAAGTAAAGGAGAGCGGCGGCAAAGACAATGGGCGTGCTCAAGACAAACACGGTACGGGCCCTGCGCCGACGGCGCCCGGGGCGCCCCCGCGTCGGCTCGGCGGCCCCCATCAACTCGCCCCGCGGCGCGCCCCGGGGGCGCTCGGTGGCCAGCTGCGGCGATGCCCGGGCGTAGTTGGCCATCACCTGCAATTGGCTGCGCAGCCGCCACAGCACGGGCTCGGGATCGAAGCGCAATAGGTCGCAATAGCTGCGCACGATGCGCTCGGTCTCCTTCCAGTGCGGCAGTGCCATGATGGCGCCTGCCTCGAAGCTGTCGATAACCGCGGTAGAGGTCGCCAAGCGCCGGGCAAGTGCGTCGCGCGGCACCTTGAGGGCGGCTCGCATGTTGCGAAAGATTTTGCCCACCTCATCGTCACGCCCGGCCGCCAACTCGCTGACCGCCTCGGCGTCTAGCGGCGGCTGAGGAACGCCTGCCAAGCGCATATTGCGTTGATGCTGCCAGCCGTTCTTCATACGCTCACCCGCAGATACCGACCTGGTGGCAATCTTGCTGGACCTCAGTGACAATCTTTTGGGGAAAGCAGCCGGTTTGTCAAAGAGCGGAAGATTGCGGCAGGTGCAAGGCCTAGATTTCCACAGCATGCTCTTCGGTAAAGCGCTTCAAGGGGGCGCGCAGATTACTCTCGCCGCTGTCGAGCAACCGCGACAGCCACGCCTCGAGCAGCGGCACGTCGAGGCTCATCACCATCGATTTCACCGGCCCGATTGAGACCGGAGCCATCGAGATCGCACGATAGCCGAGGCCGATCAGCGCCATCGCCTCAAGCGGGCGACCGGCCATCTCACCGCACAGGGAAAACGGCTTATGGTGGCGCTGCGCCGCCTGGGCGATGCCGCGCAGCGCCCGCAGCGGCGCTGCCGACAGCGGATCATACCTTGCCGCCACCCGGGCGTTGTTGCGGTCGGCGGCAAAGAAATACTGCAGCAGATCGTTGCTGCCGACCGAGATGAAATCGACCAGCGGCAGCAGCGCATCAAGTTCGAACAGCAGCGACGGCACCTCGATCATCACGCCCAGCAACACCTGCGTCGGCAGCAGCGAACCGCGCCGGCGCAACAGCTCGAGTTCCCGATCGATCAGCGCACGGGCCATGCCGATCTCGGCGACCGCCGTCACCATCGGCAACAGCAGCCTGAGTTCGGCGCCGTCGGTGGCGCGCAGCAGGGCGCGCACCTGGGTGCGCAACAGCCCGGGTCGATCGAGCGCGAGGCGGATGGCGCGCCAACCGAGCGCGGGGTTCTCCTCCGCCGCCTGCCGCAGATAGGGCAGCACCTTGTCGCCGCCGACGTCCAGGGTGCGGAACACGACCGGCTTGCCAGCGGCCTCGGCGCAGATGGCGCGGTACATCTGCGTCTGGCGTTCCAGCCGCGGCAGGGTCGCCGAAATCATGAACTGCAGCTCGGTGCGGAACAGGCCGACGCCATCGGCGCCGGCTTCGGCAAGGTGGGGCATGTCGACCAGCAGCCCGGCATTGATGTGGAGCCCGACGCGCGTGCCATCCTTGGTGACCGCTGGCTTGTCGCGCAAGGCGCGATACTTGCGGTGCCGCCGGGCCTGGAAGCGGGCCTTGTCGGCGTAGGCGCCGATGACATTGCCAGCCGGTCGAATGTGGACCTCGCCGGCATTGGCATCGACGATGATCGGGTCGCCCTGATCGACCCGCTCCATGACGCCGCGCGCGTTGCCGATGGCGGCAATGCCGAGCGCCTTGGCGACGATGGCGACGTGGCTTTGTCCACCGGTATCTTCGATCACCAGGCCGCGCAACCGCGAGCGATCGTAGTCGAGCAGATCGGCCGGCCCCATGCTGCGCGCCACCAAAATGGTGTCGTGAGGAAGCCGGTGGGCGATGGCGTGGGCCCGAGGCCGGCCGGCCAGAATGCGCAACAGCCGATCCGACAGCTCGTCCAGATCCCGCAGCCGTTCATGCCAGTAGGCCTCGGCCTGGCGCAGCATGCGCACCCGCGTATCGTTTTGCACGCGTTCGACCGCCGCCTCCGCGGTCATCCCCCGCTTGATGGCATCCTTCATGCGCCGCAGCCAACCGCGGTCGTGGGCGAACATGCGGTAGGCCTCGAGAATGTCGCGATGCTCGCCGGAGGCCGCCAGCTCGCCCTGGTCGAGCATCTCGTCAATCGAGGCCTTGAGATCCTCGACGGCAACGTCGAGGCGCCGCTCCTCCTCGGCCGGCTCCTTGGCCTCGAGCTCGGTCACCACCACCCGCGACTCGTGCACCGCCGCATGGCCCAGCGCCAGGCCCTCCGACAGCGGTTGACCGCGGATGACGTGCGGGACGGCGCGGCTGAACTCGGCGGCGGTGTTGACGCCGGCGACGGCGCCCGACAGCAGGTGCTCGGCCAGCACCATGGCCGTGGTCTGCAACACTTCCACGTCCTCGTCGGAGTATTCGCGCTCGGTCTTGTTCTGGATGGTGAGAACGCCCAGCACCTCGCCACCCCGCAGCAGCGGCACCGCCAGCAACGAATGGTAGATCTCCTCACCGGTCTCGGGCCGGTAGGAGAATGCCGGATGGTTTTGCGCGTCCGGTTCGTTGATCGGCACCGCCAGTTCCGCGCAGCGTCCGACCAGCCCCTCGCCGCGGCGCATGAAGGTGTTGTGAACCGCCCCGGGATTGAGGCCTTCGGTGGCGAACAGCTCAAGCGAGCCGTCCTGCCGCTTGAGATAGATCGAGCAGACTTCGGCAACCATCAGGCCAGCGATCTGGCGCACGATCTTGTCGAGCCGCGACTGACCGTCGGATGGCTCGGCCATGATCTCCCGCAGGCGGCGCATGATGATGCGGAGCGCCGGCTCGGAGGAAGAAAGCCTCGGATTGTCCCCGCCTCGGTTCATCGGCAATCCGCCGCGCTGTTCGCTTCGCTGTTTCGCGTCCTCCGGTCAACACTGCCGCGTGCCGCCCCGCGCCGCGCGTCGCCTTGTTGACCACCCCAGGGCGCGTCATCGACCCGCCCGGCAGCATCGCATCAGTCTTTGCCCAGGCCGTAGAGGCGGTGCAGGGTCCGCACCGCCAGCTCGGCATAGACGGCATCGATCAATACACTGATTTTGATCTCGGAGGTGGTGATGGCCAGAATATTGATGCCGCGCTCGGCCAAGGCCTTGAACATCAGCGCGGCCACCCCGGCATGACTGCGCATGCCGACGCCGATCACGGAGACCTTCGCCACATCGGAAGAACTCTTGACCTCGAAATAGCCGATTTCTTGTTTGGCGCCGCGTAGCACCTCGAGCGCCCGCTCCAGGTCCGAGCCCTGCACGGTGAAGGTCATGTCGGTGTGTTTGCCGTCGGAGGAGGTATTTTGCACGATCATGTCGACGTTGATGTTGGCTTCGGCCAGCGGGCCGAACACGCGCGCGGCGACGCCGGGCTTGTCTTCGACCCTGATCAGCGAGACCTTGGCCTCGTCCTTGGCGTAGGCGATACCGCTGACGACCTGCTGCTCCACGATCTCATCCTCGCTGCAAATAATGGTGCCGACCTCGTCCCAGGATTGGGCCTCGGCCGGCTTCAGGTTTGCCGGTGGCACGAAGCTCGACAGCACCCTGACCCGCATGCGGTGCACCATGGCGAGTTCGACCGAGCGGGTCTGCAGGACTTTCGACCCCAGCGAGGCCATTTCCAGCATCTCCTCGTAGGAGATCTTGGCCAGCCGCCGCGCCCTTGGCACGATCCGCGGATCGGTAGTGAAGACACCGTCGACATCGGTGTAGATGTCGCAAAGATCGGCCCTGACGGCCACCGCCAGCGCCACCGCGCTGGTGTCGGAGCCGCCGCGGCCGAGCGTCGAAATGCGATTGCGGTTGGGCTCGATGCCCTGGAATCCCGTGATCACCGCCACCTCGCCCTGTTCGAGGCGGGCGCGAATGGTGGCGCCGGGAATGTCCTTGATGCGCGCCACGCCATGTGCGTCATCGGTCAGAATCGGGATCTGCCAGCCCTGCCACGAGCGGGCCGGGACGCCCATCGACTGCAGCACGATGGCGAGCAGCCCCGCCGTCACCTGTTCGCCGGTGGCAACCACGGCATCATACTCGCGCGCATCGTGCAGCGCGGCTGCCTCACGCACCCAGGCCACCAGCTGGTTGGTGACACCGGCCATCGCCGAGACCACCACGGCCACGTGGTTGCCGGCGTTGAATTCACGCCTGACGTGGTGGGCGACATTGCGGATGCGCTCCAGGTTGGCAACCGATGTGCCGCCGAACTTCATCACCACAAACGACATGCGACCCGCTCGAGCCTATTGGATGCCGGAGCACAATCTCCGGGCACCGCTGGGGGCTGTTTCGCACTCATAGATCGAGACGGCTCCGGATGGAAGCGCCTCGGCTCTTGAGCGGTAAATCGCAGGTCCCGGCGGTCGGCGGCGGACCAAAAGCGGTGGCAACCCGAGCCTTAGCGCGAGGCGCCTGTCGGCGGCGGGCGGCCGGCACTAGCGTCGGCCGAACAGGCGCTCGATGTCGGCAAGTTTCAGTTCCACATAGGTTGGCCGGCCGTGGTTGCATTGACCCGAGTGCGGCGTCGCCTCCATGTCCCGCAACAGCGCGTTCATCTCCGCTGCGGTCAGCCGGCG
>DATFXD010000087.1:0-20172 GCA_035258605.1 Hyphomicrobiaceae bacterium | reverse complement strand
ACCAATCAGCGGTCCAAGCGCGCGGGCTGCCATTTTCCCTGGAGACCGGACGTGCCCCTCGTCTCGGCAGCTTTGGGGCTCGAGGAAGGAGAGGAACGACAATGCCCAAAGCCATCGCTGCGACCGAAACCCCAAACCTTGTGCGCCGGGCGCTGTTGGCCGGCGGCGCCGCCAGCCTGCTGGCGCCCCGGGGTGTGCTGGCGCAGGCCGCAAACGGCATCCGCATTGGCGTCCCGACCAAGACCTATTGGCCAACCATCGTGTGCGAGACAGCGCTTCGGCAAAAGCTGTTTGAGAAGGAAGGCATCAAGGTGGAGCTGACGGTCTACCGCAGCGGCGCGGAGGGCTTCGAAGCCATCGCCGCCGGTGCCACCGACCTCATCCTCAACTCCTCCTCCAGCGTTGCCGGCGGCCTCTTGAAGGGGGTCAACGTGCGCTGCATCGCCAACGGCGCCAACGGCTACTACGGCTGGTACCTGGTGGTGAAAACCGATTCACCGATCAAAAGCCTGTCGGAGCTGGCGGGTAAGAAGGTCGGCATCACCTCCGCCGGCTCCGGCAGCGACATCTGCGCCCGCTGGCTGCTCGCCGAGCATAAGCTCGATTTCACGCGCGTGCCGCTCGGCGGCGGCGGCCTGGTGCCCAATCTCATCACCGGCAATATCGATGCCACCGTGCTCTACTCGCCGCTCACCTATAAGGTGATCGACGAAAAGGTGGCACGACCGATCATCGATTTTGGCGAGGCGATTCCGCCGCATTCGACCGCGAGCTGGATTGCCAGCGACAAGATCATCAAGGAACGGCCGCAAGTCGTGCAGAAGGCCCTCAATGCCATCTATGGCGGCGTGGCCTATCTGGCTGCCGACGCCAACCGCGCCACCGCCGTCAAGCTGATCGCCGAAATCGACGAAATCCCCGAGCCGATTGCCGCCCGCGAGCTCGATGGTAATCTAAAGAACTTGTCGCGTACCGGCGAGATCAAGCTCGAGTGGATGGAGCGCGCGCTCGATATGGCGCGGCTGATTGGCATGATCGAACTGGCCCCCGCCAAGGACATCTTCCTCGAGACGTTCAAGCCGGTGCCAACCACCACGTGAGCCCGGCCGGGTCCTGGCGGAGAGCGCTCGCGACATGACACGGACCCAAATCATCGCCACCCGGCTGGCGTTGCTGGCGCTGGTGCTCGCTGCCTGGGAGCTGCTGCCGCGCCTTGGCGTCGTCAACCCGCTGCTGCTGCCGCCGCTCTCCCAGGTATTGGGCGTGCTGGGCGACCTTATCGGCCGCGCCAGCGTGCAGGAAGCGGTGGCAGTGACGGCCTTGGAAGTGATCGTCGCCTTCCTGATCGCCGTGCCGCTTGGTGCGGCGGCCGGGATCGTGATCGCGGAGAACGAATACCTAAGCGACATTTTCAAGCCGATGCTGTTCTACGTGTTCAGCATCCCGAAATCGATCTTCCTGCCGATGTTCATTCTGCTGTTCGGCATCGGCTTCCAGCAGAAGGTCGCCTATGCGGCATTCACCACCGGCTTCGTGGTGCTGATGAGTGCCACCGCGGCGGTGGAATCGGTGCGCGCCGATCACGTCCTGGTGGCGCGGTCCTATGGTGCCACGCCAATGCAGATCCTGTGGCGTGTGTACGTCCCGAGCATGCTGCCGTTTCTGCTCGAGACGCTGCGGATTTCCATGATCTTCAACTTCACCGGGGTAATGATCGCGGAAATGTATGCCTCGCGCACCGGCATCGGCCATCTGATTGCCAACTGGGGCGAAAACTTCCAGATGCCGCAGCTGTTCGCCGGCGTGATCGTGCTGTCGGCGGTCGCCATCATCTTCAACGAAGCCGTGCGTGCCCTGGAGGTGAGATGCAGCACCTGGCGAACCTGACCGAGCTCAGGGGCGGCGCCGCTGAGCCGGCCATCGCCGTCGACGGCTTGAGCCACGTCTACGCCGGTGCCGATGGCGGCGTCGCCGCCCTGGTTGACATCCGCCTGGCGGTCGGCAAGGGCCGGTTCGTGGTGATCGTTGGTCCGTCCGGCTGTGGCAAGACCTCGCTGCTGATGATGTTGGCTGGCCTTCGCCAGGCCTCGCAAGGCTCGATCCTGTGCCTCGGGCGGCCCATGCCTCTCCCCGATCCGCAGCGCGTCGGGGTGATCTTCCAGGAGGCAAGCCTGTTCCCTTGGCTGACGGCGCTCGACAACATCGAGTTTCCCTTGAGCCTTAGGGGCGTGCCGCGCGCCGAGCGGCGCCAGCGCGCCACCGCCATGCTGAGCCTGGTCGGCCTTGAGGGCTTCGGCGAGCGCTATCCGCACGAATTGTCGGGCGGGATGAAGCAGCGCGTGTCGATCGCCCGCGGCCTGATCCAGGATCCGCCACTGTTGCTGATGGACGAACCGTTTGCCGCGCTCGACGAGCAGACACGGATGACCATGGGGCACGAACTCCTGCGCATCTGGTCGACCACCAACAAGACCGTGGTGTTCGTCACCCATTCCCTGACCGAGGCGGTCTACCTCGCCGACGAGGTGCTGGTGATGTCCGCCAGGCCGGGACGCATCGTCGACCACATCGAGGTGACCCTGCCGCGGCCGCGCCGCTACGACATGATGGCAACCAGCCTGTTCGGCCAGCTGCGCGATCGCATCTGGCAGCAGATCCGCAAGCTACCGGATGGTGCATGATGTCCTGGCCCGCCGCCGCCGTCGTGCGTTGGCTGATCCTCGCCTTGTGGTTGGCGCTGTGGGAGCTCCTGCCCATGACCGGGCTGCTGCCGGAACTGTTCCTGCCGGCGCTATCGAAGACCCTTGGCGTGCTCTACCTCGACCGCCAGATCTATTTCGCCGCTCTCCTCATTACCCTCTATGAAGTCGCCTGCTCGATGCTGATTGCCTGCGGCCTAGGCATCCTGGTCGGGGCGCTGATTGGTGGCATTGCCCTGCTGCGTGAGTTGTTGTTGCCGGTGTTTTCCAGCCTGTACGCCGTTCCAATCGTCATCCTGTATCCGATTTTCACGGCCTGGTTCGGCATTGGTTCGAGCTCCAAGATCGCCTTCGCCGGCATCTACGGCTTCTTTCCGGTGATGCTGTCGACCGCCGCCGGTATCCGCACCATCGAGCCGCAGTTTCTACTGGCCGCCCGCAGCATGGGTGCCAGCCTGCCGCAGCTCGTCACGCGCGTGATCATTCCGGCCTCGCTGCCGACCGTGTTCGCAGGTCTGCGGCTCGGCGGCGCGCTCACCATTATCGGCGTGGTGGTGTCGGAAATGCTGACCGCATCCGCCGGCATCGGCTATCTCGTCACCCTCAACCGCACCATTCTCGATAGCCCGCGTGTATTCGCCGGCATCCTGGCGATCCTGGTGCTGGCGATCGCTTACTATATGATGGCACGCGCGCTGGAGCGCCGTATGGTGGTGTGGCAGGCGGCGGGTCGCCAGCAACGGCTGGCACCCCGCCTCGGCTCGGCGGCAATGCCGGCCCCCACCGCGGCCTGAAGGATGGCTGTCGCCAGCGCAGGCCCAGCCGCCCATGCCTTGCGCCATGACCCGCGCGCCTTGCGCCATTACTGAAGGAGCAGCCACCATGAAGCCGTCGCACGTGTTGCCCACCACCGTCGTTGGCAGCTACCCGCAACCCGATTGGCTGGTCAATCGCGAGCAGTTGTCGAAATCGGTGCCGCGGGTGCGGATGGACATCTGGCGCGTGCCCGAGCCCTGGCGCGAACAGGCCCAGGATGACGCCACCATCGTTGCCATCCGGGACATGGAGCGCGCCGGCATCGATATCATCACCGACGGGGAGATCCGCCGCGAGAGTTATTCCAACCGCTTCGCCACCGCGCTCGAGGGCATCGACCTGGTGACCCCCGGCAAGGTCAAGGCGCGTTCCGGACACGCAACGCCAGTGCCGCGCGTGGTAGGCAAGATCCGCCGCACCGGCCCGGTCGAAGTGCGCGACATGCAGTTCCTGCGCGCCAACACCGACCGCCTCGCCAAGATCACGCTGCCGGGCCCGTTCACCATGAGCCAGCAGGCGGTGAACGAGTTCTACCGCGACGAGGAGGAGATGGTGATGGACTATGCCGCCGCGGTGAACGCGGAGGCGCTGGAGCTGGAACGGGCCGGCGCCGACATCATCCAACTCGATGAACCGTGGCTGCGCAACGATCCCGAAGCGGCCAAGCGCGTCGCGGTCAAGGCCATCAACCGGGCGCTGGCCGGCCTTAAGGTGCCGACCATCGTGCATCTGTGCTTTGGCTACGCGGCGCTGGTGCCGGGCGAGACCAAGCCGGTCGGCTATTCCTTCCTGCCGCAGCTGGCAGACAGCGTCGCCGACGGTATTTCGATCGAGGCGGCACAGCCGAAACTCGATCTGGGCGTGCTCAAGGAGCTCGCCGCCAAGACCGTGCTGCTCGGCGTCATTGACCTTGCCAATCCGGCGGCGGAGAGCGCCGAGCTGGTGGCCGAGCGGATTCGTGCCGGGCTCAAGTTCCTCGCCGTCGACAAGCTGATCCCGGCGCCGGACTGCGGCATGAAATACCTGCCGCGTGCGCTGGCCTTCGCCAAACTCAAGGCGCTGAGCGATGGCGCCGCCATTGTGCGGCGCACGCTGACCTGAGTCGACGCTTGCCCCTCGCTGGGGATTGCCGGCGTGGCGCGCGCGCCGGGCCGGCAATGCGGGTTACACTTCATAATCTGCCCTTATTCCTCGGCTAACAGGGGCTGGGCCGCATCATCCAAGGCCGTGGCGCACTTCCGATTGTTTTGATTGCCGTGCGCGTTAGGCCAGTCGGCCCTATCTAATATAAGTTTCAGAAAAATTGGGGAGACTGAAGATGGGCAGTTGGCTGAGTGAACGAGAGCAGCGTTTGGTGGCAGGCGCCGAAACCGCATCCGCCGCCACCCCGATCCCAACCCAGATTGTTTCCAACGGCGAGTATCTGCCGCCGCCGCAGAGCGAGACGCAAAAGCGGGTCGAGCGGCGCATGCTCGAGCTTGCCGATGACAACGGCAAGCATCTTGGCCTCAGCCGGCGGCAATTCATGCAGACCGGCTGTGGTATGGCCGCCGCCTTTCTGGCCATGAACGAGATCTACGGCAGCAGCGTGTTCAAGGTCGATCCCGCCGAGGCCCGTGAACCGGAGCTGATACGGGCGCGGGCCCAGAGCCTCAGCGGCCAATTCATCTTCGATGTGCAGACCCACTTCGTGCGTGACGACTTCGACCACAAGGAATTGCTGGATTTGGCGAAATTCGCGGCCCAGCACTGGAACACGGCGCTCAAGGGCGACACCGATTCGCTCATTCGCTACAAATTCCAGAACTATGTGAAAGAGGTCTATTACGACAGCGACACCAACATCGCCCTGCTCTCCGGCGCCCCCTTCGATGACCCCAGCTGGTGGCTGCTGTCGAATGAGCAGATCGTGCGGGCGCGCGAGGTGATCAACGATTTTGCCGGCTCCCGGCGGCTGTTGGCCCACACCGTCATCACCCCCAAGCAGGCCGGTTGGATGGAAGAGGTCGACAAGGCGATCGAGCTCTATAAGCCCGATTCCTGGAAGTCCTACACCATCGGCGACCCGCTCGGCCCCTCCAAGTTCCCGTGGCGGCTCGACGACGAAAAGGTGATGTATCCGTTCTACGAGAAGGCGCAGAAGGCCGGCATCAATATCATCTGCATTCACAAGGGCCTACTGCCGCCCGACTATGAGAAGTCGTTCGCCGGCGTGTGGGAGTACGCCACCACCTGGGACATCGGCAAGGCGGCCAAGGATTGGCCGGGGATGACCTTCGTCGTCTACCACTCCGCGCTCAGAGCTTTCCTCGAACTGCCGGAGGAGGCCTGGAAGGAGTTCGACAGCACCGGCCGCATCAAGTGGGCCACCGATCTGGCGGAAATCCCGCAGAAGTTCGGCGTCAATAACGTCTATGCCGAGATCGGCACCTCGTTTGCCAACTCGGCGGTGGCGCATCCGAAGTTCTCCGCCGCCCTGATCGGCACCTTGGTCAAGGGCTTCGGGGCCGATCATGTGCTGTGGGGAACCGACTCGGTCTGGTACGGCTCGCCGCAGTGGCAGATCGAGGCTCTGCGACGCCTGGAGATTCCCGAGGATATGCAGAAGAAACATGGCTTTGCCGCCCTCGGCGGACCCAACAGCACCGTCAAGCAGATGATCTTCGGCGGCAATGCCGCCCGCCTTTATAGCCTGCGCCTGAAGGCGGCGGAGAACGCGCCGATGCCCACCTACTCCGCCGATCGGCTGGCGAGCCTGCGCCAGGAGTACGACGCGGGCGCCAGGGAGCCGTCAAACCTGCGCTATGGATACGTCCGCGCTGGTTGACCTTTTGCCTTGCCGGCGTTGGCCGGTCCGAGCCCACAGCGCGGGGCGCCGGGCCGGCCTCTTGCCAGTCTATCGGCGGGTCCCGCTACCGCGCCCCGTGCATCGCTGCACGCGCGACCCGCGCACAGACCAGCTTGGGGCATGACCCTGCCGTCTTAAGATCGCTCAGCGCTCACCTTGCCGTGAGCTTCGGGTTGCTGCTTATACTTTAGTTGCGACATCGGCTAAGCTCGCCCGCAGCCAGTTACCGACCCGAGTGCTTGCAGGAGGAGGAAACCTGATGGCTCGCCTGACTGTTAATGGGCAATCGCATGATCTTGACGTTGCTCCAGATACACCCTTGCTGTGGGTGATCCGGGACCACGTCGGCTTGACGGGCACCAAATACGGTTGCGGCATCGCCCAATGTGGCGCGTGCACGGTGCACATCGATGGCGAAGCGGTGCGGTCCTGCTCGCTGCCCGTCAGCGCCGTCGAAGGCAAGGCGATCACCACCATCGAAGGCCTCGCCCAGAACGGCGTGCTGCACAAGGTGCAGAAGGCCTGGATCGATAACGACGTGCCGCAGTGCGGCTACTGCCAGTGCGGCATGATCATGGCGGTGGCGGCGTTGCTGAAGGAAAAGCCCAAACCCACCGACGCCGACATCGACACAAGCATTACCAATATCTGTCGTTGCGGCACCTTCCAGCAGGTGCGTGAGGCCATTCACATGGCCGCCGCGAGCGCTTGAGCGAGAGGAGGTTGTCATGACGGAAAAACTCAATCGCCGCTCGTTCATGGTCGGCGCCGCGGCCACGGCTGGTGGCGGCTTCGCCCTCAGCGTCGGCTTTCCCCTGGCTGGCCCCGAGGTCGTGCGCGCGCAGGACGGCTCACCCGAAATCAATGCCTGGGTCGTGATCCGGCCCGATGACACGGTTGTCATTCGCGTTGCCCGCTCGGAAATGGGCCAGGGCACCTTGACCGGGCTGGCGCAGTTGGTGGCCGAGGAGCTCGAATGCGACTGGTCGAAGGTGACGACGGAGTATCCAACGCCCGGTCAAAGCGTGGCGCGCAAGCGGGTGTGGGGTGATTTCTCCACCGGCGGCAGCCGCGGTATCCGCAACTCGCATGTTTACGTGCGCCAGGGCGGTGCCATTGCCCGCACCATGCTGCTCGAGGCGGCGGCCAAGCAATGGAACGTGCCGGTGAGCGAATTGACCGCCGCCAACAGCATCGTCACGCACGCCGCCTCGGGACGCACGACCAGTTACGGCAAGCTGGCCGAAGCCGCCGCCAAACTCGAGGCCCCGAAGGAGGTGCCGCTCAAGGATCCCAAGGACTGGAAGCTCGCCGGCAAGCCGGTAAAGCGCCTCGACACCGCCGACAAGGTGGTCGGCAAGCAGGTCTACGGCGCCGATCTCAAGCTGCCTGGCATGCTGACGGCGACCATCAAGGACTGCCCGGTCACCGGCGGCAAGATCGCCAGCTTCGATGCCGCCAAAGTCGCGGGCATGAAGGGGGTGAAAAAGGTGGTGCAGGTCGGCGACAGCGGCGTGGCGGTGGTGGCCGACAGCTTCTGGCAGGCCAAGACCGCGCTCGATGCCCTGCCGATCGTTTGGGACGAAGGCGACAACAAGAAGGTTTCGAGCGCCACCATCGCGCAATGGCTGAAGGAAGGGCTCGATGCGCCCGATGCCTTCGTCGGCAACGAGAACGGTGATGCCAAGGCGGCGATCGGCAAATCGGCGAAGAAGGTCGAGGCCGTCTACAGCTATCCGTTCCAGAACCACGCGCCGATGGAGCCGATGAATGCGACCGCGCTCTATACGCCCGACAAGTGCGAGGTGTGGTGTCCGACGCAAAACGGCGAGGCGGCGTTTGCCGTGGCGGTCGCGGCTTCCGAGCTGCCGGCCAGCAAGGTTGACGTCTACAAGATCAACCTCGGGGGTGGCTTTGGCCGCCGCGGTGCTCACCACGACTATGTGCGCCAGGCGGTGCTGATCGCCAAGCAGATGCCGGGTACGCCGATCAAGCTGTTGTGGACGCGCGAAGAAGACATGCTGCATGGCCGCTATCACCCGGTGATGCAGGCCAAGCTGGTCGGCGCCTTTGATGCCGACAACAATCTGACCGCCATCCACATGCGCCTGTCGGGGCAGTCGATCCTCGCCAACGTGTTTCCGCAGAACCTGCAAAACGGCAAGGACCCGCTGACCTTCCAGGGGCTGGCCCCGGGCAATGGCGAGCATTCGTTCGGCTACACCATCCCCAACCTTCTGATCGACCATTCGATGCGCAACCCGCACATCCTGCCGGGCTTCTGGCGGGGCGTGAACATCAACCAGAACTGCATATTCTTCGAGTGCTTCATGGACGAGCTGGCGCACGCGGCGGGGCAAGACCCGCTCGAGTTCCGGCGCAAGTTCTTGGGCAATCACCCGAGAAACCTCGGCGTCCTCAACGCCGTGGCCGAGCGGGTCGGCTGGGGCAAACCGGCGCCGCAGGGCATCTATCGTGGCCTGGCACAAATGCGCTCGTTTGCCAGTTATGTGGCCGCTGCCGCCGAGATCTCGGTCCAGGATGGCAACCGCATCAAGGTGCATCGCATCGTGGCGGCGACCGATCCGGGCTACGTCGTCAACCCGGCGCAGGCCGAGCGGCAAGTCGCAGGCTCCTTCGTCTACGGCCTGTCGGGCGCCTTCCTGCAGGAGTGCACGGTCAAGGACGGGCGCATGGTCGAGGAGAACTTCGACACCTACGATTCGATGCGCATCGCCCAGATGCCGAAGGTGGAAGCGATCATCATGCCCACCGGCGGCAACGATCCGTGGGGAGGCGTGGGCGAGCCGACGATCTGCGTGGCGGCTCCCGCCGTGCTCAACGCCTACTTTGCGGCGACCGGCAAGCGCATCCGCGCCTTGCCGCTCAAGAACGAGAAGATCTACCTGGTATAAACGGCCGAGCAGCAACTTCAGTGGTTGCTGCTCGTTGCCTCCTCTGCCTCGCGCGCTTGTCCCCCATGTCTCGCACTCGAGTGCTCGTTGTTGCAGGCTTGTTGCTGACACCCGGCGCGGCGGCCAGCGCCGAGCCGCCGCCGGGTGCGGCCTCCTGTTCAGGGTGCCACCCGGTCGGTGCCAACGCCAACACGCCGGTGCCGCGGCTCCTCGGGCGCGGTGCGGGGGAGCTCACGGCGGCGATGGAGGCGTTTAAAAGCGGACAAAAACCGAGCACGGTGATGGGCCGGATTGCCAAGGGCTTCACCGCGCCGGAAATTGCCGCCATTGCCGAGTGGTACGCTGCCCAGCATTAAATGGGGCGCTGAAATGACAAAGCCAGGATGGAGCCGGCGCCACGTGCTGGCGGCGATGGGGGCAACGGCTGCCGGCTTGCCCCTGCCGGCGCTGGCCCAGGGTACTGGCCGGGTGCTGGTGCTGGGTGGCGGCTTTGCCGGCGCCACCGTGGCGCGCACGGTGAAAGCGGCCGAGCCGCGGCTCAAGGTCAGCTTGGTCGAAACCAACCCGACCTTCACCGCCTGCCCGATGAGCAACCTGGTGATCGGCGGCTGGCGCGAGCTCTCTGCCCAGCAGTTCGGCTACGAGCGCATTCGCGCCAGCGGTATCGAGGTCGCGTTCGCCACCGCCACCTCGGTCGATGCCGACGCGCGCCGAGTGAAGCTCGATAGCGGGGCCACGCTGGCCTACGACCGGCTGGTGGTCGCGCCCGGGGTCGAGATCAACTGGCAGGGTCTTCCCGGCTATGACGAAGCCGCCGCCGAGATCATGCCGCACGCCTGGAAGGCCGGGGCGCAGACCCTGTTGCTGCGCCGCCAGCTCGAGGCGATGGAGGACGGCGGCCTGGTCGTGATCTCGGTGCCGGCCAACCCCTTCCGTTGCCCGCCCGGCCCCTATGAGCGCGCCAGCCTGATTGCCAACTATCTGAAGGCGCGCAAGCCGAAGTCGAAGGTCATTATTCTCGATGCCAAGGACGCCTTCTCCAAGCAACGGCTGTTCCAGGAGGCTTGGCGGCAACTCTACCCCGAACACCTCGAATGGGTTGCCCTCTCCAACGGCGGCAAGGTGACCTCGGTCGAGCCCGGTCAACTGCGGCTGACCACCGAGTTTCAGGAGTATCGGGCGGCCGTGGCCAACGTCATTCCGCCGCAGCGGGCGGGCCGGCTGGCCGAGCTTGCCGGGATCGCCGATCAGACCGGCTGGTGTCCGATCGATCCCGTTACGTTCGAGTCGCGGCGCGTGCCGCATGTGCACGTGGTGGGCGATGCCACCATCGCCGGCGGTATGCCAAAGTCGGCGTTTTCCGCCAATGCCCAGGCCAAGGTCTGTGCGGCGGCGATCGTCAGGTTGCTGGCGGGCGAGGCGCCGGCGCGGCCAAAGCTGATCAACACCTGTTACAGCCTGGTGGCGCCCGACTATGGTATCAGCGTTGCCGGCGTCTATGAGCCGGTCAACGGCGTCTTGAGCGAGGTAGCGGGGGCCGGAGGCGTCAGTCCGGCGGCGGCCCCGCGCGCTGAGCGCGCCGCGGAGGCGGCCTACGCGGAGGGCTGGTTCAACACCATCACCGCCGAGGTGTTCGGTTGAGGCGCGGGGTCGACAGGTTGGCCGCGGCCATGGCGTTGCTGTTGCTGTCGGCTGCCGACGCCCGCACCCAGCAACCGCTGCGGCCATTTACGATTGCGGGTGATGGTATTGCCGCCTCGCTCACGGGCGCGGCGGGGAACAGCGCGCGCGGCCGCCAAATCGTGACCAATCGCCAGGTCGGGATGTGTCTCCTGTGCCATTCCGGCCCATTTCCCGAGGAGCGGCTGCAGGGCACCTTGGCACCGGATCTCAAGGGGACCGGCCAGCGTTGGTCAGAGGCGCAATTGCGGCTCCGGATCGTCGATGCCAGCCGGCTCAACCCGAATTCCATCATGCCGCCCTATTATCGGATCGACGGCCTGGCGCGCGTCGCCCCGGCGTTCCGCGGCAAGCCGATATTGACGGCGGAGCAGATCGAGGATGTGGTGGCATTCCTGGCCACCTTGAAGGACTTGAAGGAGTAGGCACCCCCATGGGCGCAACAGGCCGAGGCCGGCGTCCGCGCCGGACCCACCGGGTCGCCAGCCGGCGCGACCTGTTAGCATTGCTGCCAGCCGCCGCCGTGGGCGGGCTGCTCCCGAGCCTGATGGTGCGTCCGGCACGCGCCACCCCGGCGGCGCTCAAGGCCGCGATCGCCGAAGTGATCGGCGATGCCCAGCTCAATGTTGGTCGGGTCAAACTGGAGATCCCACCCTTGGTGGAGAACGGCAACACCGTGGCCTGTGCCGTCAAGGTCGAGAGCCCGATGAGCGCCACCGACTACGTCAAGGCGATCCACGTCTTCAATGAAAAAAACCCACAACCCAACGTCGTCAGCGCCAAGCTCGGGGCCCGCGCCGGACGGGCGGCGATCGCCACCCGCATTCGTCTCACCGACACGCAAACGGTGACGGCGATCGCCGAGATGTCCGATGGCTCGTTTTGGTCGCATAGCGTCGACGTGGTGATCACGCTCGGTGCTTGCCTGGAGGATCCGCTCTGATGCCCCGCGCCCTTATCAAACTGCCGCCGACGGCCAAGCGCGGCGAGATCATCGAGATCAAGACGCTGATTTCGCACGAGATGGAGACCGGCTTCCGCCACTCCAGTACGGGCGCGCCGATTGCGCGCGATATCATCACCAACTTTGTCGCCACCTGGAACGGCGAGGAAATCTTTTCCGCCCGCCTGTTTCCCGCCATCGCCGCCAATCCGTTCATCACCTTCCACACCATCGCCACCGAGAGCGGGACCATCGAGTTCAGGTGGACCGGGGACAATGGCTATAGCGCCAGCGAACAGGTAAAGATCACCGTGGAATGAGCCGAGCGGCACACTTCCGCTCCGCGCTGCCGCGTCGTTGCTGGCGAGCCACGCTCGCGGCCGGCGTGCTGGCCGCCGCCGCCAGTATGGGTGCCGCGCCTCGCGCCGCCGACATTCCCCTCGCCGAGCGGCGTTCCAGCTACGTCGACATGAGCGCGGCGACCCGGGCGATGCAGGACGATGATGCCGCCAATCCCGCCAGCTTGTGGGTGCTCGACGGCGAGACGCTATGGCGCGCCAAGCCCGCATCGGGGCCGGCCTGTGCCGACTGTCACGGCGAGGCGACGGCATCGATGCGCGGCGTTGCTGCTCGCTATCCCGCCTGGGACGCCAAGCAAAAGACCGCGATCGATCTGGAGGCCCGCATCAACATCTGCCGCGTGGAGAAGCAGGACGCGACCGCATTGCCGCCCGAGTCCAAGGATCTGTTGGCGCTGACCGCCTACCTCGCACGCCAGTCACGCGGGCTCGCCATTGCGATCGCGGACCCCCGGCTCGATGCCGTGATCACGGCCGGCCGCCAATTGTTCGAACGCCGCCAGGGCCAGCTCAACCTCGCCTGCGCCAACTGCCACGACGACAACTGGGGTCGCAAGCTCGCGGGCAACGTCGTGCCGCAGGCGCATCCGACCGGCTATCCGATCTACCGGCTCGAGTGGCAGACATTGGGCTCGCTGCAACGCCGGTTGCGCAACTGTCTGGTCGGCATGCGCGCCGAGAGTTATGCCTTCGGCGCGCCGGAACTGATCGCGCTCGAGACCTATCTGCTGTGGCGCGCGCGCGGCATGCCGATCGAAAGCCCGGCGGTGCGGCCGTGAGCGCCGGCCGGCCGCGGCCGTCGGGCGGCGCTCGGCCGCCGGGCGGGCAGGCCACCAGCAGGCAGGCATCAGGAATGGTTTGGCCCGCGCAGCAGCAGCAGGGCGGCTTCGATTCGCCGCCAGGTTTCAGCCTGCTCCCGGTCGTCGTTGGCCTCGAAGGTGCGCGCCTTCTGCGCGGCTTCGGCGATGGCCTTGGCGCCCTGCGCCTCGTAGAGCTGCCGGGCGTAGCGATGAATGTGGCTTTCCTCCATACGGGGATCCCTCCATCAATACTGTCCGATTGGCTAAAACGCCGACGCGCCGGCAGGGTTCCCGGCTGGCGCAGCACGGCCCCTGCTTCCGCGACCAGGGCCGGGGCAGCGCCGCCCAGCTATTGCGAGGCAGTCCGATCGCGGCCTTGCGGCGGCGTGCCCGCCGCCAGCGGCGCGCGCTGGTCGGCCTCGATCAGCACGTCCACCTGCTGGCCGGACAGGATCGGCTCGCCAGCATCGACGATGGCATAGATCAGCTGCATCACCCGGGTGTCGACGCGCTCGGTGTTTTGGCCCGAGAGCGCCCGCTTCGGCACCACCAGCGGTTCGGCGCGCACGAAGCTCAACTGCAGCTTGCGCACCGCGTCGCCGCGCGTCGTTGCGGTGGCGCGCGCGCCTTGCCGATAGCGCGCGATATCGGCCTCGTCGACGTCGATGCGCACGTGCATGGGATCGGTTCGCCCCATGACGATCAGCGGCTGCGCCAAAGCGCCGGCGAGGGCAAACTCGCCCGGATTGATATTGACGCGGAGCACCTCGCCGTCGATCGGCGCGCGCACCGTTCTCAGGTCGAGATCGGTCTGCGCCAGCTGCAGGCTCGCGCGGGCCTGTTCGATCGCGGCCAGCTCGATCGTGATGTTGGCGCCGCCATTGGCCTCGTCGTAGAGCGCCAGGTTCGCCTGTGCCAGGGCCAGCCGGGCCGAGGCCTCGGCGTACTTGGCCTCCGCCGTGCGCAGGACGTTGCGCCGGCGCGTGATCTCGCGGGCCGAAATCGTATCACCGGAGTTGAGGCCGCTGGCGATGCGGACCACGTCGGTGGCGTCGTCTTTCTCGGCCCGTGCCCCCTCGGCCGCGGTCATCGCCGCCTGCACCTCCGCCCGCAAGCCGGGTACCCGCGCGCGCGCCAGCGCCAGCCGCGATTCTGCGGCGGCAAGGTCGATGCGGCGCTGCGCCACCGCCGCTTCGGCCATGCGCGTGTCGAGCACGAACAGTGGATCGCCCTTGCTCACGTGGACACCCGGCAGCGCCACCACCTTGCCGACGGTACCGGAGATCTCCGTGCCGATGCTGATCTCCTGGCTCGACGGCTCGACCAGCCCGACGGCGCCGATCAGCGGCGCGGGCAACTGCAGCGGCACCGGCCCGGGTGCAATCGGGGCCGGCATCTGCGCCCCCAGCCACGGCCCGATCGCGGCTCTGAGCTGGTTCTTGGTGCTGATCGACAGCGAGGCCCCAACCCCCGCCACGGTGGCGATCGCGCCCAGGCTGTAGGCCAGGATTGGCAGCCGACGACGCATCAGGCGGCCTCCCGATTGAGGTTGCTGTCGATGGTGCCGATGCGGCCGTCGTCCATGTGGATGATGCGATCGGCGAAGGGGAAGATGCGGTGATCGTGCGTGACCACCAGCACGGCGCGATCCTTGCTGAGCGTGGTGGCGCGCAAGAGCTGCATCACCAGCCGTCCCGAGGCGGCGTCAAGTGCCGCAGTCGGCTCGTCACAAATGACGAGCCGGGGCTGATGGACGATGGCGCGGGCAATGGCGACGCGTTGTTGTTCGCCGACCGACAGCTCGGCGGGATACTTGTGTATCTTTGCCGCCAGGCCCAGGCCCTCGAGCAGGCTCGCGGCACCGGCGTAGGCCATCTCCGCGCCGTGGCGCAGAACCAGCAGCGGGATGGCAACATTCTCGACCGCGGTCAGGGCCGGAAACAGATTGAGTTGCTGCAGGACCAACCCGACGTTGTTGCCGCGGAAGCGCGTGAGCTGTCGGCGCGACAGCTTGTCGATGGCAGTGCCGAACAGCTGCACCGAGCCCGATTCCGGTTTCAGAATGCCGGCGATGGTCGAGATCAAGGTGGTCTTGCCGCAGCCGGACGGACCGACCAGCAGGGTCATTTCCCCGGCGTAGACGTCAACATCGACCTCGTGCAGCACCCGGGCGCGAAACTTGCCGCGCCCGAGATCCTTCACCAGCCGACGGCATGCGATGGCGGCATCCCTGGGGGTGGTGAGGGCGTCGCTCATCGCTTGGTCCAGAACAGCATGGCCGGTTGCGCCAGCAGCACTCGCCCCAAGCTTGTCAGGGTCGAGAGCAAGATCAACAGCGTGATGGTTGCGGCCACGCCGGTTGCGATCCACCATGGCAGATTGAAGCCGCGCAGCGCCGAGGTCGGCGTGCAGGCGTACTCGAAGAACAGCGCGGCCAAGCCGATGCCAATGGCATAACCGATCAGCCCGACCACGGCCGCCTGCAGCAATACCAGCCCGATCAGCCGGGCATTGCTCACCCCGATCACCTTGAGCATGGCGTACTGTGGCAGGTTGTCGGTGACGAACATATTGAAGGTGAGACCGACGATGGCACTGCCGACCACGATACCGAGCAGAATGGTGGTGGCGAAGCTGATGGGGATGCCGGTGTGCTTCAGGTAGTAGCGGATGGTGCGCGAGGAGAACTCCTGCGCCGTCATGGCATTGAGGCCGGTGCGCGAGGCGATGGCGCGGGCCACGTCAGCGGCATCGGCGCCTGGCACCGCCTTGGCCAGAATGAACGATAGCTGGTTGCGGCCGGTTGGCACATACGCCAGCGCCTGGCTGTAGCGGGTATGAATAATGACCTGGGCCGAGAACGCCGGCGCGGCGTCGGTGATAAGGGCAATGACGGCCCGGCGATCGTTGAGATCGAGCGTCTGGCCGAGCCGCAGCGGCTCGCCCGGCCACAGCTGCATGTAGCCGACGCGGTCGATGGCGATGGCATCCGGCCGGCGCAGGTCAAAGATCGAGCCCATCAGCACGCGGGGCGACACGCCGGTGAGGGTGGCATCGTCGACCCCGAGCAGGAGTGCGCTCTTGGTGCGGCCATCAGGGGTCTTGACCGAAGTCGCCGCCTTGAACAGGGGAACCGCCCAGGCGACGCTGGGTACGCCGCGCACGCGAAACAGCTCGGTATCGCGCATCGGCCTGATCAGGTCGACGTATTCGACCGCCGGATCCATGACCCAGATATCGACATCCTGAGCATCGGCGATGACGTTCTGCGAGCGCGTCATTAGGCCGACGAACAAGCCGGCCTGCTGGGCCACCAACAAGGTCGCGAACGCCACGCCGAAAACGAGCCCCAATACCTTGACCCGTTCTCCAAACAGCATCTTGATGACGATGCTCAGCATGCCTTCCTATTCTGCGGCCACCGCCGGTATGCGCGTGGTCAAGCCCAGCTCGTCCCACAACGTCGTCAGCGCAGAGAGCAGCCGATCGAAATCCTGATCGCTGTGCAGCGGTGACGGACACAGCCGCAGCCGCTCGGTGCCGCGTGGCACGGTTGGATAGTTGATCGGCTGGATGTAGATGCCAAAGCGGCTGAGCAAGGCGTCGGTCAGGGTCTTGCACAGCACCGCGTCCCCGACCAGCACCGGCACGATGTGGCTCGGATTGTCCATCACCGGGAACCCCGCCGCGGCCAGCCGGCGCTTGAGCGCGCGGGCGCGTTCCTGATGGCGCTGCCGCTCGACACCGCTTCGCTTCAAGTGCCGGATGCTGGCGATGGCGCCGGCGGCGATGGCGGGAGCCAGCGAGGTCGTGAAAATGAACCCGGGCGCATAGGAGCGGATGGCATCACAGCACGCGCGGCCGGCGGCAATATAGCCGCCCATCAGGCCGAAGCCTTTGGCCAGCGTACCCTCGATGATGTCGACCTTGTCGCTGACGCCATCGCGCTCGGCGACGCCGCCGCCGGTCGGCCCGTAGAGCCCAACCGCATGCACCTCGTCGAGATAGGTGATGGCATTGTAGCGATGCGCAAGATCGCAGATCTCGCCGATCGGCGCGATGTCACCATCCATGGAATAGACGGATTCGAAGGCCACAATCTTGGCCGCATCCAACGGCAGCGATCTCAGCTGCTGCTCGAGGTCGCCCAGATCGTTGTGTCGCCAGATCCGCTTCGGCCCGCCACCATGGCGGATACCCTCGATCATTGAGGCGTGGTTCTTGGCATCGGAAAACACCGTGGCGTTGCCCAACAAGCGCACCAGGGTCGACAGCGTGGCGTGATTGGCGACATAGCCCGAGGTAAACAGCAGCGCCGCCTCTTTGCCGTGGAGGCTGGCAAGCTCGGCTTCGAGCTCGACGTGATAGTGGGTGGTCCCGGAAATGTTGCGGGTGCCCCCGGCACCTGCTCCGACCCGATCGATCGCCTCATGCATGGCGGCAAGCACTTTGGGGTTCTGGCCCATGCCGAGATAGTCGTTGGAGCACCAGACGGTGATGTCGTGCACATCGCCGTCCTCATTATAGTGTTGAGCACAGGGAAAACTTCCCCGTACGCGTCCAATATCGGCAAATACGCGATACCGGCCTTCCTGCTTGAGAGCACCCAGTGCCTCGGCGAATTTGTCTAAGTATTGCACCCTCTTCCCCCCTTCAACAACGTCGCGGGATTGGGTATTGCGCGTCAACAGACCATACTGCTGCCGAGCGTACTGTAGGCGCCGGCAACAGCGGCCAATAGGGACCCTCAGCCAACCTCCGAACAGGACGAAGGTCCGAACCCCGGAGGTTCGGACGCAGTGGACGAAATCGACGTTAAGCCTAACACCGACCAGCCTTTTTGCGTGCGGTGCCCGGGCTAGGCCTTACCACCGCCAACCCTGGCGCAGCGCATTGGCAATGACGCTAACCAAAGGGAATGCCATCCCCGCCGCTGCCAGCATCGGCGACAGCAACACGCCCAACGGCAGATAAAAATACGTTCGCAGCTCCTGGCATGCCGGCCATGGTGGCGCGGGTTGCCGTCGCCAGCGTCGTGCCTGGACCATTCCGCAAACTGGCTTTTGATAGCGTGATTCTCAGCGCTTTCGCTCCTGGTCAAGCGGGCAAAGTCCGCCAAGGCCGCCCGGCACAAACGCCGGCGCCGGATCGACGGGCGATAGGGGCTCGTGCGCATGTTCGAAGATGACCGTCAAGGCATCGATCGCCTGACTGAGATTGCGCCCATGCGATGCGGGGCGCGCGCGCGGCCTGGCGGCGGGTCGAAGAGGAGGTGGGGAATGGGCCACCAGGGCACCGCCTCGCCGCGTGCCATCGTGGCACTGCCCGGCGAGCAGCGGCGCCAGATTGCCAAGCGGATGGGCGCACTTGAGCGGCAGCGCCGGTGGCGGGCCAGGGAACCATTGGCCGGCGATCGGGTTGCCAAGCAGCCGCCGGCGATGGGATTAAGCATGCAGCACAAGCTTTTGCACGACAGCAACGGCCAGCGCACCTATGTCGTCGTCCTGGACAAGGGCGAAGAGGTGCTGGGCGCACTTGAAGCGTTCGCCCGCATGCAACGCATCCACACGGCACAGCTCACGGCCATCGGTGCCTTTAGCGACGTGGTCCTCAAGTATTTCGACTGGGACAGCAAGGCCTACCACAGCATCTCCGTACCGGAGCAGGTGGAGGTGGCCTCGCTCAACGGCGATATTGCCCAGTCGCCCACGGGTGAGCCGCACCTGCACGTGCACCTGGTGGTCGGCAAGCGTGACGGTACAGCGATGGCCGGGCACCTGGGCGCGGCGCACGTTCGCCCGACCTTGGAGGTGATCGTGACCGAAAGTCCGGCGCATTTGCGCAAGGTGAAGGACGCCGAGACCGGGCTGGCCCTGATCCGGCCGGTGGCGAGCTAGCGCCTCGGCCACGACCGCTGCCGGCCTTCCCCGTTATCCATGGAATGGCGCCGGTTCGCGGCCACCGGCCGCACCGAGGCAGGTCCCGGCGGACGGGACCGGCGCCTCGCCGCCGTCGGGCCGCCACCGTCAGGCGGCGCCGGCGTCCCCTTTGCGCACATAGCCGTAGCGCAGGTTGCTGCGTGCGGCTCCATTTTCGAGGTACTCCGCCTTCATGGCCGCGAAGCGATCGCCGAGATCGGTGCGCTTGGCGAGGCCATAAAGGCGCATATTGTTGCCGGAGAAGACGGCGGTCTTGACCGGCCCGGTGGCGGCGCCGAGCGGTTGGAAGCCGTACGTCTTCTGCATGTCCTCCGGGATCTCGAGCCGCCGCAGCGCTTCGATCTGCCACTGCGGTGACCCCGTCCAGATCGCATCGGTACCCCAGCAGATGTGATCGGCACCGAGCCCTTTGACCAGGATCCCCATCAGGGCGGCGCCGAGCCTGGGTTCGGCCACCACGCTCTGCGCAAACAGTTGCCCGACGTCGCCGTAGACGTTGCTGACGCCATACTTCTCGGGAATGTCGGCGAGATCGCTGGTCCAGGACACGCGTCCGGTGCGCTCGAACTCCTCCCAGCCCTGCTCGGCGGTGCCGCCGCCGGGGTAACGATAGGCGGAGTGATAGACAATAAAGTTGAGCTGCGGCCAGTCCTTGGCGGCCTGGCCGACATCGCGAACGTCGCAGTAGCTCAACAGGTGCGGAAAGCGCGCCTCGATCGAGGATGGAAAGAGGCCCTTGTGTACGCAGACGTTCTTGATGCCGTGCTTCACCGCCAGCTCATAGGCCTTGTAGGTAACCTTGTCATCATCCATGCGCCAGGGATAGGCGCTCTTGTCCTTGTTGGTGTTGTCGCCGATGGTGTAGCCCTTGAGCGAATCCGGCCGCATGCTGAGCGCGTGTTCGAGGTGCTCGAGCCACCCAGGCTGCCCCGGCGTGAAGATGGCATGCGCCATCATGCGCCTGGAGCCCGCCTCCTTGTTGACGCGATCACGCGCCGCCACCGCCATTTCGTTGGTGAGAAACCAATCCTGCGGAACGTCCGACGGCGCGCTGGAGATCAGGGCGATCTTGGTGTCGCTGTCGAGGAAAATCTCCTTGAAGTAGTTGTTCCACTTCAGGTCTTCGATCGTCTGCGGTTTGTCAATCAGCGCCGGGTTCCAGCCGGCCTTACC
>DATFXD010000086.1:0-15226 GCA_035258605.1 Hyphomicrobiaceae bacterium | reverse complement strand
GCCGTTTCGCCGGGAAGAGGGATCATTGCGTTTACGAAGACGAGCATGCCGATCGACGTCCGCGCTCGAGCGCAGCGAGCGCTGCCATGAAAGCACCCATCGATTGGGCAACGAGCGTCACGTCATTTCGTTTCCCGATCGAGGCGATAACGCGATCGGCATAGGCGTGGAGGCCCGCGTGAGGGTCATCACCTGGGAGATCGACGGCAAGGGCCTTGTGGCCTGCCTGCTCGAGCAATGGAAGGAGGCGATGCCAATACCATGCGGCACCGCCGGCTCCGGGAATGAGAACGAAGGTTGTCATGAACACTCCCTAAGGGTCACAATCCGCTCGCGCGCTTTCTGCTGCGGCATCCGTAGTAAATTCGACCCAATTGGTGACCGGACGGGATCTAGACGCCCGCAGCAGTGGCCAAGTTCCCGCATGTCGATGCTCATGCAGGTTGCAGTTGCACGCGCGGCAGCGGCGGGAAGGCGAGCGCCACCGCCACCGCGCCGAGCCCGACGGCGAACGAGCCGATGAACAACCAGCTATAGGCATCGAAGGTATCGAACACCCAACCGCCGGCCAACGGACCGAATGCCATGCCGATGCTCGACAGCATGGTCGCCGCCCCGAACACCGTCCCCATGATGTGTTGCCCGAAATATTCGCGTGCCAACACGGCATAGAGCGGCATCACGCCGCCATAGGCCGTGCCAAACACGAGCGCCAGCGCGTAGAACTCGCCGAGACGGCTGACAAACACGTAGCTGCCGATCGCCACCGCCTGCAGCATGAGCCCGGCGATCAGCACCGGCTTGGCGCCCACGCGATCGGCCAGCACGCCCAGCAGCAGGCGCCCGCAGAGGCCCGCCAGGCCCTCGGTGCTATAGATGCTGACCGCGGCCATCGGTGCCACGCCGCAAGAGATGGCGTAGCTCACCATATGAAAGATCGGCCCGGAGTGGGCGGCGCAACAGGCAAAGAAGGTCGCCCCCAGAATCAGGAACTGCGGCGAGCGCAGCGCCTGCACCGCCGACAGTTGGTTGCCGTCTTTGGCCATCGGGCGCGTTGCGTCGGGTAGCGCCGGCGCTCGGCGGACCAGGGCGGCGGCCGGCAACAGCAGCACCCAGGCCACCACGCCGATGGTCAGCATGGCCAGGCGCCAGTCGTAAGTCGAAATCAGCCAGCGCGCGAACGGCGATATGGTCATCGGCGCCATGCCCATGCCCGCCGAGACGAGCGATACGGCCAGGCTGCGGTTGTGTTCGAACCAGCCGGTGACGGTGGCAATCATCGGCGCGAAGAAGGCGCTTGCCGACAGGCCGACGAGAATGCCGTAGGTGAGCTGGAAGCCGCCCAGAGAGGTGGCGCGACTGGCGAGCACCAGTGCCAACCCGAGCAATACGGCACCGCATAGAACCACCATGCGCGGGCCATAGCGGTCGCTGGCGGCACCCCAGCCAAAGGCGCCGAGGCCCAGGATCAGAAAGTTAAGCGTCATGGCGCTCGATATGCCGGCGCGTGACCATCCGGTCGCGGTTGCCATCGGCTCGAGAAAGACGGCGAGCGAGAACATGGTGCCGACGGCAACACAACTCATGAGCGCGCCGACCGCGACAATCACCCAAGCGTAGCCAACTCGCATGCCGTAGCCTCCGCTAACATTCGACGTCGAAAGACCCTAATGCGGCCGGTGCGCTAGGCCACCCGTGCCGGTACGCGTTGTCGGCCCTTGGTGGCCGCTTCACCGTGGCATTGGCCTTGCTCAAGGTTGCCGAAGCCATGCTAAGGCCTTCCTCGCTTGGGCTTGCGGAACAGCAATTCGATGTAGCGGCGCAGGTGATCGACCGCGTCGGACGCGGCCCGGGCGCTGCCCGTCGCCTTGGCCAGAATGAAGGCACCCTGCAGTGCCGCCTGGGTGTAGAGGGCAAGGCTCTTGGCGGTAAATGCCGGCTTCAGATCGTAGCTCTCGATCGCCGCCTCGATGTCGGCTTCGAGCGTCGCCGCGTGACCTAGGATCGAGCGCGCGCAGGCATCGCGAATGGCGGGATGGCTGTCGTAGGTCTCCTGCACCATGGTGCCGACCAGGCAGGTGAACTCGGGTAAGCCGCCGCGCAGCAGCGATTTGCGGAAATCAATGTAGCCCAGCACGCGCTCGAGCGGATCGCCATGGGCGTGATAGCCGGCCGCGGCAAACAGCGTGCGGGCTTTTTCCGACCAGCGCTGGGCGGCGGCGATCGCCAGATCCTCTTTGCTGCTGAAATGATGGAAGAACGCGCCTTTGGTGACGCCGGCCCGCGCACAAAGCTCATCGACCGTGGTGGCGGCGTAGCCGTTGCATCGAATAACGGCAAGGGCCGCATCGAGCACCTTCTCCCTGGCCGAGAATCTCAGGGTCATTGCCGCCTCCACCGGCTTTCATACCAACCAGTCGGTATGCCGTCAAGCCAAGCGGGGCTGACGCGGGGGGGTCGGCGCGCGTGGCTTGCTCAAGCCTGCTGTGAGCGTCGCCGCGTGGGCGACGGCCGCGATCGGCAACGACGGGGCCGATCCCGTCGTCAACGCGGCCCGCCGTTGCCGGCCGGGCGCACGTCGTGCTTGCATCGGCGCCAGGCGCATCGCGTCTTTTCCCGGCCCGCACCCACCCCTGAGGAGGATTGCCCCCATGAAAATTACCCGCCTAACCGCAATCCCGATGTCGGCGCCGGTGCCAAACGACAAGCGTCACCGCACCGACCTCGGGACCAAGGTCAAGAGCGACGCCACGCTCATTCGCATCGACACGGATGCCGGCCTGATCGGCATTGGCGCGGCGCTCGGATCGCCGCCGGTGGTGGCAAGCATCGTCGCGCACGAGCTTGCTGCGGAGGTCGTCGGTGAAGACCCGATGTTCTCGGAACGCATCTTCGAGAAGATGTACAACGGCTCGCGCGCTGCGCCGGCCCTCGAGCGCGGGGTCGCGCAAGCCGACGAGAGCCGCCGCCGCGGCGTCATCATGGAAGCCATCGCCGGCGTTGACATCGCGGTATGGGACGTCAAGGCCCAGGCGCTCGGGATTCCGCTCTACCAGGCGCTTGGTGCGGTGCGCAGCTCGATCCGAGGCTATGCCAGCGGCGGCTGGGCGCCAGGCGATGAAGCCGAGGCAGAACTCGCCGGCTACGCGGCCAAGGGCTTCACCGCCGCAAAAATGCGCGTCGTCGGCCGCGATGGCTTTTCGATCGCCAAATGCCTGCGCCGAGTAAAGGCGGCGCGCCGCGGCCTTCCTCCCGAGGTCGAGTTGATGGTCGATGCCCACGGCTCGCTCGAAGTCGCGACCGCCATCAAGCTTGCTCGGGAGCTCGAGCCCTACGACATCGCCTGGTTTGAGGAGCCGGTGTCACCTGATGATCACGCCGGCCAGGCCGAGGTCCGCCGCGCCACCACCATTCCCATTGCCTCGGGCGAACGCGAGTTCACGCGCTTCGATTTCCAGGACCTCCTCGAGCGCCGAGCGCTCGACATCGCCCAACCCGATGTCGCGCGCGCCGGTGGGATGACCGAGATTAGGCGCATCGCCGCGCTGACTTCTGCCCACGGTGTCCGGCTTGCGCCACATGCCTGGGGCAGCGGCGTGCTGTTTGCGGCGAGCATCCACGTGGCGATGGCGGCCGCCAACTGCCACATCCTCGAGGTCACGCAGGGCTACATGCCGATGATGTGGGAGCTCTTCAATGAACCCTTCGACATTCGCCCCGACGGCAGCGTGCATGCCCCGCAGCGACCCGGGCTCGGCTTCACCCTGCGCCCCGATGCGCTTGAGCGGTTCGGCTACATCGAAGGGCCGGAGTTCGAGTATTAGAGAAGCTACCGCGGTCGACGGCCGCCGTCGCTCGTGCACATTTGCCGCTTTGCCGCGTCGCGTCTCGGGCTTGACCGCGCGAGGCGCGGGGTGGCGCATCCAGTGCGCCGCCGGCAACCGCCTTAGACGACGCGCTCGCCGCCATTGCGGCGCGCTACGGGCGGGCAACGGCCGACTTTGTTGCCATGCAGCTTGAGTACCCACGGTAACGCGCCCGCGCCGTAGCGGCTGCCGCACGTCGATAAAGCGCCGCAGCGCCGCCGCAGCGCCGGCGATCGAACGGTGTCTTGCCAGGCCGCAACCGATGGTGTTTTGATGCGGCAATGGTTGTATACAGTCGACAACGCCCCGCCCTCGCCAGCATCAGCCGGGTGACGCTCGCCGACCGGGTGTTCGATGCCATCGTCGAGGCGATCGTGCAGGGACGCATAGCGCCCGGCGAAACCATCAACGAAGTCAATCTGTCGACCCGACTGGGCGTCAGCCGGGCGCCGTTGCGTGAAGCCATTTTCCGCCTCGAGGCCAAGGGTTTGGTTGATCGGGTTCCGCATCTCGGCGCGCGTGTTACCGAGCTCAAGCCGCGCGATCTTGAGGAGCTGTTTGCCATCCGCGAGGGACTGGAAGGCATGGCGGCGCGGCTGGCGGCGGGCGCCATGTCGGAGCAAGATCTCAAGGCGCTCGAACAAAGCCTCGAGGCCCATCGCCGGCAACCGGACGTCGCCAGCGGCACTGCCTACTACCAGGCCAGCGGCGACCAGGATTTTCATTTCCGGGTTGCCCGCGGTAGCAACAATCGGCGGCTGTTCCGCCTGCTGTGCGAGGACATGTATAGCCTGCTGCGCATCTATCGGTTCCGCAGCAGCGCCACCCCCGGCCGCGCCCGGCAGGCCTACCAGGAACACCAAGACATCCTTGCCGCGCTGTGGCGCCGCGACGCTGCCGCGGCGGAGGCCAGCATGCGCCACCACATCCGCCGCTCGTGGTCGACGATCAAAACCCGGCTCAAGCGCGCCGGCGAGCAGGCGCAGGATGTCGCCTGATGATCGCCAGCACCACCCGTCTCAAATCCATCCTGGCGCGGCGCGATGCGACCCTGGCCCCTGGCGCCGCCAACGCGCTGTTTGCGCGCATCATCGAGGATCTTGGCTTCGAGGTTGCCTATGTCACTGGCGCCGGCATCGCCAACATGCAGCTGGGAATGCCGGACATCGGTCTCACCACGCTCACCGAGATCGCCGATACGGTCGCCGCCATCGCAGATGTGGTTGCGCTGCCGCTGCTGGTCGATGCCGATACCGGCTTTGGCAATGCCCTCAACATGCGCCGCACGGTGCGCATCCTCGAACGTGCCGGCGCGGCCGGGGTGCAGATCGAGGATCAGGAGTTTCCCAAGCGCTGCGGGCATTTTTCCGGTAAGCAAGTGATCCCGCTGGCCGAGATGGTGCAACGCATCAAGGCGGCCGTGGACGGCCGCCATGATCAGGATTTCCAGATCGTCGCGCGCACCGACGCGCGCGCCAGCGAAGGGCTCGACGTGGCGATCCATCGGGCGCAGGCCTTCATCGACGCCGGCGCCGATGCCACCTTCGTTGAGGCGCCGCTGACCGAGGCCGAGCTCGCCCGCATCGCGCGCGAGCTGCCGGCGCCGCAGCTCGCCAATATCGTGTTCGGCGGCCTGACCCCGGATCCGGGCCGCGGCAAACTGGCCGACATGGGCTTTGGGCTGGTGCTTTATGCCAACGCCTCGTTGCAGGCGGCGCTCAAGGCGGCACAGGACGTGCTTGCGGCGCTGAAGCGTGATGGCTCGCTCGCCGCCGTCGCCGACAAGCTCGCCAGCTTCGATGAACGCCAGCGCGTGGTGGCAAAACCGACCTACGATGCACTCGAGCAACGCTACGCCGGCCCGATCGATAACAGCCGCGAACGAGGCCGCCGATGAGCGCACCCGCAAAACCGTGGGACGGCATCATCTCGCCGGAGGAGCAGCGCGCCTATGCCGCCGCCGGCTTTGGCCGGCGCACCGGTCTCGGCCGCCGGCCGGCGCTGCTGATCATCGACGTGCAGTATCGAACCGTTGGCACGACGCCGAAGCCGTTCTGGCAGGCGATCGAGGAGTTCCCAACCGCCTGTGGCGAGGTCGGCTGGAACGCCGTTGCCCAGATCGCCCGATTGCTCGCCCTATTCCGCGAGCGCGGCTGGCCAGTGCTGTTCCCCTACGTGTCGCCGAAGGAAAGCTTCGACCAGGGCCGGCTGGCCGACAAGGTGCCCGCCATCATGGGCATTGCGCGCCATGGCTATGATTTTGTCGCCCAGGTCGCCCCACGCGACCACGATATCCTGCTGCCGAAGAAGCACCCGAGCGCGTTCTTCGGCACCCCGCTCGCGAGCTATTTGATCAATGCCGGCGCCGATACCTTGGTGGTGACGGGTTGCACGACATCGGGATGCGTGCGCGGCAGCGTGGTCGATGCCTTCGCCTTCAATTTTCGGGTGGCTGTGCCGCATGACGCGGTCTACGACCGCAGCCAGACATCGCATGCCGTCAACCTATTCGATATGTCGGAAAAATATGCCGACGTATCCAGCACCGATGAGTTGCTGCCGCAGCTGGCAAAGCTGCCGCGCGCATGCGCCGATGGTGGCAGCTAGCATCGCGACACCGCTCGACAAACGCCAGGGAGGTATGGCCAGATGACCATCAAAAGCAGGCTTTGGAACCGTCGCTCGACCTTGCTGGCCGGGTGCGCCGTGCTGGCGCTGATGACGGTCTCCGGCGCGGCGTTCGCTGAGGCCGCCGCCAGCTATAAATTCGGTCTGGCGATGCCGTTATCCGGTTCGCAGGCCCTCTATGGCGCCGATCAGGTGAAGGCGGCACAGTGGGCGGTCGACGCCATCAACGCCAAGGGCGGCATCAACGGCAAGAAGCTCGAGATGATCACGCTCGACACGCAGGCTGATCCGCAAGTTGGCATCAACGCCGTCAATCGTCTTATCAGCGTCGAGAAGGTGCCGGTATTCATCACCGCCTGGTCCTCGGTGGTCAGAGCCGTGGCGCCGATTGCCAACGATAACAAGGTGGTGGAGTTGTCGATCGGCGCCAACTCGCCGGACATCGCCAAGCTCGGCGATTACGTCTACACTACCTTCCCGCTTGCCGACATCGATGTGGCGGCGCTGGCCCGCTACTCGGCCGGCAAACTGGGCAAGAAAAAAGCCGCGGTGCTCTACATCAACAACGACACCGGCATCGTCGCCAGCCAAGTGTATCGCGATACCTTCAGCAAGGCTGGCGGTCAGATCGTTGCCTACGAGGCCTACGATCCCAAGGCGACCGATTTCACGGGCGCCCTGCTCAAGGTGCGCGCGGCGCAGCCGGACATCATCCATCTGCATGGTCTGATCGCAGACATGCCACAGGTCGCCGCGCAGATGCGCCAGTTGGGTCTCAATCAGCCGATCACCTCCTACTCGGGGCTCTACAATCCCAAAGTGATCGAGCAACTCGGCCAGGCCGCCGAGGGTATCATCGCCACCTCGTTGGCGCCGGGCGTTGGCGATCTACCGGCCGTCGCCGCCTACGTCGAGCGCTGGCGGCAGGAGGAAAAGCGCGATCCGAACGGCCTGCCCTACACCCAATACCTGCACGATGCGCCCTATATGGTGGCGGCAATCCTGAGCTCGATGGACAAGAAGGGGCTGGCGCCGAGCGGGGAGAATTTTCGCCAGGAGATGCTGGCACTGGCGACGTTCGATCTTCCCCTGACCGGATCGGTGACGGTGTCCGACAGCCACACGGTGTCAAAGCCGGTCTATCTGGTCGAAGTCAAGAACGGCAAGTGGACGGCGAAAGACATCGCCAAGTGACATTGCAGGTGACATTGCAGGTGACGATTTGGTTGTGTGCGACCGCCGCGGCCTTGGCCAGGGCCGCGGGCGCGGATCGAAGGTGCGTCCCACAGCAGCCGGTGGCGGTGTGACAAACGCGCTTTGTGCCCGCAGCGGCGGTTGGCAGCCACTCCGGCACGACGGGTTTTGATGTTCAACTTCACGACCGTGGCGCAGATCCTGTGGACGTCGCTGGCGACCAGCAGTTACTACGTGCTGTTCGCGGTTGCCTTCGCCCTGGTGCTGAAGGTCAATGGGGTCTTCAATTTCGCGCAGGCGGGCTTGATGACCATTGCCTTCTATAGCGCGCACGCCGCCATCGCCGGGCTCGGGGTGAGTGGTCACATGGCGCTGGCGATCGCGCTGGTCGCCACCCTGGGCAGCGCCTGGGGGCTGGAGAAGTTTGGATTTGCCAGCCTGCGACGCAACCACGCCTCGCCGATGTTCGTGTTCATTTTTACCATCGTCGCCTCGGAATTCATCGCCTATGTCGCCATGCTGCTGTTTGGCACCTGGCCGAAGACGATCTTCGCGCAGTTGTTCTGGCCGGTGCGTCTCGTCGCCGACATCGCCATCAGCGCCTGGGATCTGCCGGCCATCGCCACCACCTTTGGTATGCTGCTGGGGCTGTGGCTGTTCCTGCGCTTCAGCCGCTGGGGACAGTTCATGGTGGCGGTTTCGGACAATGCCGAGCTGGCCGAGCTCTACGGCATTAATCGTCGCCAGATCTATCTGCTGACGATGCTGATTGCGGCGACGTTCTCGACCGCCGGCATGTTCCTCTATGGCACGCGCGCCCAGGTGCAACCGCTGACCAGCCTGGAAATCATGCTGTTTGCCGTGCTGGCAACCATTCTCGGCGGCATCGGGCGAATCTGGGGAGCGGCGGCGGCCGCCGTACTCCTCGGCGTCGTGCAGAACTCGAGCATCCTCGTGATCCCGTCGGAGTGGCAGGGCTTCCTGCTCTACGTGTTCCTGTTCGCCACCATCATCTTCTTTCCTCAGGGCATCCGACTACCCGCGCTTAAGAGGAGGCTCGCACGCTGATCGACGCCGGTGCTCGGGCTGGCGCTCTCGGTCGGGGGACAAGGCATGGACTACGTCTATTCCATCATTATTCAGATCGGCTTGTTCGTTATTCTGGCGTCGAGCTTCAATCTCATCATTGGCTATGGTGGGCTGATTTCGATTGCACACCCGATTTTCTATGGGCTCGGCGCCTATACCTCGGGATTGCTGGCCCGCGATCTCGGTGTACCGGTGCCGCTCACCATCATCGCCGGCGCGCTGCTGGCGATGCTGGCGTCGGTCGCCATGGCGCTGCCGGCATTGCGGATCTCTGGCGACTATCTGCTGATCGCGAGCATCGGCTTTCAACTGGGCATGATCGAGCTCATCAAAAATTTGCGCTTCACCGGTGGCGCCAGCGGCATATCCGGCATTCCGGCGTTTCTGGTGCCGAGTTTCGGGCGCGGGAGCTATGTGCTGCTGGTCTGCGCCGTGGCCTTGGCCGTGGTGGGGCTGGTGCGCTGGATCGCGCACAGCGATTACGGCCGCGCCATCAGCGCCATGCGCGACGACGAACAGGCCTTTGCCGCGCTCGGACGCGACGCGAAATGGATCAAGCTGTCGATATTCGCCTTCGGCTCGGCGATCGCCGGGCTCGCCGGCGCCCTCTATGCGCACTATTTCCGCTTCGTCACATCTGAGCAATTCGAGATCCTGATGTCCTCGACCATCCTGACCATGGTCGTGGTCGGCGGGCTCAATACCCCCTGGGGACCCGTGATCGGTGCCATTCTGCTGCAGCTGCTGCCACAGGCGATCACCTTCCTCAATTTGCCGCCGGTCGTGCTGGGCCCGCTGCAGGGCCTGCTGTTCACCGGTTTGGTGCTGATCTTCATGTTTTTGCGCCCCGGCGGACTGGTGCGGGCGGACGGTCAGTGGCGGGCAACCGGCAGCAGGCAGGGAGGCGGTTGAGATGCTCGAAGTCAAAAGCCTCTCAAAAAGTTTCGGCGGCATCGTCGTCGCCGACAACGTCGATCTGGTGATGCGGCCCGGCCGGATTGTGGGCTTGATTGGGCCCAATGGTGCCGGCAAGACCTCGCTGTTCAATCTGATCAGCGGCCTTTATGCGGCCAACGCCGGCAGCGTCACGCTCGATGGCACGCCGCTCGACGGTCTGGCGCTGCACCAGAGGGCGCGGCGCGGCCTGGCGCGCACCTGGCAGCACGTGCGTCTGTTCCCGTCGCTGTCGGTGATCGACAATTTGATCATCGGCGCCCGCACCTATCCCGCCGAGTCGTTGCTGCGGCTGCTGTTCGAGCCGGGCAAGATTCGTGCTGCTGGCGCCGCCGCCACCGCCAAGGCGCGCGACGTCCTGGCCCGCATCGGTTTGCCGGATGCGGCCGACAAATCCATCGGCGATCTGCCCTATGGACAGCAGAAGCTGGTTGGCGTCGCCCGCGCCTTGATGAACGATGCCCGCTGCCTGCTGCTCGACGAGCCGATGGCGGGCGTCGAAGGTCAAGCCTACCAAGCCATGCAACGGATCGTGCGCGAAGTCGCCGCCGCGGACGTGGCGGTATGCGTCGTCGAGCACAATATCGCCTTCATCCGTGACCTCTGCGACGAGGCGGTGTTCATGTTTCAGGGCCGCATCTTGGCGCGCGGCAGCGTGCAAGATCTGATCGCCAATCCCGAGCTCACCGAACTCTATTTCGGGCATTGAGAGCGCCCCCTAAATGCTCGCGATCGAAAATCTGTCGGCCGCTTACGGACCGTTGACCGCGCTGAGCGGCATCACGCTGCAGCTGACGCCGGGCGCCAGGCTCGGCATCTTCGGCCACAACGGCGCCGGCAAGACCACCTTGCTGAAATGCATCGTCGGTGCGCACAGCCCGAGCGCCGGCAAGGTCACATTTGCCGGGCAGCCAATCGATGCCGGCAATGTTGCGGCCACGGTGCGCTCGGGCATTGCCTACGTGCCCCAGGGTCACAACGTATTTCCGAACCTGTCGGTGGCGCAGAACCTCAAGATCGCGGGACTGCTGTTCGACAGCGCCTTCAGCCAACAGGTCTATCAGCTGTTCCCGATCCTGGATGCGCGCCGCGCCCAGCTGGCCGGCTCGATGAGCGGTGGCGAGCAGCAAATGTTGGCGCTCGGCATGGCGCTGATGACCAGGCCCAAATGGCTTCTGCTTGACGAGCCGTGTACCGGGCTGGCGCCGATCATCATCGAGGCGGTGATGCAGCGGCTGGGCGAGGTCAATCAACGGTTTGGTACCGGCCTCGTCATCGTCGAGCAGAACGTCCCAATGACGTTGCGGGCCATCGACCGGGCCGTCATCCTCAAGGCCGGCCGCATGGTGTTCGACGGTCCAGCCGATGATCTCAAAACAAAGAAGGACCTGTGGCAATGGTTTTGAGGCAACCGGGTGCGGCGGAGGCGCGGCTGGCGTGCGGGCAGGGTTTTCTCGAACTGTGCCGGTGGGCGGCGACGACCACGCTCGCGGCCGTGCCGGCCGACGTCCGTCAACGTGCCGCCCTGGTGCTGTCCGATGACATCGCCGCGATCGTGGCGGCGGCGACCGAGCCCGAGGTCGCCGCCATCCAGGGCGAGTTTGCCCTGACCTCGGGCAGCCCGGCCGCAGCCACGGTATTCGGCCGCACACCCTACCGCGTCGATCGCCACAGCGCGGCCGCGGCCAACGGCCTGGCGATCTGTTGGACGGAGCTTGACGAAGGCTATCGCCTGGTCGCCTGCCATGCCGGCGCCTATATCATCCCGGCCTTGATGGCAGAGGCCGAAGCCAGCGGCGCCACCAGCCACGAGGTCATCGCCAGCCTCGCCATCGCCTACGAGGTGACGGCGCGGATCGCGCATGCCTTCCCCGCCGAGCCCTTGCGCGTGCACCCGCACGGCGCCCTGGCTCCGCTCGGAGCGGCGGCCGGAGTGGCCCGGCTCAGGGGATATGATCCCCACGACTTCGCCGCTGCGCTGTCGTCGGCCATGACCATGAGCCACGCCGGACCCTATGGCCATGCGCCGGCCGGCGCGCTGGCGCGCAACGCCTGGACGGCCACCGGTGCCTGGGCCGGCTATCGGGCCGCCGACTGGGCCCGACTTGGCATTGCCGGCCTCCCCGAAACCCCCTTCGACGTGATGGTGACGTGTTATGGACACGATTATATGCCGGAGCGGCTGACGGCCGACCTCGGCGCCACCTGGGCGATCAGCAGCGGCTATCACAAGCTGATCGCCTGCTGCCAATACGCACACTCGGCGGTCGAAGCCATGTTGCACTTGAGGGCGCAACACCCGGCCACCGCCGACCCGGACAAGATCGCCGCGGTCGTGGTCGCAACCCACCCCATGGGCGCAACCTTGGCCACCGCCGAACCGGCGACGGTGCTCGCGGGAAAGTTTTCGTTGCTGCACGCGGTGGCGACGACGGCGGTGCATGGCAGTGCCGGAGCCAGCGCCTTCGCCCGTGCGTCATTGTCCGATCCCGACGTGGCGGCGCTGCGCCGGCGCATAACGCTCCAACCCTATGATGCCATCAAGCCCTGGCCCAAGGACCGGCCGGCCCGGGTCGAGATCCGCTTCACCGACGGCCGGCAGGTTGCGGCCAGCGTTGAGAGCGCGCGCGGTGGCCCGGACCAGCCGTTCGCCGAGGCGGAGCTGCGCGCCAAGATCGCGGCACTGACCGCGGACCTCTATCCGGCAATGGCGGCTCGGCTTGCGGGCCTGGCGACTTCGCCATGCCGTTGGGCCGATGACGTCGTCGCCATGATTGCCCAACCCCACTGAGCGCGTCGCGCCGGCGCGCCTCGACCAACGCCTTGGAGTTAGGCAATGCACCCAGAGATCGAGATCCTCGTCATCGGCGCCGGCGCCTGCGGGCTGGCGGCGGCCATCGCCGCGCACGATCGGGGCGCAGCCGTCGCCATCATCGAAAAGCGCGCTTCCCCGGGCGGAAATTCCTCGCTGTCGACCGGCTCGATCCCCGGTGCCGGGACCCGCTTTCAGCGTGCCGCCGGCATCGAAGACAGCCCGGCGCGGCTCGTTGAAGACCTGATGCGTATCGCCGGCGATACCGATTGCCCCCAGCTGGTAGAACGGCTGGCCGAGCAATCCGCCGCCACGGTCGAATGGCTGGTCGATGCGGTCGGAGCGCGCCTATCGCTCATAACCGCCTACAAACACGTCGGCCATAGCGTTCAACGCTTGCACGCGCCGGTCTCTCGGCGCGGTCAGGATCTGGTCGATGACCTGCTGGCAGCGGTGGCACGCCGCGGCATCCCGCTCGCCGTCGGCAATGGCGCCGATCAGCTGCTCGCTGCCGGCGGCGGCGTAGTCGGCGCCCGCCTTCGGACGGCATCGGGTGAAGCGGCGACGGTTGCCGCCGCGAAGACCATTCTCGCCGTCAACGGCTATGCCGGCAACCCGGCGCTGGTTCGACGTTTCTGTCCGGAAATCGCCGGCGCGCCCTATTTCGGGGCCTTGGGTTCGACGGGTGAAGCGGTTGCTTGGGGCGAAGCCCTGGGTGCGGCATTTTCCAACATCGGCGCCTACCAAGGCTATGCCGCGGTGTCCGATCCGCACGGCAGCCTGCTGTCGTGGACCACGATCGAGAAGGGAGGCATCATCATCAATGCCGCAGGCCAGCGCTTTGGCGACGAAAGTGCCGGCTACTCCGGGTTCACGCCCAAGGTGATGGCGCAGCCGGCGCCACGCTTTGCGATCTTCGACCAGAAGATCTACGACGTGGCGGCATTGGAGGAGGAGTTCGTCGAGCTCGCCCGCCGCGATGGTTTCAAGACCGCCGATACGCCGGGTGATCTGGCGGGCCGGATCGGGCTCGACGCTGTGGCGCTCAACGCCACCATCGCCGAAGCGCGGCGGGCGGCTACAGGCGATGGCGGCGATGCTCACGGCCGGCGCGACTTCGGCCTCGGTGCCCTTGATCAGCGCCTCTACGCCTGTCGCATCGTGCCCGGCCTATTCCACAGCCAAGGTGGACTTGCCGTCGACCTCGATGGCCGCGTGCTCGACGGCAACGGCCGGCCGATCGCCAACCTGTTCGCCGGCGGCGGTGCCGCCGGCGGGCTCTCTGGCCGCAGCGGCGCCGCGGGATATGCTTCGGGCAATGGGCTCTTATCGGCAATCGGGCTTGGCCGCCTGGCCGGGCTCGCGGCGGCGGCCGAACTCAAGGGAGGCGGATCGTGACCCTGTCGCGCCAGCTGGTCGGGTCAATCCGTCGCCTGGGCTTGGCTGAGATTCCCGCCGAGGTCGTGCGCTGTGGACGCTTGCATTTGCTGGACGCCATTGGTGTCGGTCTGGCCGCGGCGGGCACCGGTGTCGGCATGCCCTATCTTGCCGCGGCCACGGCGCTGGGCGGGGCTGGGCCGGCAAGCGTGCTGGGGGCGGCTATGACACGCGACGCCGCCACCGCGGCGCTCGTCAACGGCGGTCTGATCCACGGCCTCGAATTCGACGACACCCACACCGCTTCCATCGTGCACGGGAGTGCGGTGCTGGCGCCCGCGGCGCTGGCCGCGGCGCAGGCCGCGGACGCCCCAGGAGGAGACCTGCTGCGCGCCTATATCCTGGGTTGGGAGGTGTTGGTGCGCATGGGCCTGGCGGCCCCGGGCGGCTTTCAAGCGCTGGGCTTTCAGGTCACCTCGGTCGCCGGCAGCCTGGTGGCGGCGCTGCTGGCCGCCGAGCTCGCCGGGTTGGACGCGGACCGCACGGTTGCCGCGCTTGGCATTGCCTTGAGCCAGGCGTCGGGTGTGTTTGAGTTTCTGAGTAACGGCGCGTCGGTCAAATCGATGCATCCGGGTTGGGCGGCACATGCCGGGTTGGTGGCGGCGCGGCTGGCGGCGGCCGGGCTCGATGGCCCGGAAACGGCACTCGAAGGCCGCATGGGATTGTTCAAGCAATTTGCCGCCGACGGCGCCGGCGCCGTCGAACGCTTCGCGGCGTCGCTCGCCAGCTTGGGCCGACACTGGCACATCAGCGAGGCGGCCTATAAATTCCTGCCCTGCTGCCACTATCTGCATCCCTACGTGGAGGCGCTGGAGCAACTGGGCACGGTGGCAGCGGCCGACATCAGCGCCATCAACTGTTTGGTTGCCCCTGGGGCGGCTCAGATCATTTGCGAACCGTGGTCGCGCAAGCAGGCACCGCACAGTGGCCACGAGGCTCGCTGGAGCCTGCCGATCGTCGTGGCCGCGCGTCTGCTCGATGGTGTCGTCGACCATGCCACCTTTCGCCAATCCCCCTCCGCCCCGGTTCGAGAGCTTGCCGCCCGCATCACCTGGTCGCCGCTCGAGGGCGCGCAATTTCCGCAACGCTTCGAGGCCGAGCTCAGCGTGACCTTGCGAGCGGGAGGCACGCGGCGTTGCCGCATCGACGACGTGTTCGGCGGTGCCAACCGGCCGGCCGGCGGCGACGAGGTGAGGGCCAAGTTCCGGGCCAATGCCGCGCTTTGTCTCGAAGCGGCGGCCGTCGC
>DATFXD010000085.1:0-40283 GCA_035258605.1 Hyphomicrobiaceae bacterium | reverse complement strand
CGTCGCCTCAGGCCCGCCGGGGCGGCCGCAGCCGCGGCAGTTGAATGAAGTCCCACGGCGCCGGCGTCTCCCCGATCGGCACCTCGATCACCACCGGCCCTGGTTCCTTGAGCCCGCGCCGCAGCTGCTGGCGCAGCTCGGCGGGGGAGGTGGCGCGCAAGCCCACGGCGCCGAAGCTCTCGGCCAAGCGCACGAAATCGGGGTTGACGAGGTCACTGGCAATCAGCCGGCCGCCGTAAAGGTCCTTCTGCATGCGCCGCACATTGCCGAAGGCGTTGTCGTTGAAGACGATGCTGACCACGCCAATGCGGAACTGTACCGCGGTGGCGAGCTCCTGCACGTTGAACATGAAGCCACCGTCGCCGTTGACCGAAACCACCGGCAGGTCCGGCCGCGCCGTCTTGGCGCCAAGCGCGGTCGGGAACCCCATCCCGAGCGCGCCCTGGTAGCCCAAGGTCAGGTAGGTGCGCGGCTGGTACACCGGATAGGCGAGCCGGCTGACGTAGCCAACCTGCGTGAACTCATCCACGAATATGCCGTTCTCGGGGAGTTCGGCGCGAATCGCCTCGAGGTAGGCGAGCTGCGGCTGCAGCTTGGAGAAGGCCAAGTGCGTCTCAGCCTTCAGAGCGGCAATGCGATCCTTGAATTCGCCGCGCTTGCGGTTGTGGGCGGGCACCTGATCGAGCAGCCGGCGCACCACCGCGGCGGCATCGCCAAGCAGTGCGATCGACGGCCGGCCGTGCCGCACCATCTCCTGCGGGTCGATCTCGACACGGATCAGTTTCAACGTATCGTCGACCCCCCAGCCGGTATACTGGCTATGCAGCCGGGTGCCGATGCCGATCACCACGTCGGCCTCCCCCCACAGCTTGTGGCCGGCGGGAAACGGCAAGCTTAGCGCGTGCCGCGCGTCGACGACGCCATGCCCCATGCGGTAGGCAATCACCGGTGCCGCCAGCATTTCGGCCAGCGCCGTCACCTCCGAGCTTGCGTCCAGCGCGCCGCCCCCGACGATGATCAACGGGCGGGCGGCCTCGCCCAGGGCCCTGGCGGCGGCGGCAATGGCATCGTCGTCCGGGGCCGGCACCGGCAGCGGGTCGGGAAGCCTGGGCAAGGTCAACCTGGCGGCGCGGCCCCACACATCGAGCGGGCATTCGAGCGCCGCCGGCCGCCGCCGCCCGGCGAGCATCTGCCGGAACGCCTCGTCGGTCGCGGTCGCTGCCTCGTGCGGCGCCGAAATGCGTGCCGACCACTTGGTCAGCCGTTGCGCGATGCCCAATTGATCGGGAATATCGTGCAAAAAGCCGCTGTCGCGGTTGACGTAGGCGAGCGGCACCTGCCCGCTGATGGCCAGCACCGGCGCGTTGTTGCCGTAGGCCTGCGACAGGGCGGCCGTGGTGTTAAGAAAACCCGGGCCCGGTACCACGCAATAGGCGGCGGGCTTGCCGGTGGCCATGGCCGCACCCAGCGCCAAATAGGCCGCACCTTGCTCGTGGCGCGTATGGATCGCGCGCACCCGGTTGCTCTCGGCAAACAGGGCATCAAAAAAGGGATCGTTCTGCACCCCGGGCAGGCAATAGAGTGTGTCGATGCCGTGCGCGATCAGGCGCTCGATCACAATAGTGGCGGTGGTGCGGCGGACTGGATCGTGCGTGGCGGCCGCCATGCTGCGTCTCCCTTGCGTGCGGCCGGGATGCGGACGCCTGGCCTCAGTTGCCACAAAGCCTGCGTGTCTGGAGCATTCCCGTCAAGGCTCTCGCGCGCGTGCCTGCCCTGCCCCCCGAAATCGCATGATGCGGCGGCCGCCAAGCGGCAGTAGAGTTGCGCCTCAGGTTTTGACAGGGAGGCGCTCGATGTCGGTGATCCTGGGCAGCGGCGAGCATCGCTATCGCGTGGTGGAGGACTGGGCCAAGCTGCCGGATGGTTGGAGTTTCAAGGACGTCGCTGCCGTTGCCGTCGACAGCAAGGATCAAGTCTACGTCTTCAACCGCGGCGATCACCCGATGCTGGTGTTCGATCGCGACGGCAACTTGCTGCGCTCCTGGGGCGAGGGCCTGTTCAAGCGCGCGCACGGCCTCGACATCGACCGTGACGATATCCTCTATTGCACCGACGACGGCGACCACAGCGTGCGGCGCTGCACCACCGAGGGTAAAGTCGAGCTGACGATCGGCGTGCCCGGCAAGCCGGCACCCTACATGAGCGGTGAGCCGTTCCACCGCTGTACGCACACGGCGTTGTCGCCAAAGGGCGAGATCTACGTGTCCGACGGCTACGGCAATGCGCGCGTGCACAAATTCTCACCCGCCGGCAAGCTGATCATGTCCTGGGGTTCATCCGGCAGCGAACCCGGACAATTCAACATCGCCCACAACATTGCCACCGATGCCGATGGCTGGGTGTACGTTGCCGACCGCGAAAACCATCGCGTGCAGGTGTTCGATGGCAACGGCAAGTACGAGACGCAATGGAACAACCTGCATCGCCCCTGCGGCCTCTATTGCTGCCGCGGCAAGGCGCCGACCTTCGTGATCGGCGAACTGGGGCCGGGCATGCCCGTCAATTTGAAGGCTCCCAACCTCGGACCCAGGCTGTCGATCGTCGATGAAAAGGGCAAGCTATTGGCGCGCCTCGGCGGCGACAACGGACCCGGGCTCGAAGCCGGCAAGTTCCTGGCACCGCACGGGCTGGCCCTCGACTCCCGGGGTGACATCTACGTTGGCGAGGTGTCCTACACCAACTGGAAGACCAGCTTCCCCGAAACCCCGCAACCCAAAAGCATCCGCTCGCTGCAGAAGTTGCAACGCTTGCGCTGAACGCACGCGGCCTCGCCGCGTCAGCGCCCATTGGAGGCCACTGCCATGCGCCCAGCGCTGCCGGCGGTCAGCCTGGTGGCCGTACCCGGTCGCCGGCGGGCGACGCTCGAGATCGCCCGCGACATCGAACGGCGGGGCTTTGCGGCCATCTTTGCGCCGAGCCTTCATGCCAACATGTCGCTGTGCGAGGCGCTGTGCCACATCACCGACCGCATCGTGTTCGCCAGCTCGATTGCGCCGATCTATGCGCGCACCGTCGGTGACTTCGCGCAATCGGCGGCCTTCATGCACGAGGTCTCCGGCGGGCGCTTCCGGCTTGGCATCGGGGTGAGCCACGCACCGACGCACGCGCGCATGGGCGTGACGCCCGGCAAGCCACTCCTCGACGTGGCAAGCTTCGTTGCCAAGCTGCGCGCGCATAGCGGCAGCGGGCCGCTGCCGCCGATCATTCTGGCGACCTTGCGCCAGCGCATGATCGCGCTCGCCGGCGAGATCGGCGACGGTATGGTGTTTGCCAATGGCGCCCGCTCGCACATGCCGGCCTCGCTGGCGGTGCTGCCGCAGGCCAAGCGCTCAGATCCGAACTTTCTGATCGCCAACATGATCCCCACCTGCATCAGCGACGACATCGAGGCGGCCAAGGCGGTCAATAGGAAGACGCTCACCAGCTACGCCCTGCTCGCCAACTATCGCAACTACTGGACGGAGGCCGGCTACGTCGAGGAGATGGGCGCCATCGACCGCGCCATTAGCGAACGTCGCCTCGAGGACGTGCCCAAATATCTGACCGACGCCTGGCTTGCCGACTGCACTTTGTTTGGACCGGCGCATCGCGTACGCGAGGGGATTGAAAGCTGGCGCGCGGCGGGCATTGCCATGCCGATCGTGGTGCCGTCGTCCGCCGCCGGTAACCAGATGCGCGCGTTCGAGGAGCTGTTTGCGGCGTTTGCCTGAGGAAAACCACAAGATGGCGAGCAAAATCACCGCGGCCGGTGTCAAGACCCTGCTGTCTGAGGCCGGCGAACTGGCGCTGATCGATGTGCGCGAGCTCGGACAGTTCGGCGAGGCCCATCCGTTCTTTGCCGTGCCGCTGGCCTATAGTCGCTTCGAGCTGGGGCTGCCGAGCTTGGTGCCGAACCCGCAGGTCCGCCTCATCCTGTGCGATGCTGACGACGGCGTGGCGGATCGGGCAGCGGCGCGCGCCGAGGCACTGGGCTATGACAACGTGGCGGTGCTGGCGGGCGGCGTCGCGGCGTGGAAGTCGGCCGGCTACACGCTCTATGCGGGCGTCAACGTGCCGAGCAAGACCTTCGGTGAGCTCGTGGAACAGGAACGGCACACGCCCCGGCTCAGCGCCCGTGAGGTTGCTTCGATGCGCGAGGCGGGAGCCAACGTCGTCATCGTCGACGGCCGACCGTTCGCCGAATACGGCAAAATGAACATCCCCGGCGGGATCTGCTGTCCCAATGGCGAGCTCGCCTTGCACATCCACGACATTGCCCCCGACCCCACCACCACCATCATCGTCAATTGTGCCGGGCGCACGCGGTCGATTGTCGGCGCCCAGCTGCTGATCGACTTCGGCATTGCCAATCCCGTCTACGCCCTCGAGAACGGCACGCAAGGCTGGATCCTGGCCGGCCTTCGGCTCGAGCATGGCGCCGATCGCCGCCATGGCGCCCAACTGCGCACGGCCGAGATCGACAGCTTGCGGGCCCGCGCCCGCCAGCAGGCGCAAGCGCACAACGTTGCCTTCCTCGAAGCGTCCGAGGCCGCGGCCTGGCTCGCGCAGCCTTCCCGCACCACCTATCTGTTGGATGTTCGCAGCCCCGAAGAGTTCGCCGCCGGTCCCGTGCCAGGCTTCCTCAACGCACCGGGCGGCCAGCTGCTGCAGGCCACCGACCAGTGGGTCGGCGTCAAAGGTGCACGGCTCGTGCTGATCGATGAGGAGGCCGTGCGCGCGCCGGTGATTGCCGCCTGGTTACGGCAATTGGGCCATGAAGCGGCGGTGATCGAGGGTGGCACCGCGGCCGCCCGGCGCCTCAACTGGGCGCGGTGGGCGGGTTTCGGCATGATCGCGAGGCCGCCACCGGCCCTCTCAGCCTTCGAGGCCGCCGAAGCGCTGCGGCGCGGGACGCTCGACCTGATCGATCTGCGGCCCAGCATGCGCTATCGCCAGGGCCACATCGCCGCTGCCAGCTGGTCGATCCGCCCACGCATCGCCGCCGCGGTGCGGGACCAGACCAAGACCATCGGCATCGTCGCCGAGGATCCCGGCATCGCGGCGCTGGCGGCCATCGATTTGGGCGAAGCGGGCTGCCGCGACCTGCGCCTCCTCGCCGCCGAGCCCGGGACGTGGTCGGCTGCCGGTCTGCCTGTCATGGCCAGCCCCGGCGAGCCCGCCGACGACGCTGCCATCGATTTCCTGTTCTTTACCGCCAAGCGCCACGACGGCGGCGCCGCGGCCGCCGAGGCGGCGCGACAATACCTGGCCTGGGAGATTGGGCTGATTGGACAGCTCGATCCCCAGGAACGCGGCGCCTTCCGCATACCCACCGGCGCGCGGATGCCCGCGTGAGCCCTTAACGGGCCTTGATGTTGCTGCGCTTCACCTGATCGAGGTTCTTGCCCTCGATGCGGATCAGCTTGACGGCCGCCTCACGCCTGGGCGAATGCACCGCCCCGACGTCGTAGAGGCGGGCGTCGCCGGGCAGCATGCGGTAGGTGCGGACCGGCTCGACCAGGCTTGCCGCCTCGCCCTCACCCGGTTCCACGATGCGCCAGTCCGTCATCTCGGTGACGCCGGTGGCCTGCCCGTAGATGGCCCAGCTCGAGCCGTGGTCGTGGGGGGCGCCGTTGGCCGGCCCGTCGTAGACATGGCCGCAAATGCAAAAACCAAGCTCGGGATCCTCGTACAGCACCTGGCGCGGGTGCGCACCCGGCGCCCGCTCGCCGAGCTGGGCGGCAATGAAGGCTTTATCGTTCAAGGCCTGCGTCACGAAACTGCCGACTTTGGTCTTGCCCGCCGGGCCGGCGTCGGCCTTCAGGGTCTCACGGATATCGGCTGCGAGCTCTGCTAGGGTGTAGGCCATCGATCCGCTCCTTCATGCTGGCGCCAACCGGCAGCGCAAAACTTAGCAAGAGCCGCGGCCGGCCGCCAGCGGGACGGGCCTGGGGCGTCGGCTTTCACGCGGCCGTGACTGCCACTTTGTACCGGTCTCGTATAAGCTTTTCCGGGTTCGGAAGATTGTTGAGCATTGCCCGAGGAGGGGTAGATATGCTGCAGATTCGCATTTCCAAATGGCTGCGGGTGACCGCGGCCGGGCTCACGGTTTTGGCCTTCACGCCGGCCGCGACGCTTGCCGTCGGCGACGATCCTCCCCCCAAGCCGGCCTCCAGCCAAGGCAAGGCGAAATCGAAGTCCACGACCAAGAGCAAGACCAAGTCGAAGTCCAAGGCCAAGGACTCCCAGCTCAAGCAGGACGAAATCTATAGCCTGGGCTACTGGCAGGCGAAGCGGGGCGACTATCAGGCGGCGCTCCAGACCTTGCGAACGGCCCCCGATGCCACCGATCCTCGGATCGAAACCATGATCGGCTTTAGCTTGCGCAAGCTCGGTCGGGTCGACGAGGGAATGGCCTATTACCAGCGCGTGCTGGCAGCGCATCCGGAACGCACGACCACCCGCCAATATCTGGGTGAAGCCTTCCTGCAGATCGGCGAGCCAGACAAGGCCAAGGAGCAACTGGCCGAGATCGCCAAACGCTGTGGCACCGCGTGTGAGGACTACCAGCTGCTCGCCGACGAGATCGCCAAGTTCCAATCGCGGTCGGGTTGAGCCAGCTCACCGGCGCCCCGCCTGGCGTGGCCGGGCGGGGTCCCCATCGCTCGACAGCGTCTTTAGGAACCCAATGAGATCGGCGCGCTCGCCGGCCGACAGCTTGAGGCCCCGGCGCAGGTTCGGGGCCAACGAGGGTCGCCGGCGGAAGCCGCCGGCATAGTGCTTGACGACCGCGGCCAGCGACGGCAACGAGCCGTCATGCATATAGGGCGCGGTATGGGTTGCCTCGCGCAAGCTCGGGGTCTTGAAGGCCGGCAAGCCCGGCGCACCACCGCTGACGGCGCCGCGGCCGGGGTCATGGCCGGGGAGGCCGATGTCGTGGAAGCGATCATCGGTGAAGCGCCAGCCCACGTGGCACAAGACGCAGCCCCCCTTGCCGGTAAAAATGCGAAAGCCGTGCACCTCGGAGGGTGTCAGCGCGGCGCCGTCGCCGGCAATCCAGGCGTCAAAACGGGTATTGGGAGAGACCAGCGAGCGCACATAGGTTGCAAGCGCCCTGGCAATGGTGCCCTCGGATATGGCCGGATCGGCCGGAAATACCGCCGCGAACGCCGCCACCAGGTCGCGGTCGGCATTCAGTCGCGGCAGGATTTCGGGCCACACCCCGCCCATCTCATCGGCCGCGGCGATGGGCATCACCACCTGGGCCTCCAACGAGGGGGCGCGTCCGTCCCAGAAATAGTGCCGGCTCCAGGCGAGATTCCAAAGTGGCGGCGTGTTGCGGGCGAGCGGCGCGCCGTTAAGCCCCAGGGCCCGCCGCCGACCGTCGCTGAATGCGCGCTGCGGGCGATGGCAGCTGGCACAGGAACGTTGACCCGCCGACAGGCGCGGATCCTCAAACAGCCGTTGCCCGAGGGCGACCTTGGCGGCCGACATCGGATTGTCGGGCGGCGCCGGCGGCAACGCCTCACGCTGGAACAGCGCGCGCCAGGCCGCTTCGACCCCGGCCGCGGGCTCGGCGGCCGCCAAGCCGTGGGCGGCGAGGCCGATGGCGGTGACAGCGGCGATAACGACGGGGAGTACCGCTGGAGCAGCCAGCGCTCTGGGCTTGGCGCGTTGGCCTTGCGGCCTGGGCCTTGGCTGGCGGCTCATGGGGTCCTCGCCGCTGGCCGGCCTAACATGTGGGGGTGCCGAACGCGGGCGTGGGCCAGCTGCCGCCGGCATGATCACCCTGCCGCCGGCGCTGGCAGGCGATGACCAAGTCACCGTCCCGGCCGCGGCCGCCCCTGGCCGGCCCCGGCACCAGCAAAGCCTGGCTCATCGTCATCGCCCTGTCGTGGGGTTTCAACTGGCCCGCCGTCAAGCTCGCCCTCAACGAAATGCCGATCTGGAGCATGCGGGCGATCGGGCTCAGCGCCGGCAGCATGCTGTTGCTGGGGCTCATCAAGGCGTCGGGGCGCCGGTTGGCGATCGAGCGGCGGCAATGGCCGGCGCTGATGCTGGCGGGGTGCCTCAACGTTACCCTGTTCAACGTGCTCACTGCCGTTGCCCAAACCCTGATGCCAACCTCGCGCGCGGTGATCCTCGCCTATACCATGCCGCTATGGACCGCGCTGTTGGCACGCATCTTTCTTGCTGAGCGCTTGTCGCGGGCGCAAGGCGTCGCCCTCACCTTGGGTGGCGCCGGTCTCGCCACCGTGTTGGCGCCGCTGGCACCCGAGCTCGGCTCGCCGGCGCTGCGAGGCGCCATTGCCGCCATCCTGGGTGCGGCCATCGCCTGGGCCGGCGGCACCATCGTCATGAAGCGCGCCGGCTTCACCGGCGATCCCGTGGTTGTGACCGCCTGGCAGCTCGTGATCGGCGCCGTCACGGTCGCCCTCGGCGCCATTGCCTTTGAAGGCCGCGCCGTTGCCGCCCTGGCGGTCTGGCCCATTAGCCTGCCGGGCTGGGCGGGCCTCCTCTACAACAGCGTGATCGGTATCGCGCTCAGTTATTTCCTCTGGTTTGGCATGGTCCAGCGCCTGTCGGCGTCGAGCGCAGCCATCTCGGTCCTGCTGGTGCCGGTGGTGGGCGTGACCGCGTCGATGGCGCTGATCGGCGATGCGCCCAGTGCCGCCGACGGCCTGGGCTTCCTGTTGATCACCGCCGCCGTTCTCATCAACACGCTGGGCGCGCCGGCGACCGCCGCGCGGTCCCAACGCGGCGGCTGAACTGCCGCACGCTCAGGGATGCTCACCACGCAAGCGCGCCAGCGCCTCGGGGGTGTCCACGTCGTGGAGCACCGCGGCCTCGACGGCGACCTCGGTGATCGTCTGGGCGTGACGGGCAAACAGCCGACGTGCGCCCACGTCGCCGTCAAGTTGCATCAGCTCCGGAAAATACCGCGCCGGCCACAGCACCGGATTGCCGCGCTCACCATCATGGACGGGGACGATGATGGCGTCCCCGGACGCGGCCTCGAACGCCTCGATCAGGCGATCGAGATGCGTCGACTTTAGCGTCGGCATGTCGCCCAGGAGGACGAGGGCACCGGCCAGCGTCTGCGGCAAGGAGCCGAGCCCCGCCCGCAACGAGCTCGCAAGCCCGCTCGCATAGGCGGGATTGTCGACGAACCCGACCTTGAGCCCGGCGAGGGCGGCGCGCACCTGATCGGCCTGGTGCCCGACCACGACGTTGATGGGTCGCGCCCGACTGGCGAGCGCGGTGTCAACCACCAGGCGCACCATTGGCGTGCCGGCAACCTCGCACAACAGCTTGTTGTCGGCGCCCATGCGCGTCGACCGTCCGGCGGCGAGCACGATTGCAGCAACGGCGGCGGTCATGGGCGCGCCTCACCACACCTCGGCCGATGGTGGCGGCCGACGCCGCTGCGGCATCGCCCTTCGCTCACCGCCCGGCTCATGGCCGCAGGTGCTGCGCCCAGAACGCCAGCATCCGTTCCCAGGCCAGTTCAGCGGCGGCGCGGTCATAGACGTCGCGCTGCTCGTTTACAAAGGCGTGGGCGGCTTGGTAGCGGAATAGCTCGGCCGTCTTGCCGGCGGCCTTGAGATCGGCCTCGAACTTGTCGACCGCGGCCGGGGTGCACCAGTCGTCGCTATTGGCAAAGTGGCCCTGCAGTGGCACCCGCACGTCCCGAGCCGGGGCCACGGCTTCCGGCGGGATGCCGTAAAAGCACACGGCGGCGTCGATTTCGCCGATCCGGCAGGCGCCCAGGATGGTGACCGCGCCGCCGAGGCAGAACCCGGTCAGCCCCACCTTGGTGCCGGTGCGCTTGAGAACCTGGACTGCGCCGCGCACCAGCTGGTCGGTCGCCTCCAGGAAGTTGAGGGAATTCATCTCTCGCCCGGCCGCGTCGGTGTCATGATAGGGCACCACGGTGCCGGCATAGAGATCAGGTGCCAGGGCATCGTAGCCGGCAAGCGCCAGCCGGTCGCAAATACCCTTGATCTGATCCTGCAGCCCCCACCACTCCTGGATGACGATCACTCCTGCCGCATTGCCGCGCCCGGCGTTGGCAAGATAGCCCTCGGCCGTTTTGCCGTCGGGCCGGGCAAATCCAATCCTGGTACCCATTGTGCGCTCCTCTTGCTCACTTGTCGCAAACGCCCCGTTCCGCCGGACGGGTTAGAGATCGCCCTCGGCCTTGAGCCAGCGCACGGCGGTGCGAAACGCCGCCACGGTCGCGTCCACCTCGCGCGGCCCGTGCATGGCCGATACCAGCCCGCCCGGCGCCCCCATGATGTCGACGCCGTTGGCGAGCATGGCCACACGCAGCCGATAGCACAGCGCCGGATTACGCCCGCCCTTCAGTCCCTTGAAGCCCAAGCGCAACGGGTCGAAGCGGGCCGGATCGATCGGCAGCCGGCTTGGGTTGGGAAAGATCAGGAAGGCAGAGGCCTCGCCGTAGATCCCCCAGGGGATCTTTTCCTCGATCAAGACCTCGGTCAAACCCTGGCGCAAGCTTGCGGCCGTGCGTTCGGCGTCGGCGCACACCTGTTGGCTGTTGACGATCGCCAAGGTGGCGATCCCGGCGGCGGCGCTCAGCGGATTGGCGTTGAAGGTTCCCTGATGGCCGATCTTCTCGCGCCCGGCCGCCACCGCCGCGGCTGCATCGAGCTGATCCATGATTTCGGCCCGGCCCGCCACCGCACCACCGGGAAGCCCACCGGCCAGGATCTTTGCCAGGATGGTGAGGTCCGGCGTGACCCCGAGGCGGGCCTGAGCGCCGCCCCGCGACCAGCGAAAGCCCGTCACCACCTCATCAAACATCAACACGATGCGGTGTCGACGCGCGAGCTCGCCGAGCCCAGCGATGAAGCCTGGCGGCAACGGCACCTGCCCCCAGGAGGCCCCCGAGGGCTCAACCAGGATGCCGGCGATGTCCTGGCGGCGCGCCAGCACCTCGGCCACGGCGGCAATGTCGTCGGCCGGCAGCAGCACGGTTTCTTCGACCAGGCCGGCGGGGATGCCGGCCGGCACGCCGCCGGCAAAGTGCGACATCGCCCCGGCGGCGACGCCATCGTGCCAGCCGTGGAAGTGGCCGACGAAGCGGATGATCTTGGGCCGGCCGGTGAAGGCGCGCGCCAGCCGCAGCGCCAGATGCGAGGCCTCGGTGCCCGAGGCGGTGAAGCGGACCCGTTCGGCAGAGGGGATCAGCTCCACAATCAGCTCGGCCCAGCGCACCTCCAGGCTATGGGCGGCACCCCAGTGGGTGCCGAGCCCGAGCTGGCGCTCGACCGCGGCCACCACCGCGGGGTGGCCATGACCGAGCAATAGCGCGCCGTGCCCGCCGAAATAGTCGACGTACTCGTTACCATCGACGTCCCACTTGCGGCTGCCGGCGGCCCTGGCGGCATAGATCGGGTAGGGCAACAGGGTACGGCTGTCATGCGTCAGGCCCGCCGGGATCACGCGGCGGGCTTCGGCGTAGAGCGCGGCCGAGCCGCGCGTGCGGGCGAGGTACTCGGCCTCGATCCTGGAATTGGTGCTGAGCTCGGCCATCTCGCCTCCCATTAGGCGGCGAACCCCGGTCGCCTCCGCCTCATCGCTAAAGCTCTATTCTGATATTGCCCCCGGCATCAAGCCGAGCCGTGGCGCCGGGGGGCACGACGCAGGTGGCATCGTATTCCTCGATGATCAGCGGCCCGCTGCGCGCCTCGGCGAGCGCCGATCGTGTCAGGATCGGCGTCTCAAGCCAGCCCAGGGCTTCGCCGAAGTAGACGCGGCGGGGGGCACTTGGCGCCGGCTCGCCCCGGCTCAAGCTGAGCGCGGCGGGCAACGCCGGGCCGGTACGCAGACCTTGGCCAACAACCTGGATCGACACCAGCTCGACCGGCTCCTCGGCCCCGGCGCGGTGGCCGTAGGTGCGGGCATGCTCGCGGCCGAACGCCTCCTCGAGCTCGGCGCGCAACTCAAGATCGAACCGGCGATCGGCAACCGGCACCACCAGGTCGAAGCTCTGGCCATGGTAGTTGAGTGCCGCCGACCGGCGCAGGCGCGCGCGCTCGCCGACGAAGCCCTCGCTGGCGAGCTGCGCCAGGGCTTGCTGCTCCAGCTCGTGCCAGGCGGCCTCGATCTGATCGAGGTCGGCGGCGTCGAGCCGCCGCCGCAGGCTGCGCGAATAATGGTGCTCAACGTCGGCGTAGATGAGGCCGAAGGAGGAGAACAGACCCGGCGCCGGTGGCACGATCACCTCACCAATGCCGAGCGAGCGGGCCATGCCGCAGGCGAACAACGGTCCGTTGCCGCCGAACGCAAACAGCGCGCATTGCCTGGGATCGCGCCCGCGCTCGCTGGATACCGCCTTGATGGCGCGGATCATGTTGGAGGCGGCAATCGCGTGCGCGCCGAACGCGGCCGCCTCCGGCGTCAGCCGCAGCGGCTCGGCGATTTTGCTGGTCAGCGCCCGTGCCGCCGCCGCGGCATTAAGCGGCAAGGCGCCGCCGAGGAGGTGCTTGGGATTGATGAGACCGAGCACCAGGTTGGCATCGGTAATGGTCGGGATGTCGCCGCCGTAGCCGTAGCAGACCGGCCCCGGGCTGGCGCCGGCCGATTGCGGCCCCACCTTGAGGCTGCCGCCGGCGTCGATCCACAGGTGGGAGCCGCCGCCGGCCCCGACCTCCGCTAGATCGATCGCCGGCACCTTGAGGGTATAGCCGGCACCTGTCAGCAGCCGCGAGCCGATGACGATGCCGGCGCCGACGGCGTATTCGTGCGCGCGCATCACCTCGCCGGCCTCCACGATCGAGGTCTTGGCGGTGGTGCCGCCCATGTCGAAGGTGATGATCTTGGCCAAGTTGAGCGAACGCGCCAGCGCCTGGGCGCCGACCACGCCGCCGGCGGGACCCGACTCGATGATGTGCATCGGGCGGGCGATCGCCGCGGCGCTTGCCATCAGCCCGCCGTTCGACTGCATGATCAGCAGCGGCGCGGCGATGCTGGCCGCGTCCAGCCGCCGCCGCAATGCCGCCAGGTAGGTGGCGACCACCGGCATCACGTAGGCGTTGATCACCGTGGTCGAGGTGCGCTCGTATTCCTTGATCTCCGGCAGTACCTGATGCGACACCGACAGCGGCAGGCCGGGGGCGCGGCGCTTGATGACCTCGCCGATGGCGATTTCGTGCGCCGGATTGGCGAACGAATTGATCAGACACACCGCAATCGCGTCCACCTCTTCGGCCAGCAATCGGGTAACGGCGCGCTCGGCATCGGCGACATCGAGCGGCCGCTCGATGCCGCCGCGATGGTCGATGCGCTCGCCGACCGTCTGGCGCAAGTAGCGCGGCACCAGGGGCTCCGGCTTGGACCAGGCGAGGTCGTAGAGCCGCGGCATTCTGAGGGTGCGGATTTCGAGTACATCGCGGAAGCCCTCGGTGGTGATCAAGCCGACCCGGGCGCCCTTCTTCTCCAGGATCGCGTTCGAGGCCACCGTGGTGCCGTGCCGGATCTCCTCGATGTTGGCGGCCGTCACATCGGTGGCCGCGAACAGCTGTTTCAGCCCATCGAGGATGGCGCGGGCGTAGTCATCGACGCTGGAGGCGACTTTCAGGGTGTGGATCTTGCCATCGGCCCGCAACAACACGATGTCGGTAAAGGTGCCGCCGATGTCCACGCCAAGCCGATAGCTCATCATGCCTCACCTCGCGCCGGCGTGCCGCCAGCTTCGGGATCGGTGCGCTGGACCACCGGCGGCGCCCGCCAGCCGCGACGCTTTGCAAGGTCGGCGCGCAATGCTGTGGTTTTGCCGGCCTCCACCTGCCACCGCGCCCGATCGATGATGACGCCATAATCGGCGGCGGCCTGGTCGGCGCTCAACAGCTCGTTGCGCACATCCCACAGCACGGCTTGCGGATCGCGCTCGAGCGGATCGCCCCAGCCGCCGGCACCGGCCAGAACGTGACGAAACACGTCGCCGCGCTTGATGGTGATGGTGAACTTGCCGGGCAGCACGCGGTTTTCGGCGTGGGGATTGAGATAGTTCTCCGAGGCGCGGCCGGGACTGCCGCCGTAGAGCCCGAACGGGCGATGATCGCGCCGGTCGGAGCGCACCTGCAGGACGCCTTCCGCCTCGTTGAAGCGGTAATCGCGGCGGAATGGCACGCCGCCGCGGTATTTGCCGGCGCCGGCCTTGTCGGGCACGAATTCATAGGCGAGCAACGAAATCGGCTGCTCGGCCTCGGTGACCTCGACCGAATGCGAGGCCATATTGGCGAACATGTGCGAGTTGCCGTCGAGCCCATCCGCCCACGGCCGCGCCCCCCACGCACCACAGGTGAAATCGACGTAAACGAACGGCCGGCGCTCGGCATCCCAGCCGCCGATCGAAATACCGGTGTTGCCGCCGTCGCCCGCCGCCTTCACCTTGTCGGGCAGCATCATGGCGAGCGCGCCGAACATGCAGTCGGTCATGCGGAAGCCGGTCAGCCCGCGCGCCGCGCACGCCGCCGGCAGCACGGCGTTGCCGACCGTGCCCGGCGGACAGCTCACCTCGATGGCACGAAACACGCCCTCGTTGTTGGGAATGTCGGGCGGCAACACCGAGCGCACGGCGGTGTAGGAGGCAGCCTTGGTAAACGACAACGTGTTGTTGATGGCGCCCTTGACCTGTGGACTGGTGCCGGTCCAATCCACCCACATGTGGCCGCCCCGCTTGCGGATGCTGACGAACAGGCGGATCGGCTTGCCGTAGTCGATGCCGTCATCGTCGATCCAATCCTCAAAGCTCCATTCCCCGTCCGGCAGCGCCGCGAGCGCGGCTCTGGTCAGCCGCTCGGCATGGTCGATGGTTGCCGCCAGCAGAGCCTTGGTTGGCTCGGCGCCGTAGCGGGCCACCAGCTCGGCAAACTGCACTTCGGCGATGTGACAAGCGGCGAGCTGGGCCCTGAGGTCGCCGAACAGCTGCACCGGCAGGCGCACGTTCTTCTCCAGGAAGGTCATGATGGTGGTGTTGAGCTTGCCGGCGGCGTAGAGCTTCATCGGCGCGATGCGCAGGCCCTCGGCATAGATTTCCGTCGAATCGGAGGCATTGGAGCCCGCCACGCGGCCGCCGACATCGCAGTGGTGACAGACGGTGCAGGCAAAGGCCAGCCGCTCGCCGGCATGAAACAACGGCCGCATGATGAAGATGTCGGGCAGGTGCATGCCGCCGTCGAAGGGATCGTTCATGATGAACACGTCGCCCTCGGCGATATCGTCGCGGAAGTGGCGCATGATCGCCTGCATGGCGGTCGGCACCGAGCCCAGATGGCCGGGTAGCGTCAGGCCTTGTGCGGCAAGTCGGCCGTCGGCGTCGGCAAAGCCGGTGGAATAATCCATGTTGTCCTTGAGCACGCCCGAGTAGGTGGTCCGGAACACGGTCAAGGCCATGTCGTCGGCGATCGAGAAGATGGCGTTCTTGAACAGCTCGAGCGTAATCGGATCGGCGGGTGTGGCCATCGCCAGCATCTCCAAAACCAGGGGTCATGCCTCGCCCGCGGCGGGCCGGCGCAAGGCTCAGGTGCGCTCCACGATGGTGAGGCCGCGCCGGCGATCGATCAGGTAAATCAGGCCGCGCGCATCGACGGTGACATCGTTGCTCGAGACCCGATCCGTTCCCGGCGGGGGATCGGGAACGAACGAGGCCACCTCGCGCACGGCGCGCGGATTGCCGACGTCGATGATGCGCAGACCGTGCGCAAACCAGGCGCACGGGATCTCAGTGCCGGTGACCTTTTCTACCGGCTGGTGACAGGCGGTCATGGTTGGCTGCGGCTTGCCCTCGATGCCATCGACCTGGAAGCTGCCGACCGCCACCGGATGCGCTTCATCGCTGATGTCGATCATCCACACACCGGCCGGCATCTCGGTTTCGCTGCGCTGCACGTCCTCATCGGCGACCAACAGATAGCGGCGGCCGCGAATGGCAAACGGCAACGGCAGCGCGGTATGGGTCGGGCAGCTATAGGGCGGCCGCCAGTTGAGGCCCGAGACCAACTTGGGCTTGGCCATGTCGTCGATATCGAGGATGACGAAGCCGCCCTTCCAATAGCTGGTGTAGAGCCGATTGCCGAGGCGCAGAGGATGATGACAGCGATGGGCATCGCCGGGCCACGGCGGCGTCTCGCCGCCGGCCGTCCACTGCCCGGGCATCCACCAGCGGCCAACTTCTTGCGGTCGCGCCGGCTGATCGAAGTCCAAGATCAGCACGATGGTGCCGACGTAGCCGGCAACGGTCGGCGAGGCGTACGCATAGCGGCCATCGAAATCGAAGCGGTGCACGCCCTTGCCGACGGTCGTCCAATCGGTGAGGTGGCGCGGCTTGGCCGGATCGGCGACATCGTAAACACCGATGCCGGCGTCGAAGTCCGCAGGCCGCGGCCGCGGGTCGGCGCCGTTGAGTTCATGGTTGACCAGCATCAGGCCATTGCCGACGCGCACCTTGTGGGAGTGCGTGCCCGGCGGCATGTCGATGCTGGCGAGCAGCCGGCAGTTGTTAGGATCGCTGACATCAACGATCGAGGTCCCATGCGGGCTCAGCATGTGCCCGATGTAGGCGATGCCATCGACCACCACCACCTGCCCGCCGCCGGCGCAGTCGAAATAGCCGACCTGCCGCAATCCCACGCCCGTGCCCAATGGGGTTCCTCCTCGCTCGCCGTCGGTCCGCAGTATCGGGGACAGGCGGAGCTTCCCGCAAGCCGGGAGTGCGGGCCACCACGGGGGCAGCGCCGGCCGGGCGGCTAGACCGCGACCCCGCGCCGGCTGCCGGTCAGGGACGGCAGCAAGACGGCGCCCAGCACCATGGCGAGCGCCGTCAGATCGAGCGCGCTGACCTCGGTACCCAACAGCAGTGCGGCGATGGCGGTACCGATCGGGCCCACCAGGCAGCTGAAGAGACCCATGCGGCCGACCGGCATATGCCGCAGCGCGTAGTTCGACAGAATATAGACGCCGGCGGAGACCACGAGGCCCAGATAGAAGAGGGCGGTCAGCGCCGGCAGGCTGGCTGCGGCCAGGTGGGCGCCGGGCGTGGGCACCAACAGCAATAGCACCAGGGCGACCACCGCGGCCGCCGTCAACTGCCAGCACGCCGTCACCAGCGGATTGGCGCCGGCTTGCGCCGTGCGCCGAGCGATCAGCGCATTGACGGCGGCGCCCACCACCCCGAGTGCCACGCACAGATCGCCGACCCAGCTGCCGCCACCGTGCCGGTTCTGGCCCCACACCAACAGCATGGTGGCGGCGAAGGCGATCAGCGCCGCCGCCATCACGGTGGCCTCCAGCCGCTCGCCCAGCACCAGATAGCCCAGCACTGGCATCAACAGCGGCGTCAGGCTCCAGAACACCGACCCATTGACGGGCGAGGTCATGGTGAGGCCGAACGACACCACGAACGTCACCAGCCCGGGCTCCAGCATGCCCATCACCAGCGGCCGCCAACCGGCCCGGCTGAGCCGGGCGTTGGCGCCGGTCACGCCCACGATCAGCCAGAGCGCGCTGGCAGCCAGCGTCAAACGCATGGCCACGAACTCGGCCACCGCCATCTCGCCAACCGCAAATTTGGTGGCCGGGGTGGCCGACGCCCACAGGCAAACCGCTGCCAGCATGGCGAGGTTGGCCAGCACGGTGCTTGGGACGATCACGGGGGGCAGGGCTCGGGGCAGGGTTGTCAAGCGCGAGAGATTGGCGGCCCTTGCTAGCCCGAACACGGGGCTGCGGGCGACAAAAAATCGTCGCCGCGGCGCTGCTCGGCCCTCAGCGCGGGCTTAGCCCAGCAAGGATCAGGGCGTGGGCGGCCTCCGCGATGCGCCGCAGCGGCACATCCCGGTCCCAGAGCGCGAACCGGCGCCCCACCATGTCGGAAATGCCCATCAGCGCCCACGCGCGCACGTCGGCATCGCCAGGGGTGATCTCGCCGCGCGCCTCCGCCGCCATCAGCCCGGCGCGATAACTGGCGGCGAAGTCCTCATAGTAGCGCTGGAACACCGCCGGGTCGACAAACTGCGATTCCGCTACCACGCGATAAAGGTCGGGATTGGCGCGTACAAATTCTAAGAACGCCCTGAGCCCGCGCCGCTCCGCCTCGAGGCGATTGGGGGCGCCGGCGATGGCGAGGGTGAGATGCCGGCGCAGCCGCCGGCCCATGCGCAACACGAGTTCGCGCAGCACGTCCTCCTTGCTGCGAAAGTAGAGGTAGAATGTGCCCTGGCCGACCGCCGCTTCGGCCGTGATGGTGCTGACGGAGGCCTCCGCGAAACCCTTGCTGCCAATTTGGCGCTGCGCGGCATTGAGCAGCTTTTGTCGCGTGCGTTCGCCGCGGCGGGTTTTGGGCGCCGGCAATGGAGCGGAGGGGTTCCAATCAGACATGAGGCGCTCGTCAGATTTTGTCGTTATTGGCCCGGGATCACGCCCAGTTCTTTCAGGTCTTTCAGATGTTTCAGGCTTGACGACAAACTGAGGCAAAGATAGCCTAACATGAAACATGACTCAACAGTCAGGTTCTGCGCCGAGGTTGCGGCCCACCAGCACGGGGACCGGGTTCGGTGATCGGCAGATCCGCGCCCCCGGGAGGTGTTCCATGCCAACGCTCGCTCTAAGATTGCCGGCCATGGCGGTGGCCGCGCTGACCGCGGCCGGCCTGTCGCTGGGTAGCCCCGCGGCGCTGGCAAAGGACGTCAAAATTTGCCTGATCGCGGGTAAGACCGGGGCGCTCGAGGCCTACGCCAAACAGACCGAGAATGGTTTTATGATGGGCCTGGAATATCTGACCCAGGGCAGCAACACGGTCGGCGACAACAAGCTCCTCATCATCGTCAAGGACGATCAGCTCAAACCCGACCGCGGCAAGACCCTGCTTGAGGAGTGCTACGGCGACGATGGCGCCGCTCTCGCCGTCGGCACCACCGGCTCACCGGTGGCGCTGGCGATGCTGCCGGTGGCCGAGGAGCACAAGAAGGTGTTGATCGTCGAACCGGCGGTCGCCGACAGCATCACCGGTGACAAGTGGAACCGCTACATCTTCCGCACCGGCCGCAGCTCCTATCAGGATGCGCTCGCCGCCGCCGCGGCGCTGCCCAACAGCGGCGACGTCTCGGTCGGCATGCTGGGGCTTGATACCGCCTTCGGGCGCGATGGCGTCGCCGCCTTCAAGCAGGCGCTGGCCGGCATCCGCCCCAACGTCAAGGTGGTGGCCGAGGAGTACGCGGCCGGCAATACCGCCGACTTTGCGCCGTTTGCGGAGCGCCTGTTTAATGCCCTCAAGGACAAGTCCGGCAAGAAGGTGATCGGCTTCATCTGGGCCGGTCCCCATCCGATGGCCAAGTTCGTCGACATGAAACCGGAGCGGTTCGGCATCGAGCTGGCACCGGGTGGCAACATCCTGCCGGTGATGAATGCCTGGAAGCAGTTCGCCGGCACCGAGGGTGGCATCTATTACTACTACGATTTCCCCCACAATCCGCAAAACGACTGGCTCAAGGCCGAGTACCAGAAGCGCTATGGCGCGCCGCCCGATTTCTTTGTCGCGGGCGGATTTGCGGCGGCTTCCGCGGTGGTTGCGGCGCTCAAGACGGCCGGCGGCAGCGACAGCGAAAAGCTGATCGCGGCCATGGAGGGTTTGACGTTCGACACCCCGAAGGGGCCGATGACCTTCCGCAAAGAGGATCATCAGGCGCTGCAGGACATGTATCACTTCCGCATCAAGAAGGACGCCAAGGACAACGACGTGCTCGAGCTCGTCAGCACCCTCGCGGCCAAGGACATGCCGCTGCCGGTGCGCACCAAGCCGTGAGGTTTCGGCCGGTGCGGGTAACGGTGCGCGATCACCTTGATTGGGCTGGGCACGGCGAAACCGGGCCAGCAGGCGGGGTGCAAACGGCAGCGCAGATGAGGCACCACGGCCTTTAAAAGTTGAGCGACGACGGCTGGCATGGCCGCACCGCAATTGGAGACGCGCGATCTCAGCATCCGCTTTGGCGGCCATCAGGCCGTCGACCGCGTGAGCGCGACCTTCCATGCCGGCACCTTGACGGCGATCGTCGGCCCCAATGGCGCCGGCAAGACCACCTACTTCAACCTGATCTCGGGACAGCTGCCGGCAACGGCGGGCCAGGTGCTGTTGGACGGCAAGGACATCACCAAGTTCGGCGCCGCCCGGCGCACCCGCTTGGGCGTCGGCCGCGCCTTCCAGCTCACCAACCTATTTCCCAACCTCAGCGTGCACGAGAATGTGCGGCTCGCCGTGCAGGCGCGCGCCGGCGGCGGTGGCAATATCACCCAGCGCTGGAAGAGCCGCAGTGACTGGATCGACCAGGCCGACGGCCTGTTGGCGGCGACCCGCCTCGCCGATCAGCGCGACGTCTTGGCATTGGCGCTCGCCCACGGCGACCAGCGCAAGCTCGAGGTGGCGATCATGATGGCGCTGGAGCCCAAGGTGTTGATGTTCGATGAGCCGACCGCCGGCATGTCGGTGGCAGACGTGCCGGTGGTGCTCGATCTGATCAAGAGGCTCAAGGCGGAGGGCAACCGCGCCATTCTGCTGGTCGAACACAAGATGGAGGTGGTGCGCAGCCTGGCCGACCGCATCGTCGTGCTCCACAATGGCCGGCTGGTCGCCGATGGTCGCCCGGCCGACGTCATCGGCTCAGCGATCGTGCAGCAGGCCTATCTGGGGGCGGCGACCGGGAGCGCGGGCGATGACTGAGCCACTGCTGAGGCTCGAGGGCGTGCACACGCACATCGGCCAATACCATATCCTGCAAGGGGTCGATTTTACGGTGCCGGAGGGGGCGATGACCGTACTCCTCGGGCGCAACGGCGCCGGCAAGACCACCACCTTGCGCACCATCATGGGGCTGTGGCGGCCGAGCCGCGGCCGCATCAGCTTTGCCGGGCAGGCGATCGGCGGCTGGCCGGCACCGGACATCGCCCGCGCCGGCATTGCCTACGTGCCCGAAACGATGGGCGTGTTTTCCGACCTCACGGTTGAGGAGAACATGATCCTCGCCGCCCGCAACGGTCCATTGCACGCGGCGCGGCTTAACTGGGTGTTTTCCTTGTTTCCGGCGCTGCAGCGGTTCTGGCGGTACCCCGCCGGCGTGCTGTCGGGCGGGCAAAAGCAGATGCTGGCCATCGCCCGGGCCGTGATCGAGCCCCGGCGATTGCTGCTGATCGACGAACCGACCAAGGGCATCGCACCGGCCATCATCGACAACATGATCGGCGCGTTCCAGGAGCTCAAGCGCCAACGCACGACGATGCTGTTGGTGGAACAGAATTTCCGCTTTGCCGAGGCCCTGGGTGACTGGGCCGTGGTCATGGACGACGGTCAAATCGTGCATGCCGACAGCATGGCGGCGTTGGCCCGGGACCACGTCACGCAAACGCGCCTCCTCGGCCTGTCGCTGGGGGCCCAGTCATGATGCATCAGCTGACCTTAGCGCCGGCTGCGGCCCGTGCCCGTGCGCGCGCCGGCGCTGGGCCGCCGTGCCGGCGTCAGTGCCCGGCCGCTGACCACCGGAGGCAGCCCGGATGACGCCGGCGCGCCACCCGACCGCGACGCCGGCGCTGCCGGTAGCGCCCGCTGCCAGCGACGCGCCGATCGGCGCCGCGCGCCTCGACATCCTGCCGCTGCTGCTGCTGCCGGGGCTCGCCATCGCCGCCCTGGCGATCATGCTGTGGCAGGGCGTGCCGGTGAGCACCTGGATCACGCTCACCATTGCCGCCCTCGCCATGGGCATGATGATCTTCGTGATCGCCAGCGGCCTCACCCTCGTGTTCGGGCTGATGGATGTCCTCAATTTCGGACACGGCGCCTTCATCGCGCTCGGTGCCTATCTGGCCATGACCACCCTGATCCCGCTGGCGGGCTGGGTCGAAGCGCCATCGCTGGCGCTCAACCTGTTGGCGCTGGCGCTTGCGGTGCTGGTGGCGATGCTGGGCACCGGCGCGCTCGGCTGGCTGTTTGAGCGCGTCATCATCATGCCGGTCTACGGCCAACACCTAAAGCAGATCCTGATCACCACCGGCGGCCTGATCGTGGCCGAACAACTGATCCACGTCATCTGGGGCGGCGATCAGAAGCCGATGCCGCTGCCGAGCGCGCTGCGTGGCGCCGTCATCGTCGGCGACGTGGCGGTGGAAAAATTCCGTTTGCTCGCCGTTGCCATCGGCCTCGTGATCTTCCTTGGCATGCTGTTGTTGCTCAACCGCAGCAAGCTCGGCCTGCTGATCCGCGCCGGGGTCGAGAATCGCGAGATGGTGGAGGCGCTGGGCTACCGTATTCGCCGCCTGTTCGCCTTGGTGTTCGTGGCCGGTTCGGCGCTGGCCGGCCTCGGCGGTACTTTGTGGGCGCTTTACCGCGAGACGCTGACCGCCGGCATCGGCAACGAGCTGATCGTGCTGGTGTTCATTGTTATCATCATCGGCGGCTTGGGCTCGGTCGGCGGCTGCTTCCTCGGCGCGCTGCTGGTGGCGCAGGTCGCCAACTATACCAGTTACCTCGCGCCCAAGGTGGCGCTCGCTTCCAACATCCTGCTGCTGGTTGCGATTTTGATGTGGCGCCCGCAAGGGCTCTATCCGGTCGCCAAACGGTGAGGCCGATGTTGCGCGCGCTGTTGTCGGACGATCTGCCGCAAAGCCGCCTGCTGGCGGCGATCCTGCTGGCGATCGTGCTGCTGTTGGCGGTGGCCCCGCTGCTGTTCGGCGGCGCCCAGGCGATCAACACCGCGGCCAAGATCTGCGTGTTCATCGTGCTGGTGGCCAGCTACGACCTGCTGCTCGGCTATACCGGCATCGTGTCATTCGCCCACACCATGTTCTACGGCATCGGCGGCTACGGCGTCGGCTTGGCGCTCTACGGCTGGGGGCCGACCTGGAGCTCCGCCGGCCTCGGCCTCAGCCTGGCTTTGCTCGCCGGGACCGCGCTCGCGCTGCTGATCGGGCTGCTATCGCTCAGGGTACGGGCAATCTTCTTTGCCATGATTACCTTGGCGGTTGCGTCCGCCTTCGCCATCCTGGCCGCACAGTTCTCGGAATTCACCGGCGGCGAGGACGGCCGCTCGTTCCGGGTGCCGGAGGCGCTGCGTCCCGGCTACAGCCTGGGCGAGCTGCCGCTGATCGGGCCGATCAGCGGCCGCACCGTCGCCTACTATCTCGTGTTCGTGTCGGCCACGGTCCTGTTCCTGGCGGCGCTGCGCATCGTCAACTCGCCATTCGGCCGCGTGCTGCAGGCGATCCGCGAAAACGACTTCCGCGCCGAGGCGCTGGGCTACCCGACGGTGACCTATCGCACGGTGGCCAACTGTCTCGCTGCCGCCATGGCGGTGCTGGCCGGCGGCCTCAACGCCTTGTGGCTGCGCTACATAGGGCCCGATACCACGCTCTCGTTTGCCATCATGGTCGACATCCTGCTGATGGTGGTGATCGGGGGAATGGGCACCATGTATGGCGCCGTGATCGGCGCGACGTTGTTCGTGCTGGCGCAGAACTATCTGCAAAAGCTGATGGCGGCAGCCGCCAAGGCCACCGAGGCGCTGCCGCTGGTGGCGAGCTTATTGCATCCCGATCGCTGGCTGCTGTGGCTCGGCATCCTGTTCGTGCTCAGCGTCTACTTCTTTCCGACCGGCTTGGTCGGCAAAATGCGGGGCGCGCGCGCCGCCGCCGACCGCGCTTAAGCCAAGCCCGAGCTTGGCCGGTGGTCTTTGGGGTCCCCGCCCGGCCGAGGTTGGGTCTTGTGTTCGCCCGCGGCCTTCGGCCATCATGCCAGCATGAAAATCAGCAGCGGCGGTCAGAGCGGCGTCGACCGCGCCGCGCTGGATGTGGCGATCGAGCGCGGCATTGATTGGGGCGGTTGGTGCCCTAAGGGCGGCTGGGCCGAGGACTACCCGCAGCCGCCGGGGCTGCTCGTCAAGTACCCCCTGCTGAAGGAGACGGAGCTCGCCCACCCCTTGCAGCGGACGGAATGGAACGTGCGCGACAGCAATGCCACCTTGATCCTGACCAACACCACGGGGCTTGCGGTTTCGGTTGGAACGACGCGCGCGCTGCATTGGGCGCGCCAGCATGGCAAGCCATTCCTCGTGCTTGATGCCAGCGACCCCGCCGCGCCGGCGGCGGCCGCGGCCTGGCTCGAGGCACAACTGGCGCGGTTCGGTTCCGAGATGACCTTGGGGGTGGGCGGCCCGCGCGAAAGCGAAGCCCCCGGCATCTATGGCGCGGCGAAAACCATGCTTGCTGCCACCCTCGATCGCATGGCGCGCAAGGCGGCGCCGCCGGCCTGAAGCCGGAGCCGTCGGTCGCGACCCTCACCAACGCCGGTTGCTGCCGGTCGACCGATCGCCCAGACCGGCGCTGCCGTGCCCCGGGGCCGGCAGGATGGCCGTGGGCGTGCTCAGGACATAGGTCACGTAGGCCTGGCCGGCGGCGCCGATGGCGGCCTCGACCTCGGCCTGCTTGGGAACGTTGGGCCAGTCGCGCAGCACGGTCATGGCCCCATCGGCGCGCACGCCGATCAGAATATGCGTCTTATAGTCGATCGCCGCTGGTTTCATAACCGCTCCCCGTGTTCTCCGGTCGCTGGAACAGCCCAGCGGGTTTCCGAAAACACCACCCGCCCCCAAAATGCCGGGGCGCGTGCTGGCTGCCTCGCTGCTCACCTTATGCAACTGGGCCGCGCGGGCGCGCGCCTTCTCCACCCAAGACCGCTGTCGGGGGCCTCGCCTCGCCGCGGGCGACGGGGGGCAGCAGCCAAAATGGAGACCGCTAGGCGGCGGCCGTGGCCGCCTCGGCCCTCACATCTGCGCCGGCTGAGCGAGCCACGGCGCATTCAATCACAAACATAGGGTGTGCGCGCCAGGCCTCAAGGGTGCCAAACCACTAGGCGCTTGCCCGGACGGCAGGGCGCGGGCGGTCGACCATTCGCCGTTGACAGCATGCGGGGGGTTCCGGAATGTCGCCTCGCCGAGGCTGCGGCCCGCGGGCATTCGACCTCGGCAGGCACAGTTCGGGTTGGCGGAGACGGGGCATGCGGCACGGCGGCAAAATTCTGATCGACCAGCTCGAGGCACAGGGCGCGAGCTCAGTTTTCACGGTGCCGGGTGAAAGCTTTCTTGCGGCCCTCGACGGGCTGCACGACAGCAATCGCATCAAGACCATCATCTGCCGGCAGGAGGGTGGCGCGGCCATGATGGCCGAGGCCTGGGGCAAGCTCACCGGCGAGCCTGGGGTGTGCTTCGTCACGCGCGGTCCTGGGCTGGCCAACGCCATGAGCGGACTGCACGTCGCCCAGCAGGACTCCACGCCGCTGGTGCTGTTTGTCGGCCTGCCCAACTCCAAGTTCGAGGACAGAGAAGCCTTTCAAGAGATCGAGACCAAGAGCCTTCTGGGCTCGTTCGTGAAGTGGGCGGCGGTCATTCGCCAAACCGAGCGCATCCCCGAATACGTGAGCCGCGCCTACCATCGCGCCCGTTCCGGGCGGCCAGGGCCGGTGGTGCTGGGTGTGCCCGAGGACATGCTGGCGGCCACGGTCGAGGCGCGCGATGCCCGCCCCGTCGCGGTCGCCGAACCGGCACCCAGCGCCGCCGATCTGGCCGGCGTAGATGAGGCACTGGCTGCCGCCCGGCGGCCGCTGGTGCTGGTCGGCGGCCCCGGCTGGAGTGGTGCGGCCAAAGCCGCGCTCGAGGCGTTCGCCGACCGCTTCCAGCTGCCGGTCGCCAGCGCCTTTCGCTACCAGGATTACATCGACAACCGCCATCGCTGTTATGTCGGCTGCGTCGGCATCGGCGTCGAACCGAGCCTTGGCAAAGCCGTCATCGACGCAGACCTGTTGATCGTGATCGGCGCTCGTCTCGGCGAAATCACCACCGGCGGCTATAGCCTGCTGACGGTTCCCAATCCGAGCCAGCGGCTGGTGCACGTGCACCCGTCCGCCGATGAGCTGGGCTCCGTCTACCGCGCTGATCTGCCGATCCTTGCCACCACGCGTCGCTTCGCCGAGGCGCTCGCTGCGCTAGAGCCCACCGCCGGCGTGACCTGGGCGGGCCGCACCGAGAGCCTGCGCGCCGCCTACCGCGGCTTCCTTGCGCCGGTCAACATGCCCGGTGCCGTCAAGCTGGCCGAGGTGGTGCGCATCAGCTCCGCGTTGCTGCCCGATGATGCCTTCGTGGTCAACGGTGCCGGCAACTACGCGGCCTTCCTGCACCGCCATTTTGAATACAAGGCCTACCGCACGCAGCTGGCCCCGACCTCCGGCTCGATGGGATATGGCTTGCCCGCCGCCATTGCCGCCAAGGTCGCCCACCCCGGGCGCGTGGTCGTCAATTTTCAGGGCGACGGCTGCTTCCTCATGACCGGCCAGGAGCTGGCGACCGCGGTGCAGTACGGATTGGCGATCATCACCATCGTCGCCAACAACGGCATGTACGGCACCATCCGCATGCACCAGGAGCGCGAATTCCCGCGCCGCGTGGTCGGCACCACGCTGATCAACCCGGATTTTGCCGCCTATGCCCGCAGCTTCGGCGCCGAGGGCTATACGATCGAGACAACTGCCGATTTCGCCCCGGCGCTCAGCAGCGCGCTTGCCAGCAACCGTCCCGCGGTCATCGAGCTGAGACTCGACCCGGAGGCGATCAGCCCGCGCAAGACGTTGGCGGAAATCCGTGATCGCCTCTGAAGGCGGCGACCCGCCGCCTCACCAGGCGATCGAAAGCTTCAGGCGCGTTCGCGCTGAGCACACCAGCGCCCAAAGTCAGGCTCAGGCCGCGGTCGCAAAATCCAGCCGAAAACCGTGCGCATCGGCCAATGTCGTCACGGCCTTGCGGGCGTCGGCCTCCGCCAGCGGCGTGAACGGCGGCCGCAGCTGCGCCCAAGCCGGGTCCTGGCGATAGTGGGCGATGATCGCCTTCAGCGCCGGGATCATCGGATAGGCCTGGATCGCCTGGCGCAGGGCCGTAATGCCCTGCTGCAGACGATCGGCATCGCCGCCACGCCAGTTGTCGTAGACCTTGCGGATCGCCGCCGCGCTGACGTTGCAGGTGGCGGAGATGCAGCCCGCCGCGCCGTGGCGCAGGCCGTCCAGCAGGAACACCTCCGAACCGGGGAACACCTCAAACTCCGGATAGGCCTCGAGAATGGCGCTGGTGTTGTTCCAGTCGCCGGAGGAATCCTTGAGGCCGACCACGGTCTGCGGGAAGGCCTTGATCAGGCGGCCGATCAGCGGCAGGGCAAAGCCCACCTGCGCCACCGGCGGAATGTGGTAAAGGTAGATCTTGAGACGGTCATCGCCGACCGCCTCGATCACCTCGGCAAAGAAGCGGAATAGCCCATCCTCGCTCGGTGCCTTGTAGTAGAACGGCGGTAGCATCAAAACGCCGCCGCAGCCGAGTTCGACGGCGTGCCGTGTCAGCACGATGGCATCGGCCAGCGAGCACGAGCCGGTGCCGGGCATCAGCTTACTGGTGTCGATATCGCCGTCGGCCAGCTCCTCGAGCAACTCCATCCGCTCATCGACGCCGAGCGAATTGCCTTCGCTGGTGGTGCCGAATGGCGCCAGCGCGGTGCAGCCCTCGTCCATCAACCATTGACAATGGGCGACGAACCGCTCCGGGTCCGGAGTGCCGTCTTCGCCGAACGGCGTCAAAACCGGGGCAATGACGCCGGAGAAATGCCTGTCTTTGTGCATCTGAGGGCCCTTCATTGAAAACCGCTGCACCTAGGCCGGCATCGGGATGCCGGTCTGTTTGACGGGGACGTCGTAGCCCAGAGCCACCGCCGGCCGCGCCGCGATCGCCTTATACCAACGCGCAACGTTGGGGTACTGATTGAGGTCGACCGTGTGCCATTCGAAGCGCGAGATCCATGGCCAAATCGCCATGTCGGCGATGCTATAGGCACCGGCCACGTAGTCTTCCTGTTGCAGCCGCTTGTCGAGTACGCCGTAAAGGCGGTGCGTCTCTTTGACATAGCGCTCCTCGGCGTAGGGCGCCTTGCCTTTGTTGTTGCGCACGAAATGGTGCACCTGACCGATCATCGGCCCGATCCCGCCCATTTGCCACATCAGCCATTCCATCGTCTGCCAGTGGCGGGCGGGCTCCTGCGGCCAAAACTTGCCGGTCTTTTCCGCCAAATACATGAGGATCGCGCCCGATTCGAACAGCGAGCGACCGTTGTCACGGTCGACGATCGCCGGAATGCGGTTATTGGGGCTGATCTTGAGAAACTCCGGCTTGAACTGTTCGTCCTTGGTGATGTTGACGGCGTGGGCGGTATATTCGAGCCCGCATTCCTCCAACATGATGGAGACCTTGCGACCGTTGGGGGTCGACCACGTGTAAAGATCGATCATTGCCAGTCCTTTGCTGAGCGGGCTTCATCATCGAGCGGGCGGCGCCGGCGGCAAGCAACACCACCCCCGCCGTCACAACCAATGCCGACATCGGTGGCAGCCGATTGGTTTGGAAGATCCGATCCGGCGGGCCCGGCGTTGAGCATTTGCCACCTCAATTTCCACACCTCAAATTCCAGGCGAGGCCTTGGTGCCAAGCATGCGGAACGTGGTCTTGATGCGGCGCACGGTACCGGTCTTGGAGCGCAGCACCACGGTTTCGGTTTCGGCAAAGTCGCCGCGGAAGTGCACACCATCGAGCAGCGAGCCATCGGTCACCCCGGTGGCGGAGAAGATCACATCGCCGGATGCCAATTCGTGCATGTCGTATTTGCGCTTAATGTCGCTCACGCCCATGGCGGCCGCGCGCGTCTCCTCGTCTTTCTTCAAGGGGTGCAGCCGGCCCTGCATCTGGCCGCCGATGCAGCGCAGCGCCGCCGCCGCCAGCACACCTTCGGGCGCCCCGCCGATGCCGAAATAGATGTCGATGCCGGTCTCGTTGGGATCGGTGGTCCAGATCACGCCGGCGATGTCGCCATCGGGGATCAGCTGCACGCCGGCCCCGGCCTTGCGCACGCTGGCGATCAGCTCGGCGTGGCGCGGACGGTCGAGGATGCAGGCCGTGATCTCCGATACCGGAACGCCGCGCGCCTTGGCCATGGCATTCAAGGTTTCCGCCGGCGGTGCATCGAGATCGATGATGCCCTCGGGATATCCTGGCCCGATGGCGATCTTGTTCATGTACATGTCCGGCGCATTGAGCAAGCCGCCACGCTCGGAGATCGCCAGCACCGCCAGCGCGTTGGGCATGGCCTTGGCGCAGATCGTGGTGCCCTCGAGCGGGTCGACGGCAATGTCGACCTCCGGGCCATCGCCGATCCCCACCTGCTCGCCGATGTAGAGCATCGGGCTTTCGTCCATCTCGCCCTCGCCGATCACGACGCGGCCCTGGATGTGGACCTTGCCCAGCTCGTGCCGCATGGCGTCGACGGCCGCCTTGTCGGCGGCCTTTTCGTCGCCGCGCCCCCTGAGCCGCGCCGCGGCAATGGCGGCGGCCTCGGTGACCCGCGCCACCTCCAGCACCAGCACGCGATCGAGCCCACCCACGATGTCATGCCCCTGGATCGCGTTTTTCATCGTGCTCTCCGTCTTAGTGATCGCGAATTGCCGCTACAGCGGCTCGATCCGGATCATCTGCGGTGGTTCGGAAACGTTGCCATCACCGTGGATGGCCTTGAGCGCGGCACGAATCGCCTCCTCTGTGGTCTCGTGCGTAATCAATATCACGCTGGTCGGCGCCCCCGGTTTGGGCTTGGCATCGATGCCGGGTAGCGCCCAGCGCGGCCGCCGCTGCACGATACTCTCCAACGACACGCCGCGTTCGCCCATGCGGCCGGCGATCGAGGCCATGGCGCCGGGCCGGTCGAACACCGAAAGACGCACGTAGTAGGCACCCTGGTGCTGGCCCAGCCTGGCGCGCCGATAGGGCGTGAGCCGCGCCGCCGGCACCCCGAACGGGGGCGCGGTGCCGCCGCGGGCGATGTCGAGAATATCCCCGGCGACGGCGCTCGCGGTCGCCTTGGCGCCGGCGCCCGGCCCCGCCAGCAGCACGTTGCCGACGAAATCACCGTCGATGGCGATGCAATTGGTCACCCCCGACACCTCGGCGATCGCCGAGTGCTTGGGCACCATCGCCGGGTGCACGCGTTGCTCGATGCCGCTGTCGGTGAGCAGCGCGACGCCGAGCAGCTTGATGCGATAGCCCAGATCGTCGACGGCCTCGATATCGGCCTGGGTTATGCTGGCAATGCCTTCAACGTGGATCTGATCGAGCGCGACCTTGGTGCCGAACGCCAGGCTGGTGAGCAGGGCGAGCTTGTGGGCGGTATCGAAGCCGCCGATATCGAAGGTCGGATCGGCCTCGGCATAGCCGCGGTCCTGCGCCTCCTTGAGGACGTCGGCAAACGCGCGGTGCTCCTCCTGCATCTGCGTCAGGATGTAGTTGCAGGTGCCATTGAGAATGCCGTAGACCCGGCGGATCTGATTGCCGGCGAGCGCTTCCTTCAAGGTCTTGATGATCGGGATGCCGCCCGCCACCGCGGCTTCGAACTTGAGGGCGACGGCGTTGGCCTCGGCCAGATGCGCAAGCTCGGTGCCGTGCTTGGCGAGCAGCGCCTTGTTGGCGGTCACCACGTGCTTGCCGGCCTTGAGCGCGGTCTCGACGGCGGCCCGTGCCACGCCCTCCTCGCCGCCGATCAACTCGATGAAGACGTCAACGCCGGCGTCGGCCGCCAGCCGTTGCGGCTCGTCAAACCAGTCGATGCCCGCCAGCTCAACCCCGCGCGCCTTGCCGCGCGAGCGGGCACTGACGCCAACGATGCGAACGTCACGCCCGAGCGCCAGCGCCATTCGGGCGCCGTGCTCCTTGATGAGCTGCACCAATCCGGTGCCGACGGTGCCGAGGCCGGCGACGCCAAGGTTCAACGGCTGGCGCATGGGAACCAATACTAACGCGATGCCTTTTGCGGAATAGGGATCACGTTATGCATGCTTTCCGGGGCGCGCGCGAGGAACTTTTTGATATTGCGCGCCGCCTGCCGGATGCGGTGCTCGTTCTCAACCAGGGCAATACGCACGTAGCCTTCGCCGTACTCGCCAAAGCCCAGGCCCGGCGCCACCGCGACATCGGCCTTGTCGATCAGCAGTTTGGCGAATTCCACCGATCCGATTTGACGATAGGCCTCCGGGATCGGCGCCCAGGCAAACATCGAGGCGGCCGGAGCCGGGATGCTCCAGCCGGCCCGGGCAAAGCTTTCGATCAGGCAATCGCGTCGCGCCCGATAGGTCCGGCGCATGTCCTCGACGCAGTCCTGCGGACCGTTGAGGGCGGCGGCGGCCGCCACCTGGACGGGGGTGAAGGCACCGTAGTCGAGGTAGGACTTGACGCGTGCTAGCGCGGCGATCAGGCGCTCGTTGCCGACCGCAAACCCCATCCGCCAACCTGGCATGGCATAGGTCTTTGACAGCGATGTGAATTCGACCGTCACGTCCATTGCCCCGGGCACCTGCAGCACGGACGGCGGCGGGTTGTTGTCGTAATAGATTTCCGCGTAGGCGATATCCGACAAAATGATGAGCTCGAGCTTTTTTGCCAGCTGCACCACCTCGACGTAGAAGGCGAGCTCGGCGGTCTGCGCCGTGGGATTGGACGGGTAGCTGAGCACGACCGCCAGCGGCCGCGGGATCGAATGTTTGACGGCGCGTTCCACGCCACGCAAGAACTCCGCGTGCGGGTCGCCGCCGGCGCCTGCGCCGCTGCCGGTCGGAATGTGACGGATGGCGGCGCCGGAAATGATAAAGCCGAACTCATGGATCGGGTAGGTCGGGCTCGGGCACAGGATCACGTCGCCGGGTGCGGTGATCGCCTGCGCCATATTGGCGAAGCCTTCCTTGGAGCCCAAGGTGGCGACCACCTGGGTCTCGGGGTTGAGCTTGACCCCGAAGCGGCGCGCGTAATAGCCGGCCTGCGCCCGTCTGAGGCCGGGGATGCCCTTGGAGGCCGAGTAGCGGTTGGTGCGCGGCTTGGCGACGGTTTCGACCAGCTTATCGACGATATGCTGCGGCGTCGGCATGTCCGGGTTGCCCATGCCGAGATCGATAATGTCGGCACCGTTGGCCCGGGCTGCGGCCTTCAGCCGATTGACCTCAGCAAAGACGTAGGGCGGCAGCCGCTTAACCCGATGAAAATCTTCAATCACGTGTCTAGCCGTTCAAACGCTCAAAACGCTACCACTTGCGGCCCATCCGGCCGGCCTCGTCACTTGACCTGCTCGATCTGCTTTGCCGCCTCGATCTGATGGGTGTGCCCCCGCTCGATCATTTCGTTGATCTTCTCCTGCTGCTCGTCCTTGCCCATAACCTTCTGCGGCAGCTTGCTCAAGTCCGGCAATTGGGAGAACGGCAACGTCTCCGAACAGGCAGCGAGCTGGGCCAGCAAAGTGGCACCCGCTAGCAAGGTGATCATGCGTCGCAAAGGCCGCAGCATGCGGACACCCCCACACCCCTGAAGTGGACGAGATCCCCTATATTTAGGCGCGACTGTTAACAGTTCCTTGCACCCGCGTCTTGGCGCATTGTTGACAACGCCTACCAGATTCTCGTGTAAATAGTCACGGGCCTTGCGATTTTTCGGCAAAGTTGCAATCCAATCCCTATCTCTATGGCAACCGTGGCGTTGACATGGGGGAGTTCACGTGTCGACGCCGTCCCTGCAACCGTTCGAGTGAGAAATGCTCAAAAAAGCACCGGAATCTCCGCGCCCCATACCGATGTCGATTGATCTTGCCGCCTACCGCATCGGCAATCCCGAAGAGTTCGGCCGCAACATGCTGCGGCTGATGGAAGACGGCGGCAGGGTCATGAGCGGGCTGCTCGAGCGCGCCAATGGCAAAATCAGCCCGATGAGCGCGGCGAGCGACATGGCCGAGGCCGGCCGCCTGTTTGGCGAGATCGCCCAGCATTGGGTGGCGGCTCCCGGCAAGTTGGTGGAGGCGCAGGGCGAACTGACGCGCAGCTTCATGGAACTTTGTTCCGGCTCCATGCAGCGGCTGATGGGCGGTGCCGCGGCGCCGGTGGCCGAGCCCGAGCCCGGCGACAATCGCTTCAAGGATCCCGACTGGAGCCGCAACCCCTACTTCGATTTCTGGAAGCAGTCCTACCTCATCACCACCCGCTGGCTCGAGGACCTGCTCGACAAGACCGAAGGCCTCGACGAGCGCGCCCGCCAGCAGGCGACCTTCTATCTCAAACAGCTGGCGAGCGCGCTCTCGCCGTCAAACTTCCCCCTGACCAACCCCGAGGTGTTGCGCGAGACCTTCGTTTCGAGCGGCAACAACCTGGTGCAGGGGATGGCCAACCTCATGCACGACCTCGAAAGGTCGGGCGACATTCTGAGCATCAGCCAGACCGATACCGAGGCCTTCGAGGTTGGGCGCAACATCGCCACCTCCCCGGGCAAGGTCATTTTCCAGAACGATCTGTTGCAGCTGATCCAGTATGCGCCGGCGACCGACAGCGTCTATCAGCGGCCGCTTTTGATCGTGCCGCCCTGGATCAACAAGTTCTACATTCTCGACCTCGGCCCGCAGAAGTCCTTCATCCGCTTTGCCGTCAGCAAGGGCTTCACGGTGTTCGTGGTCTCCTGGGTGAACCCGGATGGCCGGCTGGCGCACAAAACCTTCGAAGACTACATGACCGAAGGCATTATGACGGCCACCGATGCGGTCAAGCGCGAGACCGGCAGCGACAAGGTCAATGTCATCGGCTACTGCGTCGGCGGCACCTTGCTTGGCACCACGCTGGCCTATCTTGCCGCCCGCGGCGAAGAGCCGTTCGCGTCGGCTACCTTTTTTGCCGCCCAGGTCGACTTCACCAAGGCCGGCGACCTGATGCTGTTCATCGACGATGCGCAGCTCAAGGCGCTGGAGGAGATGATGGCCGAGCGGGGCTACCTCGATGGCTCGGCCATGGCCACGGTTTTCAACCTGTTGCGCCCGAAGGACCTAATCTGGCCCTATATCGTCAACAACTACCTGTTGGGGAAGAAGCCGTTCCCGTTCGATCTGTTGTTCTGGAACCAGGATTCGACGCGGATGCCGGCCGCCAATCACAGCTTCTACCTGCGCGAGTTCTATCACGAGAACAAGCTCGCCCGTGGGCAGATGGCAATCGGCGGCGTCAAGCTCGATTTGGGCAAGGTCAAGCTGCCGATCTACGAGCTGTGCGCCAAGGAGGACCACATCGCGCCGGCAAAGTCGGTGTTTATCGGCTCGAAACTGTTCGGCGGCCCGGTGACCTACGTGCTGGCCGGCTCGGGCCACATCGCCGGCGTGATCAACCCACCCGACCGGCCCAAATATCAATACTGGACCAATGACAAGAAGGCGGCGACCTTGGAGGCCTGGTGCGAAGGCGCCCAGGAGCATGCGGGGTCGTGGTGGCCGCACTACGCCGACTGGCTGGCCAAACAGTCCGGCGGCCAGGTCAAGGCCCGCACCCCCGGCGATCGGCTGGGAGTGATCGAGGATGCGCCGGGCCGCTACGTCAAGGTGAAGAGCTAGCCGTCGCGGCCCGCGGCGGTGCCGATGCGTTCTCGCGCCGGGCCGCCAGCTCGCCCGGGCCCGAGGTTAAGATCACGACAGCGTGATCTCACCTTGGGTTGGCTTCGATCGGCGGCGTTTGCCTGAGGGCGGGCAAGGGCCGCGCCCTATAGATCCGCCGCCTTGGCCAGCAATTGATAGCTTTTACGCCGGGCGGCTTCGTCATAGGTCCAGGTCACCACCGCCATTTCAGCAACGTTGAGGCGCCGCGCCAGCTCGTCGATACGCGCCATCACATCGCCAGCGGTTCCCACAAACGCCTCGCGACGCATGTCCGAGATGCGGGCAATGTCCGCCTCGCTATAGGGGTGGGCCAGGGCCACCTCGGCCGGCTCGAGCGGGGCGAAGATGCCGCGATCGCGCAACAGACGGACCCGGGCGCGCGAGGCGAAGTGATAGTGGGCCTCCTCCTCGGAGTCGGCAGCCAGCGCCCACACGCACAGCGCTGCGTGCGGCTCGGGATGGCGGCCACTGGGCTGATAGAGCCGGCGATAGAGCTCGAGCGCCTCCGCGCCACCCTTGCCGTCGGTGAAGAACCAGGCAAAGGCGTAGGGCAGACCGAAATGCGCCGCTACCTGGGCGCCGTAGTCGGAACTTCCCAGCATCCAGATCTCGGGCACCGTCTCGCCTTCCGGATAGGCCCGCACCTGGCGAAAGGGATGGCCCTCGGGCAGCGCGGAGCCCGTGAGCCACGCCATCAGATCGCGGACGTCGGCGGGGAAATGCGCCGGCCGCTCGTTGGCGAGCGGATTGAGCGCGAATGCCGTGCGCCCGTCCGACCCCGGCGCCCGGCCGAGCCCGAGATCGATGCGGCCCGGGGCGATCGCCTCGAGCACGCGGAACTGCTCGGCCACCTTCAACGGCGAATAGTGCGGCAACATCACCCCGGCGCTGCCGATGCGGATGCGCTCGGTGGTGGCGGCGATGGCCGCAATCAAAATTTCGGGAGCAGTGCCAACGATGCTGCCGTGGTTGTGATGTTCGGAAAGCCAGAAGCGCCGATAGCCAAGGCTTTCACAATGCCGCGCCAGGGCCATGGTGTTGTGGATCGATTCGGCGTGTGGACGATCGACGAGGGCAACCGATTGGTCGAGCACCGACAAGCTGATGGGCACAAGTCTTCCTTTCGTCAGTTGGCCGATCCTGCCGCAAGCTCAACGATAGTAAGCCGGCGGGATGCCTGTTGCCGGCGGCTCGGCTAGCCGCAGCAGATTGCCGGCGCCTGGAGGCGGCCAAGCAACCGGGCGCACACGCCAGCCGACCTCACCGTTGCCGCCGCAGCAACCGGCCCCAACGGCGCAAGGCCTTTTCGCCGGCGGCCGGGCTGTGACATAACCGGCTGGAACCGCTGCGGCGGCCAGCAGTCAACCGGAGACCACCGATGTTGAAGTTCTATTACAACGGCTCACCCAATCCGACCAAGGTCGCCCTGTTCCTCGAAGAGGCGGGCCTCCCCTACGAGGCCATACCCATCGACACGCGCAAGGGTGATCAGTTCAAAGGCGACTTCCTCGCGGTCAATCCGAACGGCAAGGTTCCCGCTATCGTCGATGGCGAGGTCACCGTGTTCGACAGCAATGCCATCCTCCTCTACCTCGCCGAGAAGACGGGCAAGTTCCTGCCCGACAACACCGCCAAGGCGCGCGGCGAAATGCTCTCCTGGCTGATGTTCGTCGCCACCGGTGTCGGGCCGTTCTCGGGCCAGGCTGTGCACTTTCGCCACTTTGCACCGGACAAGGTGCCCTATGCGGCCAACCGCTATGCCTTTGAGGTCGAGCGCCACTACACCATCCTCGATCAGCGCCTCGCCAAGCAGCGCTACATGGTGGGTGACCGCTACAGCATCGTCGATATGGATGTGTGGGGCTGGACCCGGCTCGGAGCGTTCGTGCTGGGCGAGGAGGTTGCCGGCCGCTTTGCCAATCTCAAGCGCCTGATCGACGAGATCGGCGCCCGGCCGGCGGCGCAGCGCGCCGTCGCGCTCAAGGATCGCCATACGTTCAAGGCCGAGATGGACGATGCGGCGCGCCGCATCATGTTCCCGCACAATGCTCGGCTCGCCGGTCAAGGCGCCGCGCCGGCCTGATCTTTGCCGGCGAAGAAACGATGCCGCCGCGCGGCCGATCGGCGCTAGCGGCGTGATGGCAGGACCCACGGCACACGCTGCTGGGTCCGGCCGCCAACGCCGGGAGCAAGCATGCCCTATTCCAATTACCGGCCCGATCTGATGGGCTCGGCGACATTAACGCCCACCGGCAGCTTCGAGGCCGGCTCGCTCGCGAGCTTCACCTTGGTTTATCGGGCGGGTCAATTCGGCCTGGATGATACCGGCTCGATCAAGATCGGCATGCGCTTTGCCACCGACTTCGGGCCGGTGCAATTCAAGGATCCGGCCGGCGAGGGCTATACCAGCGTTGAGGCCTCCAACGGCGCCACGCTCGAGGCCAAGTGGGAGTTCAAGCGCAACATCCGGCCCTGGAGCCGGTCGCTCTACATCGGCGTCGTGCGCGATTTCCTGGCGCCCGGCGATACCATCACCATCCGCTTCGGTGACCGCCGGTTCGGCTCGCCCGGCATTCGTCTGCAGACTTACTGCGAGAGCGCCTTCGAGTTTCGGGTATTTGCCGACCCGATCGCCACCTACGACTATGTGGCGCTGAACGATCGTCCGCAGATCGCGATCGTGCCCGGGCCGGCAGTGGATTTTATCGCCGTGCTGCCGACCCTGGTGCGCGTGGGCGAGCCGTTCCGTCTGGCGCTGGCCGCCCGCGACAAGTGGGGTAATGCGACCGATCGGGAGCAGCGGGTGCTGCGGCTCAAGTGCGATCGGCAGATCGCGAACCTGCCCGACACTGCGCGCCTCAGCCTCGGCGCCTACGCCAGCGTGGTTGAGGGTCTGAGCGTGGCGACGCCGGGCCAGATCCTGATCCACGTTGGCGATGACGCCGGCAGGGAGCTGTGCCAGTCCAACCCGCTCAAGGTGGTGGCCGAGGCACCCAGACGGCATTTTTGGGGCGATACCCACGGCCAATCCAACGAGACCCTGGGCACCAACTCGGCGCGCGAATATTTCGAGTTTGGCCGCGACAAGGCCTTCCTTGACGTGATCGGACACCAGGGCAACGACTTTCAGATCACGACGGCGTTCTGGCAGCAACTCAACGCGCTGACGCGTGACTTCGACCGGCCCGGCCGCTTCGTGTGCATTCCGGGCTACGAATGGTCGGCCAATACCGCGGTTGGTGGCGATCGCAACGTCTACTATCGGCATGAGGGCGAGAGCATCCACCGCTCCTCGCACGCGCAGATCGCGGAGCTGAGCGACGAGCCGTCGGATGCCCATACCGCACACCAGCTGTTCGACAAGCTGCGCGGCAAGGATTGCGTGGTGATGGCGCACGTCGGCGGCCGTTATGCCGATATCGCCTATGCCCACGATGCCATCGAGACCGCGGTCGAGGTGCACTCGGCGTGGGGCACATTCGAATGGATCCTGCGCGATGCCTTCGCGCAAGGCTACCGCGTCGGCATCGTCGCCAACTCCGATGGTCACAAGGGCAGGCCCGGCGCCTGCTATCCCGGCGCCTCGTTTTTCGGCAGCCGCGGCGGGCTCACCTGCTTTTTGGCCACGCGGCTCGACCGCGGCGCCATTTTTGAGGCGATGCGGCGCCGTCACCACTACGCGACCACCGGCAACCGCGCCTACCTCGACGTCACGGTCGAAACCGCCCGCGATGCGCTGCTGTTTGAGCGCGACCCGGCTGCCGGACCGGCGCCATCGACCGCGACGCGCCGGCTGATCATGGGCGACATCGCCCGCGTTGAGGATGGCGAGGTCGAGCTTGCCGTCGAGGTGATCGGATCGGCACCGGTCGAACGCCTGGACATTTGGGACGGCCTCGATCATGTGGAGACGGTTCGGCCCTATGGCGCCGCCGAGCTCGGCGCACGGCTGCGCCTCATCTACGAGGGTGCCGAATACCGCGGCCGCGCCCGCACCACGGTCTGGGACGGCTCGTTATCCTTGGCGGGCAATCGCATCGTGCGCACCGCCGTCATCAACAATTGGAACCTCGATCGCGGCATTGTCAGTGAGACCGCCGATCGCCTCCACTGGAAGGCCGTCACCACCGGTAATTATGGTGGCATCGACCTGTGGCTGGAGGCACCGCTGGCAGGGCGGCTGTCGTTCCGGACGGCGCCGGTGGCGGGCGAGGTGGCCATCGCCGAGCTTGGGGTTGACGAATTGAGCTTCCCCGGCGGTGGCCTCGATCGCCTGGTCAAGCTCTACCGCTTGCCGGTACGACTGAGCCAACGACGGCTGGTGGTGCGGCGCCGGCTGCCGCTGCGGCAGGGCGGCGATACCCGCCTCTTCGTCCGCGTGCAGCAAGAGGACGGCCACCGCATGTGGTCAAGTCCGATCTACCTGTGGCGCTAGCATCTGGCACTCTGTTGCGGCCCGCACTTTCAGCGTTCGGACTGCTTCTAGCCGAGCTTGTGATGGTAGTGCGGAACCTAGAACCCCTCCCTGCGCATCCGATCCAGCAGCTCATTGCTTTCACGTATCGCGCGAAACGAGCTCTTGACCTGCAAGCCGGCAGTCACAATGCTCATCCGCATCAGCGCGATGCCTAACAAGCTCTTGTGAAGCATGTGAACGTCGCGTGGAGGGCGTTGATCGGTCCGGTCGGGCACTGCGAGCGGGCCACCCTTACATATCGGCACGGCTCGCACGCGGCGAAACTTCAGTTGGTTGCCCTGCAATGAACGAAGCCGCCCTCCCAAACTTGGGTCAGGTATCGCCGGTATCAATTGTGAGAATGAAAGCGACATCAACACGGTATCATCGGCCAAGGCCAACAGCACCTTCCACCGAACCGGCAGGGGTCGGCCTTTGCGAAGCTGTTCGGCCATCAGATCGCGCGCGACCTGAGTGGTTTCTTGTGCTGCAATCTCCAGATCGGGGAAGTCTTCGCCATCCCAATCGCGGATAAACTCCGTGTCGGTCACAGTATGGATGAAGCCGCGCATGGGTCACCCCTCTCGGTAGCAACCAGACAAGGTACTCCGCCGTCATGGTATTAGACCTCCAAAGGCTCTAGGATACAACAGCCGGCGGCAGAATCGTTCGTGCGGAAACGTACACCTACCGGCAGGCCGCCGTTGTCATCCCGGTGTCATCCGTTGGCGCCATTTGCCTTCCACGGCGCGATCAGGAAAGACCCTCGCAGTTCTCATCCCCGAGCATGGCCCAGCACTTGTTCCCGAAAGCTTTGGCAATTGGCTTTGCCGGCGCTGCAACGAAGCGAGCTGCCGTATTGCTTGGCGCACAGCTTGCGCAAGGCCGCTGCGGTCGTGCCTGCACGCAACGGCGACGCCGGCGCGCGGCTGATTTCGAGCACAGCCATTTACTCACTTGAACCGCTGGTGAGATGAAAAGGGGACGACCTCATGCTGATCGGTTGAGGATCGTCACCAGGCCGCGGTCGGGCTCGATGCGCAAACGATCGCCGGTGGCGATCAAGGTTGTCGGGCAGCCGGCCTCGAAGCGGTCGACCAGCGCCAGGTCGGCGAAGGCGGCGCCCTGGGCCAAAATCGGGTTGCTGCGGTCGAACACGATCGCCTTCGGCACCAGGCCCGACGCCTTCATCTCGTTCAGCATCCAAGCC